>JBOHER010000022.1:0-3170 GCA_050701115.1 Haloechinothrix sp. | reverse complement strand
TCGGTCCGCTGTTCCTTGTCAACGTCGTGGCAGGCGTGGTGATAGCGATCGCGGTACTTGTGTGGCGCCACTGGCTGCCGTTGCTGGCAGCAGCAGGATTCGGTGCGGCGACCCTGGTGGCGTTCCTCATCGATCGCACCATCGGCTTGTTCGGGCCCCCCTCGCCACTGGTGTTCGGCGCACCCGAGACAATCGCTGCTGTGGCCGAACTACTGGTCATTGTCTGCGCGGCATCGCTACTTGCCCAGGGTCGGCGGACGCGGAAACCCGCCCGACGACATCAGCGAACATGAGCCGTGCCTACTCCGCCGTCACGGTCACAGTTGCCGTCATCCTCGGGTGATAGAAGCAATCGTAGGGATACTCACCTGGCTCATCGAACGTGCGCGAATAGGTGTCGCCCTGCTCGAGGTCGCCGGATTCCTCTCCGTCTTCGAAGTCGACCGTGTGCAGGGAACTGTCCTGCTGGGTCCACTCGACGGTGGTGCCGACTGGTACCTCGATGTCACCGGGGGCGAACTCGAAGTCCACGATCTCGACGGTCTCGGTGCCGGCATCGGGCGGTGGGGCGTCCGGGCCGTCATCCGTCGGTTCGTCAGCGGCGTCGTCCGTTGGCTCGCCGGGTTCATCCGTCGCCGGTTGTGTCGCCTCGACATCAGGCTCGGGCGCCGGTTCGTCCTGGTCTTGTGCGGCACAAGCTGACAGCGCGAGCGCTGTGGCCGCCGCGAGTATGAATGTACGCATATCTAGCGATCCTTTCCGGTTCGAATGCCGCAGCCCGCTCGGAGTGCCCGTCAGGACTTCAAGGATGCGAAGGCGATGACATTGTCCCGGTAGCTGCGCTCCCGGTTGTCGAAATCGCCACCGCAGGTAATGAGCCGAAGTTCAGGCTTCGACGTGGGCAGCCAGACCGCTTCGGTGGGGAAGGTCTCCTTGGCGTGCTGCTCGACGCGGTTCACCACAAACGTGAGCGACTCACCGTCCTCGGACTCGACGATGATCTCGTCGCCAGGCGTGAGCTCATGCAGGCGGTAGAAGACGTCCGGGCCGGAGCGGGTGTCGACATGCCCGAGGATCGCCGCGGGGCCGGGATCACCCGGGGTGACACCTCGCTCGAACCAGCTCATGTCCCCGAACTCGGGGATCTCCAGCGTGCGGTCGTCGTTGAGCCCCGTCTTGGTGAGCGGGCCGTCAATATCGAGCGCGGGGATCGACACAGACGTCGGATCCGCCGCGGGCTCCTGCACCCGTACCGACCGGTGGTCGCGAACAGGGTCAAGGCCCTCCGGGATGGGAATCGCCGCTACGGAATCGCCGCTTTCCTCGCCCGCACCCGCCGAACAACCGCCAAACAGGGCGAGCCCGATCAGCACGGCAAGTGCGGCGAAGAAGCGATGGAGGAAGGTCATGATGGCGTCCTCACCTTGGGTGGAAACGGATCCCGGCCACCCAAGGTGACCGGGACCCGCGGACAGGAACCCGGGGATCGTGTCTCACGGCCACTTCAGTTGACCGTGCCGCCCCCGCCGGTCTCGACTCCGCCCTCAGGCATCTCGTCTCCCATGAAGGCAACGATGCCACCTGCCAGCGCCGCAGCCGTGTCATACATGTGGTTGTAGGCGTCGTAGGCATTGGTGAACGCGTTCTCGAACTCTCCTGCCTCGAACGCGTCAACCTGATCGATCAGGTCGTTCACGTGCACCTGGAGTGCCTCGGCAACAACGTCGCCCGGGATGTTGCCCTCGGATGCCGTGTCGAGGAACTGCGCGAAGTCCTGGCGGTATTGCTCAAGCCGGGCCCTCGCGGCATCCTGTGCCTCCTGGTCGCCTTCGGCAAGACCGACGGTGTACTGGACGAAGAAGTCGATGTGGTCGGCCCACATCTCCATGAACGCCTGGCCACCTTCCTCACCGAACACGCTGGAGATCGACGCGGTCAGGTCCTGGGTGTTGCCGTCCAACGCACCCGCGAGTGCCTCGAAGTCGTCCTGACCGCTCACGCCGGCGCGCATGGCCTGCACTGCGAGCTGAGCGTGCTCACCGAGTTGCTGACCAAGGCCCGAGCGCAGATCGATCGCGGCACTCTCCAGGTCACCGTCGAATCCGTCCTGCGTCGCCACGATCGCCCCGGCAAGGCCCTTCGCCGTCTCGAACATGTGGGCGTAGGCCTCACGGGTCTGCTCGGCGGCAGTGGTGTAGTCCTCCTCTGCATAGGAGTCGACCTGCGCGACGAGCTGGTCGACGTGCACCTGCAGCAGGTCGGCGACCGCGTTTGCCGGCAGCTCGCCTTCGGTGGCGCCCTCAAGGAACTCACCGAAGTCCTGACGGTACTGGTTCAGCCGATCGAGAGCCTCATCCTGCGCCTCTTGATCATCTTCGGCGACACCCGTTGTGTACTGGACGAAGAAGTCAATGTGGTCGCTCCACAGGTCGTTGAACGCCTTCGCACCGTCGTCGCCGTAGACCAGGCCAACCGAATCGGTCAGGTCCTCGGTGTTCTGCGCGAGCGACGCCCCTGCGGCCTCGAAGTGGTCTTGGCCCGCGACACCTGCGCGCATGGCCTCTACCGCCAGCAACGCGTGCTGACCCAGCTGACGTTCCAGCGTGATGCGTAGGTCCTCCGCCGAGAGGTCCCCGCCCTCCTGCGCAGCGCGGTGGGTGTGGTTGACACCCTCCCCCGCCTCGGACGAGCCCGAAGGCCCCGAAGGCGAAACCCCCGCAGCACCCGCACATGCTGAAGCAAATAGCACTGCCGCGGCCGGTACCGCGACCATCTTGAATCCGCACAGTAACCGCATGGCTAACCCTTCGTAGTTGGCTGTTTCGGGTTGCATGTGCGGTTCGGAGTCCGGTTCGTCACGGATGGTCCGCGGCGACAAATCTCACCGGCGCGAGCTCAGGGTTGTTCCGCGACGATCAACGAGGGGTCGCTTGCGGTGCTCATGCAAGCGACCTCTCGTCCTGATGGCGTTTCTCGGCGGTCAACCAGGCTTCACCGCCGGTCGAGCTTGAACACCCACAACCCGGAGTTGATATCCGAGGCGATCACGTAGTCTTGAGTTTCGCAGTTTGAGGGCCTCGGCGAGGGTCGGCCGGTTCCGGCGACGTGCTGGGCTGTTTGGGTGATGATGATCTCGGGCGGCGTGTCGTGATCATGCTGCCGTAGAACGT
>JBOHER010000021.1:0-40571 GCA_050701115.1 Haloechinothrix sp. | reverse complement strand
CACTCACGAGGCACCCAGCCGCGGTCGTGAGTGACCAGGGTTGCCGGGACAACAACATTCACTCACGAGGAGGGGGGCCGGAGTGCAGGGTCAGTCCTGTGCTGCAGCGAGTACGGCCTTTTCTACTTGGCGGCGCCATTCGGGGCCCGGTTCGCCGCGGGCGTGCCGCAGCGCGAACGAATCCACGCAAGACGCGCCCAGCGTGGCTACCCGCGCCCAGATAACGTGTGCGTCGCAGGCCCGCAACGCACCGGCTACGCGGTACAGCAGGCCGATCCGATCGGCCGCCCGCAATTCGAGCAGCACGGTGTCGGCGCCCGATGTCTCGTCGTCGAACCAGAGCACCCTGGGCGCGGCAGGCGTGACCACACTGTCGCCGTAGTCCCGCTCCTTGGTGGCCAGGCTGTCCGCCAACGCCAGTTGCCCGTTGACCGCACGCGCGATCTTCTCCCGTAGCAACGCGGGGTCCGGTGGAGAACCGAAGCGGGGTGACGCGTTGAACAAACCCACCCACACTCCGGCATGTGTGTGCAGCGAGGCGGTGTGCACCTCAAGCGACTGCAGGGCGAGCACCCCCGCGGTCGCAGCGAGCAGTTCTACACCGGGCGCAACCGCGACCGTGATGGTGGCGACGTTGCCCTCCGACGAGACGAGAACTTCGGTACGCCCGGAAACCTTGACCCGCTCGGCCAGCAGTCGCTGACCCTCGTCCAGCGGCTCGGGCCGGGTGAACCCGTTGCCGTGCATGACCTGCCTGCACCGGCCAACGATCTCAACGAGCAGCCCGGCCTTCCACTCGGTCCAGACGCCGGGCCCGGTCGCGAGTGAGTCGGCCTTGGCCAGCGCGTGCAGCAAGTCCAGCAGCACCGGATTGTGGCCGATGGCCTCGACGACGCGGCCGACCGTGTCCGGATCGCTGATGTCCCTGCGCATGGCGGTGTGCGGCAGCAGCAGATGGTGGCGGACCATCGCCGTTGCCAGCTCGACGTCGGCCTCCGGCAGGCCGATCCTCGTCGCGACCTGCTCGGTGATCTTCGCGCCGAGCACCGAATGGTCCTCGTCCCTGCCCTTACCGATGTCGTGCAGCAGCGCACCCAGCACCAGCAGGTCCGGCCGAGAAACGGTTGTGATCAGCTTGGCGGCCTCAACACAGGTCTGTACCAGGTGACGATCCACCGTCCAGGCGTGCACCGGCGCGCGAGGTGGCAGGTCCCGCACCGCCCCCCACTCGGGGAACAACCGAGCCCACAGGCCGGTGTTGTCCAGCGCCTCAATGGCGTCGATCAGCCCCTCCCCCGCACCGAGCAGCGCGGTGAGCTCCTGGCGCGCCTCGGCAGGCCACGGCGAGCGCAGTTCGGGGGCGGAATCGGCCAGGGTGCGCAGCGCACTGTGGGTGATCGGCCGCCCCGTGCGCGCCGAGGCCGCGGCGATGCGCAGCAAAAGGGCCGGATCCTTGGCCGGAACGGCACCGCGCGCCAGCGCGACCTCATTTCCGTGCAGGACAACGCCTTCGTCCAGCGGCTTACGGCTGGGCCGCAAGCCGAACGTCCGCTTTGGACCCTCCACGGTGGCCCGCAACGCAAGGTCGACGGCGTAGCGGACGGTGCGTCCCGCTCCGGAAAGCTCACGGGCAAGCGCGAACCGGTCATCGAACCCCAGTTCGGTCGCGATCTTGTCGGCGTGCACAGCGCCGAGTACGTCGCGATCGCGGCGCAGTTCCAACCGGAGTTCGGTGCGCACGTCGAGCAGAAGTTTCTTGGCCGCCAGCAGCTCTTCGGCCGGCCGGTCGATCAGCTGTGCCGCGGCAAGGGCATCGAGCAGGCCCAGGTCACGCAGCCCCCCGCCGGCATACTTAAGGTCGGGTTCGGCCATCTGACCGATCTCCCCGGTGCGGTGCCAGCGCTGACGCACCGAGTCCGCGATCTCCCCCACCCGTTTACGCGCGGTGCGCTGCCATTGCTCCCGCGCCGCATGCTCGAGCGAGCCGGCGACCTCGGTGTCACCGGAGATGTGCCGCGCGTCGAGCAGGCCAAGCGCGGTGCGCAGGTCGTCGCGAGCGACCGCCAGCGCCTCCCGCGGCGTGCGAACGGAGTGGTCGAGGCCGACCCGCGCGTCCCACAGCGGATACCACAGCTTGTCGGCAATCTCGGAAATGCCGGACTGTCCGGTGTGTACCAAGACGAGGTCGAGGTCGGAGTAGGGCACCAGTTCCTTGCGCCCAAGGCCGCCGACGGCGACCAGCGCGACACCGGGATGTTCGGTGTCGACGCCGGCCGCCGCCGCGCCCTTTCCCAACCAGAACTCATAGAGGTCCACGAGCGCGGCTCGCAGCGCGGTGGCTCCCATCCGGCCGTGTTGCTGCCGCCCGTGTTTGCTACCGAGGATGCGTTCGGCCGCCTCGACCAACTCCCCTATGACCATTCGCTACAGGGCGTCCGTGCCGCGTTCGCCGGTACGAACCCTGATGACCGTCTCCACCGGGGTGACCCACACCTTGCCGTCACCGATCTTGCCGGTATGCGCCGCACCCACGATCGCCTCGATGGTCTTGTCCACGCTGGAGTCGTCGGTGACGACCTCGATGCGGAGCTTGGCAACGAAGTCGACCGCATATTCGGCACCGCGGTAGACCTCGGTGTGGCCCTTCTGCCTGCCGTAGCCCTGGACCTCGCTGACCGTCATGCCCAGCACGCCGAGCTGCTCGAGGGCGTTGCGGACATCATCCAGAGTGAACGGCTTGATGATGGCGGTGATGAGCTTCATGCCTTGCTCCCCTCAAGCTTCTTGCCAGCGGCGCTGGTGGTGACGGAACCGGTACGTCCGCCCCGGGAAACGCCGAGCTCGTAGCCGACCTCAGCGTGCTCTGCCTCATCGATACCAGAGACCTCGACCTCTTCGCTGACCCGGAAGCCCATCGTCTTGTTGATCGCGAAGCCGATGATGAAGGCGAGCACGAACGAGTAGACAAGCACCGCGACCGCGGCAATGGCCTGGTTGGCGATGACGTCGAAGCCGCCGCCGTAGATCAGGCCGTCGGCTCCGCCGTCGTTCACGTTCGTGGTGCCGACCAGACCGATCATCAGCGTGCCGAACAAACCACCGACCAGGTGGATGCCCACCACGTCAAGCGAGTCGTCGTAGCGCAGCTTGTACTTCAGGCCGACCGCCAGCGCGCAGATGACGCCGGCAAGGAACCCGATGGCCAGCGCACCCCAGGTGTCCACGAAGGCACAGGCGGGCGTGATGGCGACCAGACCGGCGACGACACCGGAAGCGGCACCAAGGCTGGTCGCGTTACCGTCCCGGATGCGCTCCAGCAGCAGCCAGCCGAGCATCGCGGCAGAGGTCGCGGTCAGGGTGTTGATGAACGCCAGACCGGCCAGCTCGTTGGCGCCCAAGGCAGACCCTGCGTTGAAGCCGAACCAGCCGAACCACAGCAGTCCGGCACCGAGCATCACGAACGGCAGGTTGTGCGGCTTCATCGGCTCCTTCGGCCAACCCTTGCGCTTACCCAGCACCAGGGCGAGGGCCAGGGCGGCAGCACCGGCGTTGACGTGCACCGCGGTACCACCGGCGAAGTCGAGCGCGCCGAGTGTGTTGGCGATCCAGCCACCCACAACGCCCGCGTCCTCGTTGTCGAAGGCGAACACCCAGTGCGCCACCGGGAAGTAGACCAGCGTGGCCCACAGACCGGCGAACAGCAGCCAAGCGCCGAACCGCGCGCGGTCGGCGATCGCGCCGGAGATCAACGCGACGGTCAGAATCGCGAACATGGCCTGGAATGCGACGAAGCCGGTGCCGGTGAGCGCATCCCCGCCCATCAGGCCGGACAGCCCGATGTACTCGAACGGGTCACCGAGCACCCCACCGCCGATGTCGTTGCCGAACGCCATCGAGTAGCCGTAGATGACCCACAGCACACCGATGAGGCCCATCGAGCCGAAGCTCATCATGAGCATGTTGAGGACGCTCTTCGAGCGGACCATGCCGCCGTAGAAGAACGCCAGGCCTGGAACCATCAACAGCACCAATGCGGCGCTGGTGAGCAGCCAGGCGGTATTCCCGAAGTTTGCAGCTTCGTCTGGAGTCATGCCTTCTCCTTGGACCGACTCGCGTACATGACAATTGGCGCACAGCATCGGGAAGCCATGTTGCGCGAGATCGCTTCCCAGGTTTCTCTACTGTGAACCGAAGGACAGCTTGTGTTAACGACAGGTTTCGCGCACCCGGTGTCCACCCCCCGGATGGATGATGTGGAGGATAGTGACCAGCAGAGTTCCACCGAGAGCGTTGGTTAACGCACGCTCCGTGACCGGCGGCGAGCGCCCCGCTTTCGCGGACCCCGTTCTTCGCGCGCTGCGGTGTTCGCTGTGTGGTGGTGCGCTCGAATCGACAGGCCGGTCGCTGCGCTGTTCCGCTGGCCACAGCTTCGACATCGCCAAACAGGGATATGTCAACCTGCTACACGCCAAGATCGTATCTGGCACCGCGGACACGGCCGAGATGGTGGCGTCGCGCGTCGAGTTCCTCGCGGCCGGCCACTACGCGCCACTGGCGGCGGCGATCACCCGAGCTGCCAAGGCGGCGGCACCACATGCCGAGCTCGTGGTCGACGCGGGCGCGGGCACCGGGTACTACCTGGCGACGGTGCTGGACGCGCTGCCAGCGGCGACTGGTCTGGCGGTGGACGTGTCGGCGTCGGCGTTGCGCCGAGCCGCCCGGGCGCACCCGAGAGCGGCGGCCGTGGTGTGGAACCTGTGGCAGCCGTTGCCCTTGACCACCGGCTGCGTTTCCTTGGTGCTCAACGTGTTCGCGCCGCGGAACGGGGCGGAGTTCCGGCGCATCCTGCGCTCCGACGGCGCCCTGCTTGTGGTGACCCCGACGCGGAACCACCTGGCCGAGCTCGCCAGCATCGCCGACCTGCTCGACGTGGATCCCGACAAGGAGCGGAGGGTCTCCGATGCGCTCTCCGAGCACTTTTCGCTTACCGCACTAGAGAACTGCACCTTCGGACTGTCGCTGTCCGCTATCGCGGCGCGTGCCCTGATCGGCATGGGCCCGAACGCGCATCACGCATCCTCCGCCCGCCTGGACGGCATCACCGAGCCGGTTGAGGTGACCGCATCGTGCACCGTCGCGGTATACCGACCGAGAGGATTGGAGGATGGGAGTGCGGCCGAGTGAGACTCCCGCTTCCTTGATCACCGATCCGGTGTGGATGCAGGGCAGGCTGAAACTCGCCCGGCAGCTTTACGGGCCCGCCCCTTCCCGGGTGCTGGGCACCATCTGGTGGTACTCGGCGTCCTCGGTGCTGGTCGCCCCGCCGCTGGAATCCCTTGTGCGGTCAGGGCATCCGCTCGATCCCGCGCTGGACGCAATCACCCTGCAGATCGGGCCGGACGGACGGTTTTCAGGGTCGGCTTCCTCGCGCGATTTCGACGGCGACGCGACCGAACTGGGCCACGCCTACCGAGCGGCGTTGGAACCGGCGATAGCAAGTGTCGCCGCGGCATCCGGCGCCCGCACACGGGCTCTGTGGGGGATCGCCGCGGACTCCATCGCAAACCGGTTGCTCTGGGCAGGCCAGGCGACCGGCGATGTCGACAGCGCGATCGACCTGGCGGGTCCGCTGGCCGACGGCATCGGCGTGATCATGCCTCGCCCCCGCTACATCGAGGTCGGGCCGCACCGGGTGGCGCGCAGGGTGTCCTGCTGCCTCATCGACAAGGCGACCGGCCAGGAGAAGTGCACCAGCTGCCCCAACCAGCACCCCGACGTCCGCGAACGCAGGATCCGGGCAGCCCTGGGATAACCCGTGCAGGTGGGGTGGCCTCGTGAGTGATTATGGCCGCCAGAGCAACCACTTTCACTCACGACACCACGCCACCTGCAGCCCTGTGCGCTACTGAATCTTGTCGTAGGCGGGCAGGGTGAGGAAGTCCGGGAACTCCTCGGCCAGCGCCACCTGCTCGAACAACTCGGCCGCCGCGTCGAGCAGCTCGGCGTCGATCCCATCGGCCAGCTCGGCGCGGATCTCGGCGAGCACCTCGCGAACCAGCTCAGCGGTGACCTTGGTGCCACCGTCGAGCTCGACGCCGTTGTTCACCCACTGCCACAGCTGGGAACGGGAGATCTCGGCGGTCGCGGCGTCCTCCATCAGGTTGTGGATCGCCGCCGCGCCGTTGCCGCCCAGCCAGGACGCGATGTAGCGCACACCGATGTCAACGGCGGCGCGCAGACCCGCCTTGGTCGCGGCACCCGGGGTGGCGGCCACGTCGAGCAACTGCTCGGCGGTCACCGACACCTCGTCGCGGGTCCGGTCCAGCTGATTGGGGGCCTCGCCCAGTACACCGTCGAAGATCTCCCGGCACACCGGCACGAGATCGGGATGGGCGACCCAGGAACCGTCGAAGCCATCGCCCGCCTCACGGTTCTTGTCGTCGCGCACCTTGGCCAGCGCCTGCTCGGTGACCTCCGGGTCGCGGCGGTTCGGGATGAACGCGGCCATGCCGCCGATGGCGAACGCACCACGCTTGTGGCAGGTGCGCACCAGCAGCTCGGTGTAGGCCCGCATGAACGGCGCCGTCATGGTCACCGCATTGCGGTCGGGCAGGGTGAACTTCTCGCCCGCGTCCCGGAAGTACTTGATGACGCTGAACAGGTAGTCCCAGCGGCCTGCGTTGAGGCCGGAGGCGTGGTTGCGCAGTTCGTAGAGAATCTCCTCCATCTCGAAGGCGGCCGGGATGGTCTCGATCAGCACCGTGGCGCGGACTGTGCCGTGCGGGACGCCCAGCTCGGCCTGCGCGTGGGTGAACACGTCGTTCCACAACCGGGCCTCGAGATGGCTCTCCATCTTCGGCAGGTAGTAGAACGGGCCGGCACCCTGCTCGGAGAGGTAGGCGGCATTGTGGAAGAAGTGCAGGCCGAAGTCGACCAGCGCACCCACTGCGGGCTTGCCGTCGATCTCGATGTTGCGGTCCGGCAGGTGCCAGCCGCGCGGGCGGACCACCACGGTGGGGTGCGCGATGTCGGTGCGCAGGGTGTAGCTCTTCTCAGGGGTGGTCAGCTCGATGGTCTTGCGGGCCGCGTCGTAGAGGTTGACCTGACCGGATACCACGTTGGCCCAGTGCGGCGTGTTGGCGTCCTCGAGATCAGCCAGCCATACCTTGGCCCCGGAGTTCAGCGCGTTGATGGTCATCTTGCGGTCGGTAGGGCCGGTGATCTCCACCCGCCGGTCACGCAGGGCCTCGGGAGCCGCCGCGACGTGCCAGTCGCCTTCGCGGACGTCCTTGGTCTCCGGCAGGAAGTCGAGCTTTCCGGTGCGGGCGGCTTCCTCGCGGCGCACAGTGCGCGCCCGCAGGAGCTCGTCCCTGCGTGCGGCGAAGGCCTCGTGCAAGCCACCAACGAACGCGAGCGCCTCCGGTGTCAGGATCTCCTCCCCACGCTCGACCTGGCCGCCAATAACACGAACATCAGACATGCGAACACTCCAGCCTCGGGAACTGCTTTTCTCTACAGGACGGACTATAGTTTTTGCATTGCGGAAGAACAAAGCGGGTAGGGATGACGGCGAGAGGAGTTGACGTGGCGCCGCAGAAGCCATCGCGCGACGGCGGGGGCGTGCAGTCACTGCAGCGCGCGTTCGAGCTGCTCGAAGGGCTCGCCGACACCGGTGGCGAGGCGAGCCTTTCCGAGCTGGCCGGCACTACCGGACTGCCGATGCCGACTATTCACCGGCTCATCCGCACGCTGGTCAGCCTGGGCTACGTCCGGCAGAACGCCAGTCGGCGGTACGCACTGGGCTCGCGGCTGATCCGGCTCGGCGAGCACGCCAGCAAGCAGTTCGGCACCTGGGCCCGCCCGTACCTCACCCAACTCGTCGACGAGATCGGCGAGACGGCCAACCTCGCTGTGCTTGAGCGCGACGAGGTCGTGTACGTGGCGCAAATTCCGTCGAAGCACTCGATGCGCATGTTCACCGAGGTCGGCCGCAGGCTGTTGCCGCACGGCACCGGGGTCGGCAAGGCCATGCTCTCGCAGGTGCCCGCCGACGAGGTGCGCGACCTGCTCAAGCGCACCGGAATGGCCGCCTACACCCCGCACACGCACACCGATCCCGAGGAGTTCATCGCGCACCTGGCCGACATCGCCGCGCAGGGCTATGCCGTGGACGAGAGCGAGCAGGAGCTCGGCGTGCGATGTATAGCGGTGCCGCTGACCGGCGGCCCGATACCGGCCGCTGTCTCGGTGTCCGGCCCCGAGGGCCGGCTGACGCTGGCGGCCGCGAAACGCATCGCACCCATAGTGGTCGAGGTCGGGGCGCAACTGTCCAAGCGCATGGCCGACCACGACTTCGACTGATCACCAGAACACCAGGCACGCACCGAGACCGCTCGGCACATCGGCGAGCGGTCTGTTGCGTTGCCCCGTTACTTGACGCGCGTCGCAGGTTGGCCGTATAGTTTTCACAAAACAGAACTATGATTCCGTATTGTGAAAGCTGGTGAGATGAATGAGTCCGTGTGCCGACCGCTTCGGGGTGAACTGCTCGATCTTGTTCACCGAGTTGCCGGTGCTTGAGCGTCCAGCTGCCGCCAGGGCCGCTGGGTTCGGTGCGGTGGAGTTCTGGTGGCCGTTCGCCGAGGCGGTGCCGTCGCAGGCGCGGGTGGACGAGTTCGTGGCCGCGGTCGGTGACGCCGGGGTCGCCCTGGTGGGCCTGAATTTCTTCGCGGGCGACATGCCTGCCGGTGATCGTGGTGTGGTGTCCTGGCCTGGCCGGGAGCAGGAGTTGCGGGACAACGCCGAGGTGGTGGCGGCGATCGCTGAGCGGACCGGCTGCCGAGCGTTCAACGCGCTCTACGGCAACCGGATCGAGGGGGCCGACCCGAGGGCGCAGGACGAGCTGGCCGTCGAGAACCTGGTGCACGCGGCCAAGAGCGTAGCCCGGGTCGGCGGCACAGTGCTGGTGGAGCCGGTCAGCGGGGCACCCAGCTATCCGCTGCGTACCGCCGCGGATGCGATCGCGGTGATCGACCGGGTGCACGCCCGCGGAGCGACCAACGCGGGCCTGTTGGCCGACCTCTACCACCTGCACGTCAACGGCGACGACGTCGAGCGGGTGATCGACACCTGCGCCGACCGGATCGCCCACGTGCAGATCGCCGACGCTCCCGGTCGCCACGAACCGGGCACCGGCGAACTGGACCTCGATCGCTACCTGAACCAACTCGACGCCCATGGCTATCGCGGCTGGATCGGACTCGAGTACAAGCCCTCCGGCGCCAGCGCGGACAGCTTCGCATGGCTCACCAAGTAGAAAGGACCTCATCCATGACCACCGTGGGATTCATCGGACTCGGCATCATGGGCGGCCCGATGGCCGCCAACCTCGTCAACGCCGGTTACGACGTGATCGGCTACAACTTGAGCAGGGATGCCATCGATCGGCTCCACGAACTCGGCGGCCGCGCGGCAGAGTCGGTCGCCGAAGCCGTGCGTGATGCCGATGTCGTCATCACCATGCTGCCGGACTCCCCCGACGTCTCCGAGGTCGCGCTCGGCGAGGACGGCATCCTGGCCAACGCCAAGGACGACCTGCTCTACATCGACTGCAGCACCATCCGCCCCGACACCTCGCGGGCGGTGGCCGAAGCCGCGACGGCCCAGGGTGTCCGCGCGGTCGACGCGCCGGTCAGCGGTGGCGAACAAGGCGCCATCAACGGCACCCTGTCGATCATGGTCGGTGGCGAGGAAGCCGCCTTCGCTGCCGCGAAACCGATCCTCGACGTTGTCGGAAAAACCGTCGTGCACGTCGGCCCTGCGGGTGCGGGCCAGACGGTCAAGGCGGCCAACCAGCTGATCGTGGCAGGCACCATCGAGCTGGTCGCCGAATCCATCGTGTTCCTCGAAGCGCACGGCGTGGACACCGAAGCGGCAGTCACAGTGCTGGCCGGCGGCCTGGCAGGAAACGCGATCCTGGACCGCAAGGCCGCTGGGATGCTCAAGCGCGACTTCACCCCGGGCTTCCGGCTGGCGCTGCACCACAAGGACCTGGGCATCGTCCAGGCCGCCGCCCGCGAGGCAGGCGTGGCCATCCCGCTCGGCGCGGTCGTCTCGCAGCTCGTCGCCGCAATGGTGCACCGCGGCGACGGCGGCCTGGACCACTCCGGCCTACTCAAGCTAGTCGAAGAGCTCAGTGCCACCCCCGCCCGCCGCCAATCGGTATGAAGGGACCTTTGGTGCGCATGATGCGCACCAAAGCTCCCTTCATACCGGCCGCAACCACCTGACCCAGGAGCCACCATGCCTCGAATGACGGCCGCCCGCGCGGCAGTGGAGATCCTCAAGCGTGAGGGTGTGACCAACGCGTTCGGCGTCCCGGGCGCCGCGATCAACCCGTTCTACGCCGCGATGCGCGCCAGCGGCGGCATCGACCACGTGCTCGCGCGGCACGTGGAAGGTGCGTCGCACATGGCCGAGGGCTACACCAGAACCAAGGCGGGCAACATCGGCGTGTGCATCGGCACCTCCGGTCCCGCAGGCACCGACATGATCACCGGCCTGTACTCGGCTTCGGCCGACTCGATCCCGATCCTGTGCATCACCGGGCAGGCACCACGCGCCCGGCTGCACAAGGAGGACTTCCAGGCCGTCGACATCACCGCCATCGCCTCCTCCCTGACCAAGCTGGCGGTCACCGTCCTGGAGCCCGCGCAGGTGCCCGGCGTCTTCGCCCAGGCCTTCCACGAGATGCGCTCCGGCCGTCCCGGACCGGTGTTGATCGACCTGCCGGTCGACGTGCAGCTGGCCGAGATCGACTTCGACCCCGACACCTACCAGCCGCTGCCGGTGTACCGGCCCGCAGCGAGCCGGGCGCAGATCGAGAAGGCCCTCGACATGCTGGTGCGCGCGGAGCGTCCGCTGATCGTGGCGGGCGGCGGAGTGATCAACGCCGACGCCGACGCCGAACTCGTCGAGTTCGCCGAACTGGTCGACGTGCCGGTGATCCCCACCCTGATGGGCTGGGGCAGCTTCCCCGACGACCACCCGCTGATGGCCGGCATGGCCGGCCTGCAGACCGCGCACCGGTACGGCAACGCGACCCTGCTGGCATCCGACTTCGTGCTGGGGATCGGCAACCGGTGGGCCAACCGGCACACCGGCGGGCTGGACACCTACACCCAGGGCCGCACCTTCGTGCACGTCGACATCGAACCCACCCAGATCGGCCGGGTGTTCGCCCCGGACTACGGCATCACCTCGGACGCGGGTGCGGCACTGCGGCTGTTCATCGAGGTGGCCCGCGAGCGGCGGCGGGACGGCACACTGCCCGACCGCGGCGACTGGGTGCGCGACTGTCAACGCCGCAAGCGCACCATGCACCGGCGGACCCACTTCGACACGGTGCCGATCAAACCGCAACGGGTCTACGAGGGCATGAATCAGGCCTTCGGTCCGGACACCCGCTACGTCAGCACAATCGGGCTGTCCCAGATCGCCGGCGCCCAGTTCCTGCACGTCTACCGGCCGCGGCATTGGATCAACTGCGGGCAGGCCGGCCCGCTCGGGTGGACCGCCCCGGCGGCGCTCGGAGTGTGCAAGGCCGACCCGGAGGCCACCGTGGTCGCGCTGTCCGGCGACTATGACTTCCAGTTCATGATCGAAGAACTCGCCGTCGGCGCCCAATTCAACTTGCCCTACATTCACGTCGTGGTGAACAACTCCTACCTGGGGCTGATCCGGCAGGCCCAACGCGGGTTCGACATGGACTACTGCGTGCAGCTGTCCTTCGAGAACATCAACTCCCCCGAACTGGGCTCCTACGGCGTCGACCACGTGAAGGTCGCCGAAGGGCTTGGCTGCAAGGCGATCCGGGTGACCGATCCCGACGACCTGGTGCCCGCCTTCGACGAAGCGCGCAAACTGATGGCACAACACCGGGTCCCGGTGCTCGTCGAGGTCATCCTGGAACGCGTCACCAACATCGCGATGGGCACCGAGATCGACAACATCTCCGAGTTCGAGGAACTGGCCACCAACCCCGAACACGCCCCCACGGCCATCGCTGTGCTGGACTCATGAACCACGTACTGATCGCCCCGGACAAGTTCAAGGGCTCACTCTCCGCTTCGCAGGTCGCCGCGCACCTCGCGGCAGGCCTGCGCCGGGGCCGCCCCGAACTGGCCGTCCGCGAGGTGCCGGTGGCCGATGGCGGCGACGGCACGCTGGACGCGGCGCTGGCCGGTGGCTTCCACCGAATGCCGGTGCGTGCGACCGGCCCGACCGGAGTGCCGGTACACACCGCCTACGCCGAACGGGACGGCGTCGCGGTTGTCGAGTTGGCTGATATCTCCGGGCTGGCCAGGCTGCCCGGCGGGGAGCTCGCACCCATGACGGCCAGCTCGATGGGTACCGGCGAGGTCATCCGCACCGCGCTGGACGGCGGGTGCCGCAGCATCGTGCTCGGCCTTGGCGGCAGTGCCTGTACCGACGGCGGAGCCGGGATGCTGCAGGCCCTCGGTGTCCGCCTGCTGGATGACGACGGCGGCGACCTGCCCCCTGGCGGCGCCGCGCTGCGCCAACTCGCCCGCGTCGACGCCTCCGGCCTGCACCCGGCCGTCGGGAAAGCCGACATCGTGGTCGCCGGCGACGTGGACAACCCGCTGCTCGGACCGCACGGAGCCGCCGCGGTCTATGGTCCGCAGAAAGGTGCGACCGCCGAGCAGGTCAGGTTGCTCGACGCTGGGCTGGGTCGGCTGGCCGAGGTCCTCGACAGCGACATCGCCGAACAGCCGGGCGCGGGCGCGGCCGGCGGCGTCGGCTTCGCCGCGCTGGCCGTGCTGGGCGCGAAGGTGCGTCCTGGTATCGAGTACCTGCTCGACCTGGTCGGCTTCCCCCAGCACCTGAGGGGCGCTTCGCTGGTGATCACCGGGGAGGGTTCCCTCGACGAGCAGACCCTGCGCGGCAAGGCTCCGGTCGGAGTGGCCGCAGCCGCCCGCGCGGCCGGAGTGCCGGTGATCGCCGTGGCAGGCCGCTGCCTGCTGACCGGCACCGAACTGGTCGAAGCGGGGTTCGCGGGAGCCTTCGCACTCACCGACATCGAACCCGATTCCGCACGCTGCATCGCCGAGGCCGGACCATTGCTGGAACGCCTTGCCGCCGAACGACTTGCGAGAGAATGCCCATGACAGCGCGCGGTCATCTGTCGACATATGACCGCATGCGAGAGCCCGCCGGAGGAGACCGATGATCAGCACAGGTGTAACCGAGCTGCCCGACCTTGCCGGTCGCATGCTGGGCGGCGCGGTCGTTGCCGCCAATGACGAGTTCTTTGCCGAGAAGGAGAATCTGCTCAATCCCGAGCCCGCGGTGTTCCACCCGCACACCTTCGGCCACAAGGGCCAGGTCTACGACGGGTGGGAGACCCGGCGCAGGCGGGAACCCGGGCACGACTGGGCGATTGTGCGGCTGGGCGCGCCCGGCGTGATTCGCGGGGTCACGGTGGACACCGCGTTCTTCAAGGGCAACTTTCCCGAGCAGTGCTCGATCGAAGCCGCGTCGGTCGCGGGTTACCCATCGCCGGACGAGTTGCTCGACGACGCTGTGGAGTGGGTGCAGATCGTGCCCCGTTCCGGACTTCGGGGGGATGCCAGCAACCTGTTCCAAGTCGGTTCGGAGCAGCGGTTCACCCACGTTCGGCTGAACATCTTCCCGGACGGCGGTGTCGCCCGGCTCCGAGTGCACGGCGAGGTGGTACCTGACCCTCGGTGGTTCACCGGCGTCCCGCTGGACCTGGCCGCGCTGGAGAACGGGGGCACGGTCACCGACTGCTCCAACCGCTTCTACTCCTCCCCCAACAACCTGCTGCTGCCCGGGAACGCACGGGTGATGGGTGAAGGTTGGGAGACGGCCCGCAGGCGCGATGACGCCAACGATTGGGTCAGTGTCCGGCTGGCACAGGAGGGTGTGGTGCGCAAGGTAGAGGTGGACACCACGCACTTCAAAGGCAATGCGCCCGGCTGGTTCCGGCTGACCGGTGGGGCTGACCCGGACCGTCCGGACGAGTGGGTCGAGCTGATTGGCCGCACCCGCCTTCAGCCCGACACTCGGCACCAGTTCCGCGTCTCGGTCGACGTACCGGTCAAGCATGTCCGTATCGACGTCTACCCCGATGGCGGCTTCGCTCGGCTGCGGGTCTACGGGGAGCTCACTGCCGCGGGACGGGAGCGGGTCGGCCTGGCCTGGTACGACCGGCTGCCCGCCGGCCGCGCTTCGGCGGTGCTGGTTGAGGGAGCCGGGCTCAGCTCCGAGTCCGCCGATGTCGTCGCCTCGAAGCGGCCCCTGGCCGATTCCGGTGGGGTGCGCGCTGCACTGGATTCGGCGGGTGTGTCCGGGGAGGCCGCCGACACGGCGCGATTCCTTCTTCTGGGACGGTAACCCGCACGGCTCAAGCGAGCTGAAGGTGGCCTTGAGTGCATATTTGGCACCGGAGGCCACCTTCAGCTCGACCCCCACCCCCATTTGATCCGGCAAGGAGGCACCAGTGGTCTACATGTTCCTTAACGGTGGTGGCATGCGCGGCGGCGATCTGCATCATCAGCTGCGCGGGGCACCGCTGGTGAAGGAGACCCGCACCGCACCCAAGTACCGGTTCCACTCGGTCGACGATCGCTTTCCCGCGCTCGAGCCGGTGCCCTCCGGCGGTGTCTCGGTCGCGGGTGAGCTCTATGACCTGCCGATGGAGACCCTGCGCGATTCACTGCTGCCCGCCGAACCGCCCGAGCTGGAACTGAGTGTGATCGAGCTGGAGGACGGCACCTCATCGTTCGCGGTGGTGCTGCGCAAGGAATACCAGCGCACGGCGACGCTCACCGACATCTCGCACATCGCCTCGTGGCGCCAGTACCAGGGCATTTCGCCGCAAGAGTGACCTAGGCAAGACCGTGGCACCCGGTGGCTATGTCAACCACTCCACCTCACCTGGAGCGGGAACTGTGTTCGACGACATGCGCTCGTCCAGCGCCGTAACAAGGCGACCCATCCATCTCTTATCACGCGGGAACCTTTGCCGGTGTGTGTAGATCAAGCCTGCACAGTTACGGCCTTCTTTGAGCCATTGCATCCGCAGCACCTCGCAGTCGCGAACGTTCTCGGTGACCAACGCGTATCCCTCCGAGGTCGCGTGCATCAGCACCTGCTCATCGGGCAGGCCGACACGTTCGGGCTCGGCGGCAACTGCTACGACTTCATGACCTCGTTTGACGAGTTCTTCGGCCACTCGGGGGTGGTACATCTCGTCGAGCATCAACCGCGCAGCGGTCACGACGCCAGCAGCTTCTGCCGCCTCTGCCATTGGTCAAAGGCATCCGTCTCGGCTTCGTCGGCAGCGCGGATCCATTCTTCGATCTCATCGGGATGGGCGGCCCAGTAGTCGATCGCGACATGGACCAGACGAGCTGGCACGCCACTGCTGTCGACAACAGCATCCACGACCTCATTGGCGCCGAGGCCTGGCTCGTGCTCTCGAACCGACCTGACTGACCGGATGACTTCCCACACGTCGGGCCCCCCGACTAGGACTGCGCGCCGACCGGCGGGACCCTCCCGGAAGAAGACGCCCGGGTGGGCCTCCATACGGAGCGCCTCGTCTACGAACCGGTTCGTGAGCGCGGAGGCACTCAAGCCGGGATGTGCCCGCACGTAGCTGGTGAGCCGGTCGAGTACGTCTGGATCAAACCGGACCGAACGTGGTGACGTCATGGCACTACAGTGTAGTCGCATCTGGTGCGCTGCGCTACGGGAATCATCCAGAGCCACGCTCACCTCATTCCACATCACGGATAAAGGCTTCCATTTTTCTGCTTCCAGCCCCTTGACATGACTGGCACCACACCGCACTCTTGGTATACCGCATACCACAGATCGGGTCGACCACCTCTGTCTCTCCCGCACTTCTCAGCGCGAAGGACCACCTCATGACAACCATCAAGGCCGGCACGAGTGCCCAGCACCCGCCGGCGCTACCGACCCCACGCCCCAGCAGGGTGCGCTGGAAGATCTTCCTGCTCCTGCTTCTGCTCGTCACCGTCAACTACGTCGACCGTGGCTCGATATCGGTCGCCCTTCCCTTGATCAAAGAGGAGTTCGGCCTGTCGCCGGAGGTCACCGGCCTGGTGCTCTCGGCGTTCTTCTGGACCTACGCGCTGATGCAGATTCCCGGCGGCTGGCTGATCGACAAGCTTGGTCCACGCAAGGTTGTCACCGGCTCCTGCGTCGGCTGGGGTGTGGCCACCGGGCTCACGGCGGGCGCCACCGGCGTAGGCACCCTGGTCGCGCTGCGGGGTCTGCTCGGTGTCACCGAGGCGCCGGTCATGCCCGCAGGCGGCAAGCTCAACGCGATCTGGATGCCGTGGCGTGAGCGCGGCCGTGGAGCCGTCATCCTGGATGCCGGAGCACCACTGGGTGCCGCAGTCGGTGGCATCGCGATCGCGTGGCTCATCGCGACGACCGGTGGCTGGCGGCAGGCATTCGTGGTCGCCGGCGCCGTCACCGTCCTCATCGGACTGCTGGCCTGGTGGTACGTCCGCGACGTGCCGCGCAGGCACCCACGTATCAACGACCGCGAAGCCGAACTCATCGAGGCCTCCCACGCCGAAGAAGACGCGATGGCACCGGAAGGAACCGGTCGCAAGGGGCTACTCCCCTACCTCCGCTTCCGCTCGTTCTGGGCGATGTGCCTGGCCTGGATGGGCTTCAACGGGGTGTTCTACGGGCTGCTGACCTGGGGCCCGATCTACCTTGCCGAAACCAAGGGCTTCGACCTCAAGACCATCGGCTGGTCCACGTTCGTGATCTTCGGTGCCGGCTTCGTCGGGGAGATCGCAGGCGGGTTCCTCGCCGACCACCTGCGATCGCGAGGTATCACCACCAACAAGGTGCTGCGTTCGCTGCTGGGCGGGGCCGGTGTCCTGGTGATCATCGCCCTGCTCGGTGTGCGGGCGATCCCGGATCCGATGACCGCGGTCGCACTGCTGTCGGCCGTGCTGTTCTTCCTGCGCTGGGTCGGTCTGATGTGGAGTGTGCCGTCGATCCTGGGCGGCAGGGACAACGCGGGAGTGCTTGGCGGTGCGATGAACTTCAGCGGCAACATCGCGGGCATCGTCACCCCGATTGTCGTTGGCCTGATCGTCGGTGCGACCGGCGGCGACTACGGCCCCGCCTTGCTGTACTTCGTGGCCGCGGGCGTCCTGATGACCGCCAGTGTCGTGACGCTGGACTACAGCCGCCGGCTCCCGGCCTGAGCGAGAAAGTGGACATCATGACCGCCAATCCAGCGCCGAGCGTGCGACTCGGCATGATCACCCCGTCCTCCAACACCTGTCTGGAGCCGATGACCTATCGGCTGCTCGGCGAGCGCCGCGACGTCACGGTGCACTTTGCGCGGTTGCCCGTCACCAAGATCGCACTGGATTCCGAGTCCACCGCCCAGTTCAGTGACCAGTCCATGCTGGCAGCAGCCGGGCAACTGGCCGACGCCAAGGTCGACGTCGTGATGTGGAACGGCACCGCGGGTTCCTGGCTGGGCGTCGAGCAGGACAGGGCCCTGGCCGCCCGGTTGACCGAGGCCACGTGCGTACCCGCCTCGACGTCTTCTCTGGCGATGCTGGAAGCCTGCCGGGTGTATGGCATCACCCGGCTCGGCCTGGCCACGCCCTACCTCGCCGACGTCAATGCGCGCATCGCCGAGACCTACGCGAGTGAAGGGGTCGAGGTCGTCGCCGAATCGCACCTGGGCATCAGTGACAACGAGGCGTTCGCACGGGTGCCCGAGGCCGACGTTGCCGAGCAGGTGCGCAAGCTCGCAGCCGACGCACATGCCTGCGCGGTGCTGTGCACCAATGTGCACGGGGCGGCTCTGGCCGCCGGACTGGAAGCCGAGCTCGGCCTGCCCGTCCTGGACAGTGTGAGCGTCACTCTGTGGCACGCCCTCCATCTGGCCGGCGTGAGCCAACCCGTGCCCGGGTTCGGCACCCTGCTGCGCGACGGGTTCGTGCGGGCACAGACGCAGGCGGTCTGCGAGGACCTGCTGGAGGCCACCGGCGCCGACCGCATCACATTACGGCTGGACGTGCCCGCCCACGATCTGCACGTCAACCTCACCGCGGCCGAGGCGCTGCGGCCGGGGGTGCGGCCGATCCGCCGGGAGGGATCGCTAGATCAGCGTCGGCTGAACACCGTGGAATGGCTCGAAAGCCACCGCATCAACCTCGTGCAGCCCGACTTCCACGGCGATCCGCAACCGCCGCAGGCCCTCATCGACGTCTACGGCGTACACGCCCAGATGCTCGGACCCATCCAATGCGAAGGTGAGATGACCGGGTGGCTGTCGGCGCACAGCGTGACCGAGCGCCCCTGGAGCGAGCGTGACGTCGGGGCCATGGACCTGGCGCGTAACCGCGTCGAAGAAATCACCGCACCGCTGGTGCAGAGGGGACATCGAGCATGACCAAGGACATCAAGATCTGCCTCGGCGTCGACGTCGACGCGGTGGCAGGCTGGCTGGGCTCCTACGGAGGGGAGGACTCCCCCAACGACATCCAGCGCGGGGTGTTCGCCGGGGAGGTCGGTAGCCCTCGGCTGCTGCGCCTGTTCGAGCGCTACGGACTCCGCACCACCTGGTTCATCCCTGGGCATTCGATCGAGAGCTTCCCGAGCCAGATGCAGGCGGTCGCCGATGCCGGCCACGAGATCGGTGCGCACGGCTACTGCCACGAGAACCCGGTCGCAATGAGCCCCGATCAGGAAGCCGAGGTGCTGCTGCACAGCATC
Organism: Haloechinothrix sp.; assembly: GCA_050701115.1. Taxonomy (GTDB): domain Bacteria; phylum Actinomycetota; class Actinomycetes; order Mycobacteriales; family Pseudonocardiaceae; genus JBOHER01. The sequence goes on along the minus strand of JBOHER010000021.1, from coordinate 21,743 downwards.
GAACTCGTGCGCAAGCTCTCGGGCACCGCACCGCGGGGTTATGTCGCGCCGTGGTGGGAGATGAGCGAGTACACCGCGGCCCTACTGTTGGAACACGGCTTCAGCTATGATCACTCGCAGAACTACAACGACTTCGTGCCCTTCTACGCGCGAGTCGGCGACGCCTGGACAAAGATCGACTTCGGCAGACGCGCCCAGGACTGGATGAAGCCGCTGCGGCACGGCCACGAGGTGGATCTGGTGGAGTTCTGCGGAAACTGGTACGTCGACGACCTGCCGCCGATGATGTTCAATAAGCACGCGCCCAACAGCCACGGCTACGTGAGCCCGCGGGATGTCGAGCAACTGTGGAACGACCAGTTCGACTGGGTCTACCGGGAACTCAACTATGCGGTGTTTCCGGTGACCCTGCACCCCGATGTCTCCGGTCGTCCGCAGGTTCTGCTCATGCTCGAGAGGCTGGTCGAGTACTGGAGCGGCCACAGTGGAGTGTCCTTCGTGACCTTCGAGGAAGCGGCCGATGACTTCCGTCGCCGCTTTCCGTTCACCGGCGACGTCCGGCCCGACGCGATCGGGCACGCGTCGTGACCGGGCGGACTTCCGCCGATCTAGACTGTTGGTGGCCTACCGTATCCCGATTGCCCGGAGGAACCAAGGTGTCTGGTGAGGCGGAGGTCCCGCTCGGGGTCGCGCACACCCCGTTGCGCGACCAGATCCGTGAGCAGTTGCGGCAACGCATCATCAACGGGCTGCTTCCTCCCGGAACGAAGATGGTCGAACGTGAACTCGCAGCCGAACTCGGGGTTTCCCGGGTGCCGGTGCGCGAGGCCCTGCGGATGCTGGAGTCCGAGGGCTTCGTGCAAGTGGTCCCCCGGCGCGGGGTGGTGGTCAAGCAGCTGTCGCGGACTGATGTCGAAGAGTTGTTCGACGTGCGCGAGTCCCTTGAGGTACTCGCGACCCGGCGCGCGGCGGAGAACGCGACGCAGGCGGACCTACGCAGGTTGGCCCAGCATCTGGACAAGGCCCGTCACGCGGTCGAGGCGGGCAAGCTGGACCGGTTCGGAGACGCAAACGAAGCCTTCCACGATGAGATCGTGCGCATGGCGCGTAACGGCCTGCTGGCTGGCATGCTCGAACCGCTGCAGGGGCGCCTGCACTGGCTGTTCCGGCAGATCGGCAACGCCGAGGGGCTCTGGCAGGAGCACAACCGGCTTTACCAGGCGATCGCATCTGGCGATCCGGACGCGGCGGCGGCACAAGCGTTAGACCACGTACGGGTCAACCGCCGGACGGCACTGCGACTGCTCTTCGAGGATCCGGGCGACACGGCTGAAGCCCTGAATTCATCTGCCTGAACGCAGTAGAAAGGCGCTCGGTGCCTCTGCCTAGTGCACCGAAAGCGCCTTCTACGACGCGCTCACCTACCGGTTGGCAGGTACCGGCTCTTGTTCCGACTCTTCCCACTCCCGCTCGACGACTTGCGCTGCCTTGCGGCCGGACTTGACCTGCCGCCGATGGTTGTCGAGAACCTCGTGCACCTTCGCCAGGTCGAGTTGCTTCTCGGACTTGGCCACCACAAAGGTCGCCACGCAGTTGCCGAGCAGGTTGACAAAGACCCGCATGGAGTCCATTAGCCGGTCGGCGCCGAGCAGCAAGGCGACCCCGGCCACCGGAAACATGCCGATCGCCGCCGCCGTGGCGGACAGCGCCAGGAATGACGATCCGGGCACCCCTGCCATCCCCTTGGACGTCAGCATCAGGATCCCGACGGCGAGCAACTGCTGGCCCAGCGTCAGGTCGATCCCGAAGGCCTGCGCCAGGAAGATCGTGGAGATCGACAGGTAGATCGTCGCGCCGTCCAGGTTGAACGAGTATCCGGTTGGCACGACCAGGCCGGTCGTCGCACGGGAGCATCCGGCATCGGTCAGTTTGGTCATGATTCGCGGCATCACGGCTTCGGTCGACGCTGTGCCCAGGGCCAACACGAACTCTTCCTTGGCATAGCTGAGGAACTTCCACATCGAGATCCCCACGTAGAGTCGGGTGACCACAGCGAGGATCAGGACGAACAGCGCGGCAGCGCCGTAACAGGCTCCGATGAGCTTGGCGTAGGTCCCCAGCGTGGAGATGCCGTACTGGCCGATGATGAATGCCATCGCACCGAAGGCGCCGAGCGGCGCCACCCGCATGATCCAGCCCATGATCTTGAAGATCACCTGCTGCACCTGCTCGACGAAATCGAAGACGATCGGCGCCTTCGTGGTGCCGATGACCGCGAGCGCGGTGCCGAAGAACACCGCGAAGAACAGCACCTGCAGCAACGCGTTCGACGCGAACGCGCCCACGACACTCTCCGGGATCGTGTGCAGCAGGAACTCGGCGGTCGAAGGCAGCTCGCCGCCTTCGGTCTTCGCTTCCAGGGCCCCGGTGTCCAGACTCGCCGGGTCGATGTTCATCCCGGCGCCGGGCTGGGCGATATTGGCGACGAGTAAACCGAACAACAGCGCGAAGGTCGTGACGACCTCGAAGTAGACGATCGCCTTGAAGCCGATCCTGCCGACCGCCTTCACGTCGCCGACAGCGGCGATGCCCGTGACCACGACGCAGAAGATCAGCGGACCGATGATCATCTTGATCAGCCTGATGAATCCATCGCCTACCGGCTTGAGTTGTTCGCCGATGACCGGCCAGAAGTGTCCGATCAGCACGCCCGCTATCACCGCGACGATGATCTGCAAGAACAGCGACTTGTAGAACTTCTTCTTTCCTGACTTGGCCTCGTACCGCTGCGCGACCGCGCTGCTGTCGGAGGGAGTGCTGGCTGCCATCTGTGCGACCTTCCGTCTCGGAGCAAGGGCAATGCTCGGCGAATTTATTCCGTTATGCGGAATCTCAATTTCGCGTATGTCAGCTATGACTCGCATCACCACGCCCGTCAAGGGTCTGGCTGTGGTATCAGTGCGGGACGATCACAAGCGCTACAACCCAGCACTGTCTAGGAGGCAGCTGTGGCGACGGACCAGCCGGAATCGACCGAGCAGCGCAACAAGGGCAACGGCGGAACTACCGAGGGCCAACGCACACCGGGTCCCGTCGACCGGTACTTCCAGCTCTCGGCGGCGGGGAGCAACGTCCGACGGGAAGCGATCGCCGGCCTCACGACGTTCCTGGCCATGGCCTACATCCTCTTCGTCAATCCGTCCATCCTCGGCGAAACCGGGATGGACGAGGAGGCGGTGTTCGTCGCAACGGGGCTGGCCGCCGCACTGAGCACGTTGATCATGGGCGTGTGGGCGCGTTACCCGATCGCCCTCGCGCCCGGCATGGGCCTGAATGCGTTCTTCGCGTTCACCGTCGTGCTGACCATGGGGATTCCGTGGCAGACCGCGCTGGCAGGCACCTTCATGTCCGGCTTGCTGTTTTTCCTACTCGCCATCACCGGCATCCGGGAGGCGATCATCAACGCGATCCCGATGCCGCTGAAACTCGCGACCGGGGCGGGAATCGGGTTGTTCATCGCCTTCATCGGACTGCGGAACGCCCAGATCGTGGTGGCCGACGACGCCACCCTGGTGACGCTCGGCGAGCTGACCCGGCCGGGCACGCTGCTTGCTCTCTTCGGGCTCATCGCCACCGCCGTGTTCCTGGTGCGCGGGCTGCGCGGCGCGGTGTTCTACGGGATGGTCGTCACCGCGGTCGCGGGCATGCTCACCGGGCTCATCGACCCACCCCCCGGGATCGTGTCCGGCGTGCCGAGTCTCGGGCCGACATTCGGGCAGGCGATCGTCAACCTGCCCGAACTGCTCACCGCTCAGCTGATCATCGTGGTGTTCACGATGCTGTTCGTCGACTTCTTCGACACCTCCGGCACCTTGATCGCCATCGCCAACCAGGCGGGACTGCTGCGCGACGGCAAGCTGCCGCGCGCCCGCAGGGCGTTCGTCTCCGACTCACTCGCGACCATGGGCGGGGCCGTGCTCGGCACGTCCACGACCACCTCCTACATCGAGTCCTCGGCCGGTGTGGCGGCAGGTGGCCGGACTGGGCTCACCTCGGTCGCGACTTCGGTGCTGTTCATTCTCTCCCTGTTCTTCTCACCGCTGCTGGCGATCGTGACGCCCGAGGTGACCGCACCCGCACTCATCATCGTCGGCGTGCTGATGGCCACAGCGCTCGGCGGCATCGAGTGGAACAAACTGGAGTACGCGATCCCCGCGTTCGTCACGGTGATCGCGATGCCGCTGACCTATTCGATCGCCAACGGCATCGCACTGGGACTGCTCATTTTCCCGGTGCTGATGGTCGCCAAAGGCAGGTGGCGGGAGGTGCACCCGATCACCTCGGTGCTGTTCCTGGTGTTCCTCGCCTACTTCATCTGGCTGGCGTAGCGATCGGCCCGTCCCACGCGGCCACCTCGGCGAGCAGCGTCGCCTTCCGGTCGTCATCGAGGAAGGACGCCTCGATGGAGTTGGCGGCCAGCCCACGCAGCTCGTCATAGGTCAGCCCGAGGCCATCCCGGATCGCGGCGAAGTTGTCCACGATATAACCGCCGAAATAGGCGGGATCATCGGAATTCACGGTCACCATGAGCCCCTCGGCGAGCAACCTGGGCAGCGTGTGCCTGCTGATGTCGGGAAACGAACCCAGCCTGACGTTGGACAGCGGGCACACCGTCAGCGGAACCCGCTCGCGCCGTAACCTGGCCACCAGGTCGGCGTCCTCGATGGCCCGGATGCCGTGGTCGATGCGCTGCACGCCCAGGATGTCGAGTGCTTCGGTCACGTACTCGGGTGGCCCCTCTTCCCCGGCGTGCGCGACCGCTCGAAGGCCGAGATCGTGCGCGCGCCGGAAGACCTCGGCGAACTTCGACGGCGGATGGCCTACTTCGGCTGAATCGAGGCCGACGCCGATGATGCGGTCCAGGAACGGTTCCGCCAACCGCAGGGTGTCCATGGCCGACTGCGCTGACTCATCGCGCAGGAAACACAGGATGAGACCGGCCGAGACGCCGTCAGCGGCCGCGTCGTCGATGGCCTCGGCCAGCCCGCCGACGACGGTGTCCATCGGCACGCCACGGTTGAGGTGCGCCTGCGGGTCGAAGAAGATCTCGGCGTGCCGCACGCCTTGCTGCACGCACCGGCGGAGGTAGGCGGCCGCGAGATCGCGGAAATCCCGCTTCGTCCGCAGCACCGCCATATTCGCGTAGTAGATGTCCAAGAAGGACTGAAGATCGGTGAACTGATACCTGGCCCTGAGCTCGTCCACCGAGGAATAGGGAATCGCGACGTCGTTGCGCTCGGCGAGCTCCAACACCATGCCGGGCTCGAGGGTGCCTTCGATGTGCACGTGCAGTTCGGCCTTCGGGATGTCCGGCATGGAGATCAGCCTGCCACCGATGGCCCGCGACCGGCGACCGATGAACTTCCGGTCCCCAGCCGGTCTACATGTCGAAATCCTCTCCGCTGATTCGACGCACCTATGACAGCACCGGCACGCAGCACGGAAGGAACGACCATGGACGCCATCAACCATCGAGCACTCGCCATGCTCCGCGCCGTTGGCGGCGGCCGCGCCCAGCTGACCTGCAGCTCCGAGCCCGACCTGTTCATCGACGGCCTGTCCTGCGGCGATCAGTTCACCGCGCACCTGCTCGCTCACCAGGGGTTCATCCGGCCGCGTCATCCCGGCGCGACAGGTCAGCGGGTTCAAGCGACCCTCTCCCCGGAAGGCCGCGCGGCGATCGCGGCGAGTGCCCAACTTCCTCTCGCGTCTTAGGATCTCGTCGTGGACCTTCCTGTCATGCCACCGGTCAAGCCGATGCTGGCCAAAGCAGTGCGCGATGTGCCGCGAGCGCCAGGGTTGAGCTACGAACCGAAATGGGACGGATTTCGCTGCATCGTGTTCCGGGACGGCGAGGAGCTTGTGCTCGGCTCGCGCAACGACCGGCCGCTGACCCGGTACTTCCCCGAACTGGTCGAACTGCTGCTTGCCGCCCTCCCCGCGCGATGCGTCGTCGACGGGGAGATCGTGGTCGTCACCGACAGCGGCCTCGACTTCGACACCCTGCAGAATCGGCTGCACCCCGCGGAGTCGCGGGTACGAAAGCTGGCCGCCGAGACTCCGGCGAGCTTCGTTGCCTTCGACCTGCTCGCCCTCGGCGACCGCGATCTCACCACCGAGCCGTTCGGAAAGCGGCGCGGCCTCCTCGAAGGAATCCTCGCCGGTGAGCTGGCCCGCGTCCACCTCACTCCGCTGACCCAGGATCCGGACACCGCCCAGGACTGGTTCACCCGGTTCGAGGGGGCGGGATTCGACGGGGTGATGGCCAAGCCGGTTGCGCTGCCCTACCAGCAGGACAAGCGCGTGATGTGGAAGGTCAAGCACGAGCGCACCGCCGACTGCGTCGTCGCGGGCTTCCGATGGCACAAGGACGGCAACGGGGTGGGCTCGCTGCTGCTGGGCCTGTTCGACGACGCGGGCACCCTGCACCACGTCGGGGTGGCCAGCAGCTTCACCGCTGCCCGGCGCAAGGAACTCGTCGCCGAGCTGGGGCCACTCCGGGATCGTGCGTTGGACGAGCATCCCTGGCGCGACTGGGCCGAGGGCGAGGCTCACGCACACGGACGCATGCCCGGCGGAGTGAGCCGCTGGACCGGCCAGAAGGACCTGTCCTGGGAGCCGTTGCGCCCCGAACTGGTGGCGGAGGTGCGCTACGAGCACGTGCTCGCCGGCCGGTTCCGGCACGGCGGCAGGCTCACTCGGTACCGGCCGGATCGCAGGCCCGAATCGTGCACCTACGGGCAGCTCGAGGAAGTGGCGCCTGCGGAACTGGCCGCACTGTTCGGTGAGGTGCGCCAAACATGAGCGAAGCCATCACCATCGATGTCGGCGGCACCGAGGTCACCGTGTCGAACCCCGGCAAGGTCTACTTCGCCGAGCGTGGTGAGACCAAGCTCGACCTGGTGCGCTACTACCAGGCCGTCGCCGAGCCACTGCTCGCCACGCTGCGGGGTCGTCCGCTGCTGCTGGAGCGGTACCCGGACGGCGCGAGCGGTAAGTCCTGGTTCCAGAAGCGGGTCCCGAAATCGGCGCCGCCCTGGCTGAGCACCACAGAGGTGGCCACACCCAACGGCACCACCAGCGACGCACTGGTCGCGGCCGACCTCGCACACATCATCTGGGCGGTCAACCTCGGGTGCATCGGCTTCCATGTGTGGCCCTTCCGCGCCGACACGCCCGAGATCACCGACGAACTGCGCGTCGACCTCGACCCCTCCCCCGGCGTCGGATTCGGCCAACTGCAGGAAGCGGCCGCGCTCACCGGGGACCTGCTCGGCGAGTTGGGCATCGAGGCGCACCTGAAGACGTCGGGCTCCCGCGGCCTGCACATCTATGTGTCGCTGGAACCGCACTGGGACGGCTACCAGGTGCGCGCCGCTGCGGTGGCGCTGGCCCGCGCACTCGAACGTCGCCACCCCGACCTGATCACCGCACAGTGGTGGAAGGAAGAGCGCGGAGCCCGGGTGTTCGTGGACTTCAACCAGAACGCGCCGCACAAGACGGTGTTCGGCGCATGGTGCGTGCGCCCCCGGGTGGGGGCACAGGTGTCGATGCCGATCGGCTGGCACGAGCTGGCCACGGTCGAGCCCGCCACCCTGACCATCGCCAACGTGCCTGCCCGGGTGGCCGAGCGCGGCGACCCGTGGGCGGGGGTCAGCGAGCGTCTGCAGTCGATCGAACCGTTGCTCGAGCAGTCACGTCACGACCTGGCCAACGGTTTGATGGACGCCCCATGGCCGCCGGTGTACCCCAAGCAGCCCAACGAGCCGCCGCGGGTAGCGCCGAGCCGCGCACGGCGCACCTGACCGGAGCGCGCGATCACAAGGCTAGCGCGCTGGTCGCAGCCTGGCGCGATCCGGCGGCCTGGGAGGGCGTCACCGAGGCGGGCGGTGTCGAGCTGCCAGCGGCCGAGATGGGCAAGGTCGCCCTGAACGAACTGGTCATCCACGGCTGGGACCTCGCGCGCGCCACAGGGCAGCCCTATGCGCCGGACGCCACCACCACCGAGGCGATCTTCGAGCTCCTGTCCGCGTGGGAGAATCCGGATGGGACGCCGGGACTTTTCGGGCCCGTCGTACGAGTTCGGTCCGACGCGCCCATGCTCGACCGGGCCGTCGGTCTCAGCGGCCGCGATCCCGCGTGGTCGCCGTAGCACGCTTCGCCGAGTGTCGGTGTGCGGTGCGAACATCTGTTCGTGTCGAGCGATCCGACCATCCTGCACGCGGACCTGGACGCGTTCTACGCGTCGGTCGAGCAACGCGACGACCCTCGACTGCGCGACCGCCCGGTGATCGTCGGAGCGGGCGTGGTCCTCGCGGCCAGCTACGAAGCGAAGGCGTTCGGTGTGCGCACCGCGATGGGTGGCAGGCGCGCAGTCGGTGTCCGCAGGCGATCGTGGTGCCGCTTAGGTTGTCGGCCTATGCCGAGGCGAGCAAAGCAGTGTTCAGGGTGTTCCGGCAGACCACACCGCTGGTCGAAGGCCTGTCGATCGACGAGGCGTTCCTCGAGGTCGGCGGCCTGCTGCGGATCGCGGGTACCCCGGCAGACATCGCCGCGCGGTTGCGGCGCGACGTCCTGGAACAGGTCGGTCTGCCTATCACAGTGGGGGTGGCCAGAACCAAGTTCCTCGCCAAGGTGGCCAGCGGTGTGGCCAAGCCCGACGGCCTGCTGCTGGTGCCTGCAGGCGGTGAGCTCGCCTTTCTCCATCCGCTCCCGGTTGAGCGGCTGTGGGGTGTCGGCTGCGTGACGGCAGGCAAACTCCACGAACGCGGGATCAGCACGTTCGGCGAGGTTGCCCGGCTCGGCGAAGCGGTACTGGTCGCCATGCTGGGGCCGGCCTCGGGTAGGCACCTGCACGCCCTTGCCCACAACCGCGACCGCGGCCGGTGCGGGTAGGCCGTCGTCGGCGCTCCATCGGGGCGCAGCGCGCGCTCGGCTATGCGCCGAGATCTGCCGATGCCCTCGATGCCGTCCTGGTCGCGCTGGTCGACCGTGTCAGCCGCCGGATGCGGGCGGCAGGCCGGGTCGGTCGCACGGTCGTCCTGCGGTTGCGGTTCGCCGACTTCTCGCGTGCGACTCGGTCGCACACGCTGTCGCTGCCCACCGCCGCCACCGAGTCGATCCTCTCGGCGGTGCGTGCCCTGCTGGCGGCCGCTATGCCGATGATCGACCGGCGCGGTATCACCCTCCTCGGAGTGGCGGTCGGCAATCTCGATGACGGCGATTCCATCCAGCTCACCCTGCCGTTCGAGCAGCACAGCGGGGAATCCCTCGATGGCGCGCTGGACGGTCTGCGCGATCGGTTCGGGACCGGATCCGTCACCCGGGCCGTCCTGCTCGGCCACGACCCAGGTTGGACCGTGCCACTGCTGCCCGATTGACGAACCCGGGCCGGCAGAGCGATGAGTTTCGGCGCTAAGTCATGCTGCTTGTCCTGGGGTTTCTTCAAGGGTTTCACCAAGAAGTCGATCTCCGACACGACGCGGAGGCCCTGCATTCCTGGCACCTGCATCCAGCTGGATAATCCGGCCGCCATCGCTCCAGGACCACCCACCATCACGGCGTTGTCGACGATCTCCATGACGGCGATGGACAGTCGGCGGCCAGTGCCACCCTGAGGCCTGCTTGAGTCCCACACCGGCACGGAGCACGCCACGCATGGTCAGGGCATAGCCGAAGACGAACGCCAGCGCGACAGCGAGCACGATGGTCGGCACAGTGGACCAGCCGAGCGTGACGACGGCGTGCTGACCGCGGCGCATGCGACGCCACCTGCCCAGGGCGAGCGACATTGGGGCAACTCGGGCCCGGACGGAGTTGGTCAGGACCCGCCATCGGCGGTCTCGCCCCTATCGTGATCAGTGCCGGGCACTTCGGCTCTGCCGTTTGTTGGGACCCATCACGGTGCGGGACAGCCAGCGCCCGTCACTGGGCATCGCCACGGATCGAACGGGTGGCCTGCCAGGTTCTGTGCGGTGAACGCGGCGGTGGTTCCGAAGCCCGGATCAAGGTCCCTGTTGACTACAAGGATCGTCACGTATGCCGCGCCGAGAGTCCGGAGCATCACGGCTGCCGACTGCGTATGTCCGCCGGTCGTCCAAGTGTCGTCGAAGACAACGACGTGGCGTCCGCGCACATCCTCGTGCGCAGGTAGATGGAAGTGGCCCGGCTCGACTGCACGGCGCTCGTCGAGGGGAACGCTGAGCTGCGGGAGGAGCGCGAGCCGCCGCCAGTGGTGCGGCAAGAATCGTGCGAGGTCGAGCAGAGGATGTTCGCCGACACGAGGTGACAGAGACGGAACAGCGACGACGGCGTCGACAGGCTGCCGAGCATGGTGGTCCAGGCATTGAGCGTGGATCAGTGAGAACAGCGACGTGAGTACTCGGAGGCGGCGCAGGGAATGGTTTCGCTCTGGCTGGATCCATGGGTGTTTGTAGGCCCGAGCATCGATATAGGACTGCTGTCCGCGAATGGCGTATCGCAACGGGACGACGGCATCGGCCAGCAATAACATTCCAGATGTGGTCCTCGCTCGTGGTGCGGAGATGTAGATCGCACGTACGGCATCGAGCGAACGAGGACGAGGAGACTGGAGTGGTGCAGGTGACGCCAGGAACGCGCATAGGGTTATGCGAAGTCGCCGCGATGAGCGGAAGGAGTTCGGCTACCTTCCCGTGAAAATTCACTATGGCGCTTTAGCCAATTCGTTGATGGTGTGTCTACGTTCGAGAATTGCGCCGATCGCCGCCAAGGCGTCGTCCACATCCGTGACAACGTGAACGTCGCCCGGAGTCGCAGCGAGATCGCGCCCCCACCGCGTGGACGAAACCACCTTGGATGTGAGCAGGAGCGGGCGACCATGTGCGATGGCCTGCCTGGCCTGGATTCGTGCCCCGCTTCGTTCGCCCGCTTCAATAATGAGCGTCGCTTCACCGTAGGCGGACATCGTCGCATTGCGCATCGGGAAGGTCTGCTTCGTCGGAGACGATCCAGGCCAGAACTGCGACAGCACGAGACCGTCAGCCTCGATCCTGCGCTGCAGAGCCGCGTTTTCCGCGGGGTAGTACTGATCGATTCCAGTGCCGATCACCGCGACTGTGCGTCCGGCACGCGCCAGCGCAGCGGTATGTGCGGCGGCATCGATCCCTTTCGCGAGCCCCGAGATCACGGTCAAGCCTTCATCGATGAGAGCTGATGCGATCTCGCGTGTGAATGCCAGGCCAGCCGCTGAGGCCTGACGAGAACCGACCAGACAAATGCCGGAGTCGTCCTTTACCACGGCTCCCCGCGCAAAGAGGAGCGGCGGGAAGTCGTAGACATCTCGGAGCTGGCTGGGGTAGTCCTCATCGAAGAGCGAGAGGACTCGCATGCCGTCCGACTCCCAGCGGTGGATATCCGCTGCTGCATGCTGCATGAGCGCCTCAGTCGGATCGTCGAATAGCTGGCCGCCCACCTCGCTCGCGAGGACCTCGGCCGCGCTGCCCACCTCGGCAATGTCCTGGGCGGTCTGGCGCCAGTGCTGTCCCGCCTCGGTGTAACGCAGCAGCGCAACGAGAGCCTTACGCTCCTGGCGTGCCAGCATGCCCTACCTCCTCGCCCAGCAGCGTCGTTACGTGGCCGACTGAACCACATCATGCCGGTGCCGCCACATTAGCGCCCACCTACGACTGTTTTCATTTGACTCGCTCACGTTCGCACACCCGATCGCGGCGGTCACAGCAGATCCGTGAGCAGACGGGTATTGCTATGGCGACACTTCAGTTCGCGCTTGTGATTGGATAGGGCAGTTCGGTCCGAAGTGCCAGCCCCGACCCCTGCACAGTGCCGCGATACGTTATGACGGCCACGAGGAGGCCGTAGCCAGAGGCCAGGGGAGCGATCGGATCGATCTTCCGCAACACGGCCCCGTCCCGCCGCAGCGGAATGTCTGGCAGCGGAACTGCGGATGCGGGACGGCGAACAGCAGTGTGCTGGCCGGCTGAGTAACGGGTCATCGCCCTGGCGCGAAGCGCGGACCAGGACCGTGACTGAGACCCAGCCAGAGCGACGCGTCGTGGCAGCCGCAGCCGGCATCCCCCGAGCAGATCCCCCGCCGCGGACGGATCCGCCGACCAGCGCCCGCACCCGCTTCTGCGTCGGCTCGTAGCGCAGTTCGCCGAGACCGCGCATGAACTCTCGACCCAGGTGAGTGGCCATCTCCTCACTGTCCGGCCCGAACTGCCGGGCGTCAACGAGTTACCGTGAACGCAAGCAACGACGAGGTAAGGAGGGCGCGTCATGCCGCAACCTGAAGGCGCGGAGCTCGAGGCGATCCGGGCCCGCAGGGAGGAACTCCGCGCGAAGTATGTCCGCCCCGCAGGCCAGCGGGAGGCCACCCCGGTGGGCGGGTTCCACCACGTCGCGCTGATCTGCCGGGATGTGGAGCAGACGATCCGGTTCTACCAGGAGTTCCTGGGCTTCCCGCTGGTGGAGCTCGTGGAGAACCGGGACTACGCGGGCTCGAGCCACTTCTTCTTCGACATCGGTAATCGCAACCTGCTCGGGTTCTTCGACTTTCCCGGGCATGACCATCCGGATTTTCAGGAGACGATCGGCGGGGTGCAGCACATCGCGCTGTCCACATCGCCGGCGAGCTTCGCCGCGGCCAAGGCGAAGCTCGATGAGGCGGGTGTGGAGTACCTCGGACCGGACCGTGGTGTCGAGGACAGTCTGTACCTCCGCGACCCCAACGGCATCGGGCTGGAGTTCTACCGCGAGGACCTGGGCGTGTTCAACGGCGAGCCGCTGCTGGGCTGACGCGGTCCGGCAGTCGTCGCGGCAGCGTACGGCGACACGGAAACGAACCCGGCAGCAAGGGCCACCTGGCGAGTGTCGGCGCGCTCGTCAAGGCCGGGCATCATGTCATCAGAAATCACGATGCTATGATGTCAACCATGCGGACGACGATAACCTTGGACCCGGATGTCGAGGCCCTCGTCCGAAAGTTGATGGCGGAGCGGGGGCTGTCATTCAAGGAAGCGGTGAACAGCGCACTTCGGAGCGCACTAGCCACCTCCGGAGGCGAGCCGTTCCGCACCCCCACCTACTCGATGGGCAGGCCGACGGTGCCACTCGACCACGCCTTGCGAATCGCCGCCGAACTCGAAGACGCCGAGATTCGCCGGAAGCTGAGCGTTGGCAAGTGAAGGTCGTCGACGCGAACGTGCTGCTGTATGCGGTCAACTCTGACACACCTCAGCATGCGGAGGCTCGCGACTGGCTGGATAGCGCGCTCGCCGGCGCGGAAGTGGTTTGCTTCTCGTGGATCGTGCTCCTGGCATTCATTCGGATCAGCACTCATCCCAGCATCTTCAGCCGTCCGCTTGCCCCGACCGAGGCGCTCGACGTAGTGGAAGCGTGGCTCTCCCAACCCGGTGCCGTCGTTGTCGAACCCACAAGTCGCCACCTCGGGGTGCTCCGCGGGATGATCTCGGCCATCGGCACCGCCGGGAACCTCGTGAACGACGCCCACCTGGCTGCGATCCTTGTAGAGCACGGTGCAGAAGTCGTCTCCTTCGACTCCGACTTCACCCGGTTCGACGGCTTACGCTCTCAGCGGCTCGGTTGAGGGCGGCCAGCGCAACCTGGTCGGTCACTGCCTCCACGGCCGCTGGTCGCGGCGAAAGGTTCTGATGTGCAACGATGATGACAAAGGTTGGTGTGGCGACGGTGACCGGCGCCGGGTCCGGGCTCGGCAGGCACATCGCACGAGCGCTGGTCGAGGCCGGGTACCAAGTCGTGCTCACCGGGCGACGCCAGGATGCCCTCCGGGAGACGGCGGACGGGCTCCCGGATGATCAGGTGCTGGTGATCCCGGCCGACGTCGGAGATCCTGGATCGGTAACCATGCTCTTCGATACCCTCGAACGACACTGGGGCAGGCTCGACCTGCTGGTCAACAACGCGGGCACGTTCGGACCGCAGGGCTCGGTGGACGAGATCTCCTACACCGACTGGCAGCACACGGTGAACGTCAACCTGACCGGCGCCTTCCTGTGTGCGCACCACGCGGTGCGGATGATGAAGGCCCAACGGCCGCGCGGCGGCCGGATCATCAACAACGGCTCCATTTCGGCGCACAGCCCTCGGCCGAACAGCGTCGCCTACACCGCGACCAAGCACGCGATGACCGGGCTGACCAAGTCCATCGCGCTTGACGGCCGTGCGCACGACATCGCATGTGCACAGATCGACATCGGCAACGCGGCCACCGAGATGACAAGCGGCATCGCCACCGGCGCCCGGCAGGCCGACGGCACCATCGCCGCCGAACCCACCTTCGACCCCGAACACGTCGCCCGCGCAGTGGTCTTGATGGCTCGCCTTCCCCTGGACGCCAACGTCCCATTCATGACCATCACCGCGACGAAAATGCCCTACCTCGGTCGCGGGTAAGATGCCGATGGATGTCCACCCGTCGTCGAACCGGGCTACGGTTCTGGCGTGAGCCGGTGGATGGATGACGCTGTCGAGGGGTATATCGCGGACCTGTCGCGGGTCGAGCACGACGATCGACTGCTGCGCGAGATGGAAGCCCGAGCCGACGAGCACGGTTTTCCTATCGTGGGCCGGGCCGTCGGGCGCTACCTGGAGTTGGCCGCTCGGTCTATCGGCGCCCGTCGGGTGATGGAACTCGGATCGGGTTACGGCTACTCGGCATACTGGTTCGCCCGCGCTGTCGGCGCGGACGGCCAGGTGGTCTGCACCGATGGCAACCCCGCGAATGCCCGGCTCGCCGAGGACTACCTGCGCACGAGCGGCCTATGGGATCGCATCCGTTTCCGAGTCGGCGACGCACTGGAGGGGCTTGCGGCCGAGGAGGGCGAGTTCGACATCGTGTACTGCGATGTCGACAAGGACGGTTACCCGGACTGCTGGCGGGCCGCGTGTGAACGTATCCGCGTCGGCGGCCTGTGGATCTGCGACAACGTGATCTGGAGCGGACATGTCGCGACCGGCACCGACCGTGAAGGTTTGCCCGGCTGGACGGCGGCCATCCGCGAGCACAACGACCTGGTGGCCGGGGACGACCGGTTCGTCGGCAGCATCGTGCCCATCCGGGACGGCGTGATGGTGGCACTGCGGGTGGAGTGACAACGCGGTATGCCGTCATCCGTGGTTGGCCTGCCGAGACTCCTCAGACGAGGGGCAGTGGCCAGTGATACCAGCTCTCGTCGCTGTCGAGCCAGACGAACTGAGTTGTCCGATTGGCGACGATGCCGAAGCGACCTGGGTCGGGATGGTTGAGGTCGTGCCAGTCGTGCACGGCCGTTTCGACTGCATTCCACAGGCGTTGTGGTCCGGTTTGGATAACTCGTCGTGTGCCGTCTGGCTCAGGTTCGGTGAAGGCTACGGCGCGCGAGCCATCGCCGGCAGCGACGATGACGGCGTCCCGCTCGTCGCGCGTATGCGGGTCGAATGCGCGGCTGCGGTAGAACTGCTGTGCGCCGTGTAGGTGGAGTTGCAGCAGGAATCGAAAGGCCTCGTCATCCACCAGATCCGTGGCGTCGATCCGCGTCGCCGTGCGGCTGCTGCCGGTGCGCTCGGGAGGTACGACGTGCTCATGAGAGTGGTGTGGGTCGTTTGCGTCAGGGCGTGCCCACATGAAATGACCACCGATGGGCAACACGGGGCCGATCACTTCGTCGTCGGTGGCGTCCTTGGTGAGCAGGCACAGAGTGCCCCCGGCGAGGTCACCGCGAACGTTGGCGAGGATCTTGCCGCCGGGAGTGAGTTGCTCGATCCATGCCAGAGGAATGTCGGCCACCGCTGCCGTGGCGATAATCCTGTCGTAAGGACTGTGCTCGCGCAGCTCGGCTGTTCCGTCTCCAGTTAACACGGTCGGCCAGTGCCCTAGCGTGGCAAGCCTGACGCGGGCGGTCTCGACCAGGTCGGGGTCAATGTCGATGCTGACAACTTGGGACGCACCGAGGCGGTATGACAGCAGCGCCGCGTTGTAGCCGGTGCCGGTGCCAATCTCCAGCACCCGCTGTCCGTCGCGGAGGTCTAACGCTTCGAGCATGCGGGCCATGAGGGAGGGCATCGTGCTCGAACTCGTCGGAACATGAACGGGTTCACCGTTCGGCAGGGTGTACCCGGCGGCGTGCGGCTTGTGCTGTGTCACCAGAGACTCGTCGGCGTAGACCATCGACAGCCACTCTGCGCGCTGTTCGCGCTCGTCTGAGAGCACCCGATACCCGTTGGGGGTCGTGACGATCACGCGGGGCACGAACAGGTGGCGGGGGATGTGCTTGAACGCGCCGATCCACTCGCTGCTGACCAGGTGCCCCCCTGTGATCAGGTCGTCAACGAGGGACTCGAGCATGGGCTGGTAGTCGATACCGGGTTTGGTCATGACGCGGTCTTTCCGGTGAGGAGGTCGGCGATCGCCGCACCGATAGGCAAGCCCGCTTCATGCTCGATCCAGCCCCACTGCCCGTTGGGATTGCACTCCAGCAAGACCCATTCGTCGTCGGGCGTGACGACAAAGTCGAACGCGCCGAACGCGAGCCTGAACCGCCGCAGGTATGCGGCCGTGGCGGATGCGATGTTTACGGGCGTGTCGGCAGGCTCGTAGCTCAGTGAGCGATAGTCGGATCGCCAGTCAAGGTAAGCGGCATCAGATCCGGCATGGATGATCGCGGCAAAACATCGATCGCCCACAACGGTCAGGCGGACATCGTGTTTCTTGGGCACCCACTCCTGAAACTGGCTCGCCGTTAGCGCGATCTGGTCGTCATTGAGCTGGTCGGGCGCGACAACGGTGGCGTAGACGAGCTTGAGTCCTTCGTGCGAGCTGATGAAGGGCGATGTCAACGGCTTGTAGACGAGCTTGCCCACGTCGTGCGCAAACTTTCGCGCATGGGCGGCGTCGTTGGTGATCAGTGTCCGTGGGATCCGAAGACCGACCTCGCCGGCAACGCGGAGTTGAGCCGGTTTGAACTCCGCGTCAGCGATTCTGGAAGGGTGGCTGACCCACAAGGCCGGAAGCGCGGTGAGCAGCCCGCCAAATCCGTGGCGTGCTTCTCCGGCGGCAAACCTCCGAGCTTCCCCGGTCAGGTGATCGGGAAAGCCGAAGTCGGTGGGCCGCCGGTAGTAGACCGCGTGAATATCATCCAGTCGCAGGTCCTGCCTGCCATCGGAGAAACCGCCGGACCAGGGCGCGCGGGGGCCGATTGATGCGGTCAGCGTGAGTCGTTGCGGGAAGTCGCCAAGGTCCCACTGCACGTATTCCGCGCCCCGCTGGTCGAGGGCGTTACGGACTCTTGCCGCAGTGGGATCACCCGGCGCGGTGACGATGAGGATCGTCACGATCAGTCTTCCCGCTCCCGCTCGACGCTGTCCTGGATGATCTCGACCTTCCCGTCGCTGCTGACCTGTGTGCGCTCGGTCTCGGTGACGGTGTAGTAGGTCTTGCCGTGCTTGCCCATCCGAAGAGGCGACACCGCGAACAGCAACCCGAATGGCACCGGCCCATCGATCGGTTCCCCGGTAGGGTCGGCCTTGCGGCGGGTGCATGGCAACTTGTCCTCAACGTCGATCACGGGGTCGACGGCATCGCGCATGATCATTCTCCTCTACTGTTACTCAAGGTATACTTCTGGTCACTCTGGCGTAACCTCGCGATGAAGGTCGGCGTTGCTTCGCCCGCAGCCGGCGACGTCAAAGTCACCTCATCCGGACAGGCACCTACCCGCAGCAACACTGCCTGCCCGCGCCCATCGAGGCAGCGCACCGTCCACCGCCCGGGCTCACGCTCCCACGCCAACCGCGCCAGCAACCGCAAGAGTGGAGCCGTCCGCCTGTGTGTAGTCAATGCGACCATCCCTTGACCGCCGTCTGGAACCCGGCGTGCAGACGCAGTTCGGGGTCAGCCCCGACCCGCCGGGCAGCTTGATGACGCACATACCTCGCAAGAGCAGTTCTTTCAATCAGACTGTATACTGGTTGACTTAACCAGTCAACACACAGTTCCGAGTTGCATCAACCAGTTCGCGGTAGGGTGAACCCCACTGTCCACGCCTCGTCGACCGGAAGGATGGACATGGCCCCCTCCTCTCCCACCGTCGCAAGTTGGGAGCTCGGGCTCAGGCTCCGTCAGCGTCGCGAGCAGGTAGGCATCGAGGTCAAGACCATCACCGAGCGGCTGGGATTCTCACGCGCATACTGGTCGGCTATCGAGAACGAACGCAAGATCCTTTCGGAAGACAAGCTCGCTACCGTTCTCGACCTGCTCGAGTTTGACGACGATGAGCAGCGCGAGCTGCTCGAACTGCGCGAAGCCGCCAAGCGACGCGGCTGGTGGGCGCGCTTCTCCGCGCTGTTCAGCGATGAGCTCCTCCGCCTGTACGGCCTGGAGCATGGTGCGCAGAGCATCCGAACCTATGAGAGCCTGCTCATCCCCGGCTTGTTGCAGACAGAAGACTACGCCCGCGCTCTCATAGCCTCCGACATCGCCACTATCCGCCAAGTCGAGGTCGACCAGCGCGTGCAGGTCCGGCTGCAGCGCCAGCAACGACTCGAGGGCGACGAACCACTTCACCTCACCGCCGTGATCAGCCAGGGCGCGCTGCTCCAGCAGACAGGTGGCCCTTTAGTTCTGCATGGTCAACTCCTCCATCTGACCAAGGTGATCGAGGAGCACCCGGACACGATCCAAGTCCGTGTCATCCCGTTTACCGCAACCGGCTGCGGCGTGCTCGGCGCGTCGACGTTTCACCTCATCGACTTCGCCAGTCCCGGCCTACCCACGCTGGCCTGGCAGGAAACTGTCACCTCAGCAGGGGTCATCGACGACGAGAGTCCGGTCCGCGATCTGAGCTTGGTCCATGCCGAGGCGCTCAAGCAAAGCTTGAGCGCGCAGGATTCGCTCACCCTGATCAACGACTGCGCCAACGAGCTAGCATCGTCGACATGAGCAACCGCGTCCCCAATGTCGGTCTGCGTCGGGCTGGCTGGTTCAAGTCCTCGTTCTCGTCCAGCAGCTCGCAGTGCGTCGAGGTCAAGTTCGAAGGCGACCTGGTGTCCATTCGGGACAGCAAGTACCGGCGTGACCCCGCGAACGACCTCACTCAGGAACCGATAATCACGGTCAATGCGCGCCAGTGGACGACCTTGCTCGACGTACTCACCGGCCGCGCGACCGTCGGCGCCAACGGCGCGCTCACCATGGAAGCCTTCCCAGATGGCGCTACGCGACTGCGGGCACCCGATAGCGGTATGGCCCTGAGCTACACCCCAGCCGAATGGCAGATGTTCCTCGCCGGGGTCCGGGCACACGAATTCGACCACCCCGCCCTCGCCACCCCGCGCCATTCTGGATGACGGCCAGGCGCTTGGCCATATCCATCACCCTGGCGAACCTGGCAGGGCAACCACATTGCCGATGATGTTCCCATCTCTCGGAACCTGCCCCCGACACGCACCAGCCCGCAGCCTGGAGGCCGCGGAAGACCGGTATGTCGCAGCATCGTGCCCATCCCTGGACGGCGTGATGGTGGCACTTCGGATGAGAGGTTGCGGCATCGCATCTACCAAGCAAGCGGGCCACGATACAGGAGCTTCCGATCTCGCTTCCGCCACCGATGCCGACCCGTTGCGGCGGCTCGACTTCTATCGGCCAGTGGGCTGAGGCGACCGCGAACTGAGCACCGCATGCACGGTTCCGTATGGAGGCCGCATCATGGATGGCATGGATTCCACCGAGGAACTGCATCGAGCCCGCGACCTGCTGGCCGGTGCCGGTCGGATCGTCGCCATGACCGGCGCCGGGATTTCGACCGACTCGGGAATCCCGGACTTCCGTGGACCGAACGGACTCTGGACCAGGAATCCTTCCGCCGAGCGAATGTCCAACCTGCACGCCTATGTCAGCAGCAGCGAGGTCCGCCAACAGAGCTGGCAGACACGCCTGCGACACCCTGGCTGGCATGCTCAGCCGAATCGGGCGCATCGCGCGCTCGTCGACCTCGAACGAACCGGCCGGCTTGGCGCGATCATCACGCAAAACATCGACGGCCTGCACCAGAAGGCCGGCTCCGATCCGGACCTTGTGATCGAACTGCACGGCACAATGTTCGAGTCGGTGTGTCTGAGCTGCGGTGACCGGCGTGGCATGCGGGAGACCCTCGATCGCGTCGCCGCCGGTGAGGCCGACCCCGCATGTGAGCACTGCGGCGGCGTCATCAAGTCGGCCACCATCTCGTTCGGCCAGGCGCTGGACCCCGCCGTCCTCAGCCGCGCGAAGGTGGCCGCGCAGTCCTGCGACCTGATGCTCGTCGCAGGCAGTTCGCTGACCGTGCACCCGGCCGCCGGGCTGGTCGGGATCGCCGCGAGCGCCGGAGCGGACATCGTCGTGTGCAACGCCTCGGACACTCCGTACGACGGCTTCGCCGCTGTGGTCCTGCGCGGACCACTCGGCGAGGTGCTGCCCGCGCTCGTCTGAAGCCGTAGGACTAACCGATTAGTCCAGATGAGCACATGCATTGATCCATATGCAGTAGTTGCTTACGTCAGGAAGTAACTACTCCAAGGTTGCCGCGGTAATCCCTTCCTCTCGGCGAATTCACTGCGTTTACTACCCCGAGTTTCTGGACATGAATCCGGCTCATGTCGCCGGGGGCGCTCAGGCGCAGCTGATGCTTCGGGTGGTCTGATGAAGATGAAGGCAGGTATCGCGCTCGCGGCCTGTGCTGTTGCGGGTGTGGCCGCAGTGCCTGCGCAGGCCGCCACCGAGGGCGCCTTCGGCAGCCGGCTCGACAGCTACATCGTGGTGCTCAAGGACGACACCCAGCCGGCCACGCTGGCCAGCCAGCAGGTCGGCGGCCTCAGCGGAGTGTTGGGACACGTTTACAGTTCGGCCATCAAGGGGTATTCGGCGAAGCTGACGGAGTCGGCGAAGGAGCGACTCGAGGACGACCCGAACGTCGCTTACATCCAGCCCGACCGGGAAGTCCGTACCACCGCGCAGACCACGCCGACCGGTATCGACAGGGCTGACGCCGAGCTGAGCCCAACGGCAGGCATCGACGGCTCCGACGAGCGGGTCGACGTCGACGTGGCCGTCATCGACACCGGGGTCGACCTCGACCACCCCGACCTCAACGTCCACCGCGCCGGAGCGAAGAACTGCGCGCTGCTCGGCCTGACCCCGGACGACCAGCACGGTCACGGAACCCACGTCGCAGGCACGATCGGCGCCAAGGACAATTCCATCGGGGTGGTCGGGATGGCGCCCGGTGCTCGGATCTGGCCGGTGAAGGTGCTCAACGCGCTCGGAATCGGCAGCACGTCGGACGTGATCTGCGGTATCGACTACGTCGCCGCGCACGCCGACGAGATCGAGGTGGCGAACATGAGCCTCGGCGGGTCAGGCAGCGACGACGGCAACTGCGGCAAACACCAAGGGCGACGCCCAGCATCAAGCGATCTGCGCCGCCGTGCAGGCAGGCGTGACCTTCGTTGTCGCAGCGGGCAACGACGCCACGGACGCCAAGACGTTCGTGCCCGCCGCATACGACGAGGTGATCACGGTCAGCGCTCTTGCCGACTTCAACGGCAAGCCGGGCGGCGGTGCGGCACCGACCTGCCGCGACGATGTCGACGACACCTTCGCCGACTTCTCGAACTACGGCGAGGACATCGAC
>JBOHER010000020.1:0-6356 GCA_050701115.1 Haloechinothrix sp. | reverse complement strand
CGGATCTGCATGTGGTGCGGGACGTGTTGGTGGCCGAGACCGACGCGGAGGCCAAGAAGCTGGCCGTCGAGGGTGGTATGGGCGAGGCGTGGCGGAATTATCTGTTGCCGGTGTACAAGCAGTTCGGTCTGTTGCAGGCGATGCTGCCCGATCACGACATCGACACCGTCGACATGGACACCCTGGCCGAGCACGTGTGGATCGTCGGGTCGCCGGAGACGGTGGTCGCGAAGCTGGCCGACATCCACGACCGCACCGGCGGGTGGGGCACCACGATGGTCTACGGGCACGACTACACCGACGACCCCAAGCCGTGGATCCAGTCCCTGGAACTACTCACCACCGAAGTCGCCCCCAATCTCACCAACTCCTGAAAGAGGTTTCCGTCATGGGTCGTGTCGAAGGAAAGGTCGCCCTGATCACGGGTGCCGCTCGCGGCCAAGGCCGCACCCACGCCATCCGCCTCGCGGAGGAAGGCGCCGACATCATCGCGATCGACATCTGCGCTCCGGTGGAGACGGTCAACTACCCCATGCCGACCCCCGAGGACCTGGACCAGGTCGCCAGGGAGGTCGAGAAGCGCGGGCGTAAGGCCTTCACCCGCGTCGTCGACGTGCGTGACCAGGCCGCGCTCCGGCAGGTCGTCGCCGACGGCGTGGCCGAGCTCGGCGGCCTCGACATCGTCGTGGCGAACGCGGGCATCCTGTCGATCAGCGTCGACGAGCCCACCGACCCCGCGCAGCGGCAGAAGGTGTGGCAGACCACCCTGGACGTCAACATCACCGGCGCGTGGAACACGGTCGAGGCCGTCGCGCCCGTGATGAGGGAGGCGGGCAAGGGCGGGGCCATCGTGTTTACCTGCTCGACGCAGGGCCTGAAGTACGCCGCCAACAACGACATCAGCCTCACCGCCTACACCGCAACGAAGCACGCGATGGTAGGCGTGATGCGGTGCACCGCGGCCGACCTCGCCCCCTACTCGATCCGCGTCAACAGTGTCCATCCGACCGGCGTCAACACGCCCATGGTCGCCAACGAGGTGATGAGCGACTACGGCGCGAAGCATCCGCGACTCGGTGAGCTGATGGGCAACCTGCTTCCCGCTCCGCTTGTCGAGCCGGAGGACGTCACCGAAGGCGTGCTGTATCTCGTGTCCGACTCGGGACGGTACGTCACCGGCGTGACCCTGCCGATCGACGCCGGCCACCTGATCAAGTAGGGGAGCGAGGTGTCAGCTAGCAACCTAGGCGAGCGGCCGTACGGCGTAGGCGTGGACATCGGCGGTACGCATACTGATCTGATCGTCGCCGCGCCATCGGGCTTGGTGCGTAGCAAGGCGCTCACGACACACGACGACTACAGCCGCGGTGTGTTCGACGCGCTTGGCGGCGCGGCCGCTCAGCTGGGCGTCAGCACCGAACGGCTCGTCGCCGAGTGTGCGGCGTTCATCAACAGTTCGACTGTCGTGACCAACGCGGTGACCGAATTGCGCGGCGCCAAGGTGGGCGTCTTGATAACTCGCGGGTTCAAGGACACCTTCCGTATCGCGCGCGGCGCACGTAAGGCGGACTACGACGACCACGTCCAGACCACTCCGCCGGAAATCGTCGACCGCGACTGCATCGAGGAGATCACCGAACGGGTCACCAGTGACGGCAACGTGGTGGTCGCGCTGGACGAGGACGAGGTGCGCGCCGCCGCGCGGCGGCTGCGTGCCAAGGGTGTCGACGCGGTAGCGGTGTGCTATCTGTGGTCGTTCGCTCAGACCGCCAACGAGCGCCGGACACGCGAAATCCTCGCCGAAGAGCTGGACGAGTGCTTTGTGTGCCTCTCCAGCGAGGTTCATCCGGTGATCCGCGAGACAGAGCGGTTCATGACCGCTGTATTCAACTGCCTGTCGCATCGGGCGGCCAGCCGGTTCGTCGAACAGATCACCGCGCAGCTGCGCGCGGCAGGCTTCGCCGGCGCGTTGTCCTTCTTCCAGGGTATCGGCGGATCAGTCAGCGGCGAAGCCGTGATGGACAAACCGCTCACCCTGCTCGCATCGGGACCCGCGGGCGGGGTGATGGGAGCGCGCCATGTGGCACGGCAGCTCGGCCTGACGAATGTCTTGGCAGGCGACATGGGAGGGACCAGCTTCGACACCAGCCTGCTGGCCGGTCTGCGACCGTCGATCGCCAAGCGAGTCTCCATCGGACAGTTCCCGACCGGAGTCGACATCGTCGACGTGGTGTCGGTAGGGGCAGGCGGTGGCAGCATCGCCTGGGTCGATGCTCGGGGCGTTCCGCAGGTCGGGCCGCGCAGCGCGGGTTCCGAGCCGGGACCAGCGTGCTACGGCCGCGGTGGCACCGAGCCGACGGTCACCGACGCCAACGTGGTACTCGGCCTGATCGACCCGGAAAACTACCTGAACGGCCGGTACCTCCTCGATCGTCACGCCGCCCAGTCGGCGATCGAGGCCACCATCGCCAAACCGCTCGGTTGGTCGGTCGAACAAGCGGCCGCCGCCGTGTATGACCTCGCCGTGATCAATATGGCGAACGCGCTGCGGGCGGTGAGTGTCGAGCGGGGCCACAACCCACGCGAGTTCACGTTCTTCGCTTACGGCGGCGGGCTTGGGCTGTTCGCCGTCGAGGTAGCGCGCCGACTCGGATGTGGCACGGTGGTGATACCGGACAACAGTTCCGCATTCTCCGCCAGCGGTGTGCTCATCGCCGATTACGTCCGGCAGTACAGCCGCACGGTGAACTGGATCATGCGCGATTCGAGCGCTCTCGACTCGGTCAATCGGGTCATCGAGGATCTCCGCGCCGAGGCCGTCAATGATGCCGAGTGCGACGGGCTGTCAGCCGACGACGTCACCGTCGAGCTGTTCGGCGACTGTTGCTTCGCGGGACAGGTCTGGGAGATCCCGGTACCGCTGCCGAACCGCCCACTCACCCAGGCCGACGGGCAGCGGTTGGCTGACGAATTCCCGTCGATCTACGAGCGCGCCTACGGTGCGGGCACCGCGTGGGTGGACTCACCGGCGATGCTGGTCACGGTGTCGGTCAAGGTGACCCACGAGCGGCAGAAGCCGCGGACCCGGGAGTCGGCGCCGGACTCGACGACGGCTCTTCCGCGGCCCACGGCCCGGCGTAGCGTACGCCTTCCGGTCGAACGCGCCCAGCGCGACATCGACGTCTATACCGAAGCCGCCCTGGTGCCAGGGACGCGCATCACCGGCCCCTGCATCGTGGACGTCGGGGATACGACGATCTATCTGCCGAGCGGTGCTGAATGCCTGCGTGACCGGTTCTACAACTTCGTCGTGACCAGCTGAGGAGCCAAGACCGTGTCCGATAAGTCGACCATCACGGCCGAGGAATTCGACGTCATCGACGTCGAGGTGCACAACAAGTCCATTCGCGACATCTCCAACGAGATGGCCATCACGCTGATGCGTACCTCGGGATCGCCGGTGGTGACCGAGGCCAAGGATTTCTCCACCTGCATCCTCGACCACAAGGCCGAACAGCTCGCGTTCGCCGGGTTCGTGACCTTCCACATCTCCACGGCGCTCGGAGCGGTACGCGCGGTGCTGAACCGCGTCGCCGTCGAGGACCTGCGCCCTGGGGACGGATTCCTCTGCAACGACCCGCACACCTCCGGCGCGATCCACCAAGGCGATCTGGGCATCGTGATGCCGTTCTTCCACGGCGACGAGCTGATTGGCTGGGGATATGTCAACGAGCACGTGCTCGACGCGGGTGGCTCAGCGGTCTCCGGGTTCGCCCCAGGAGCGCACGACAACTACTCGGAGGCGCTGAATTTCAACGCGGTACGGGTGGTTCGGGATGGCCGGATCGAACCGGAGTGGGAAGCATTCATCGCCAACAACGTCCGGCTGCCTCGCATCGTGCTCAACGACATCCGGAGCATGGTCGCGGCCAACAATGCGGGCGAGCGGCGGCTCTCCCGTGTGATCGACGAACTTGGGTTGGCACGGTTCCGCGCGCTCAATGAAGTGGCCAAGGACCTGTCCGAACGTGCGCTGCGTGACCTGATCGGCAAGCTGCCAGACGGCACTTACGATGCCCAGGATTGGGTGGAGTACGACTCCCGCGCCACGCAGGAGCTGCATGAGGTGCGGTGTCGTCTGGTCGTGGCGGGCGACGAGATGACCATTCAGTACCGTGGGGCGCCGCAGACGGACTCCTTCATCAACGGCGCATGGCCTGCGGTCGTCGGGCAATCGTGGAGTACGTTGATCTCCCAGCTGTGCTATGACATCCCCGTCAACGCGGGCCTGTGGCGGCCGGTCACTTTCGACCTCGGTCCGCGGGGAACCATTGTGAACTCGGTTCCGCCCGCACCGGTGACCCAATCTCACATGGAAACCGGAATGCGCGTCAACAAGATGTTGATCGACGTGCTTTCCCAGGCCTGCTCGTTCAGCGACGACCCGGTCGTCGCCGGGAGGGTCGCCGGCCAGCCGTGCCAGAACCTGGCCTTCTTCACCTCATATGGGGTGGACCTGCGCACCGGAGGGCCGACCGTGGCGTTCCCGGTCTCTCTCGGCCAGCCCTGCGGCGGCGGTGCGCAGACCGTGGCCGACGGCTTGGACACGTACGCCGCCCAATGCATGTGCGGGTGCAATACACCCGACGTGGAGATGGAGGAGTCGGCCCAGCCGGGCATCATCCTGTGGCGCCGGGTTGTCCGTGACTCCGCAGGCGCCGGTATCCATCGTGGCGGCATGGGCGTGGCCGGCGCGATGGCCATCGTGCACTCGCAGTTCATGACCGGGGGCGCATACAACAACTGCGCCGTCGTCCCACCGCGCGGAGCCGCGGGCGGATACCCCGGTGCGGCCGGGAATTGGGAACTGTACACCGAAACCAACGTGTTCGACCTGCTGGAACGCGGCCAGTGGCCGACGGAGCAGCACCTGCGCGGGAAGAAGGTCGAAATGCCCGCCAAGACAGGGAATCTGGTGCTTCGGCACGGCGACGTGTTCGCCGCGGTCAATGGTGGGGGCGGTGGTGTCGGCGATCCGCTGCTCCGGGAGCCGGCGTCGGTGGCCAAGGATGTGCGTGACGGGTACGTATCCGCGGAGGTCGGCCGTGATTTGTATGGCGTCGTTCTCGATGAAGCGAACCAGGTCGATCTCGCAGGCACGATGGCGCGCCGTGCCGAGCTGCGGAAGCGGCGGCTGGGCGCTGCCCCCGAGCGGCAACCTGATGCGGCCGGAGCGGTGTTCGCGCCCTTGCGGATTCGAGCCGGGCGGTGGGCGTGCGGCCTCTGCGGCACTGACCTCGGTGAGGCGAGGGCGAACTGGCGCTCCGTTGCGGTGACGGTGGAATCGAAGGTGGTGGATCGGTTCCGGGAGATCCGGTCTCAGGTGCGGGAGCTGACCTCGGCCGAACCAGTCGTGATGCGAGAGAGCTTCTGCCCCGGGTGCGCCACGTCGCTTGCGGTGGACATCACCCGTGCTGGAAGAGACCTCGTGCCCGCCAGCCGGCTCGGGGTGATCGACCCCTACCCGGACTGAGATCGCGGACTCGGTGCTGCTGTGTCGGGAGGGCTATGCCGCGCAACAGTCAGACCCGGATGACGGACTCTTGCGCGACCGAAGCTACGAGTCTGCCTGCGCGGTCGAAGAGCCGTCCGAGCGACAGGCCCCGGGCGGCGGCGAACGTGGGCGTGTGCTGGTCGAACAACAGCCAGTCTTCGACGCGGAACGGTCGATGGAACCAGATGCTGTGATCGAGCGAAGCGCCGGGTACGTAGTGCTCGAAGTCGTGCAGCGGCAGGTGCGCGGTTACCGGCAACGTCAGGTCGGTGACATAGGTCAGCGCGCACGCCTGCACAAAGGGATCCTCGGTGAGCGCCGCGCGCGCTCGAAGCCAGGTCCGCTGACTGGGCGGAATCCGGTCGCCGTCGAGCGGAACGTCGCGGAACTCCCACGCCGCGCGGAGGGCTCCGTTCGCGCCGGGCGGCACAGGCCCTCGGGTCGGGCACCGCTCCGGCTCGAGCACGCGAGGCGCCGTCTCCTGGTAGGCAGGCCCGGCCTCGGGCACGCAGAACGAGCACAGGGCGGTGAGGATCTCGCGCCCGTCTTGACGCGCGTGCACCTGGAAGGTGCTGAACGCGCGCCCTGCCTTCAGAGCGGTCACGGAGTACGTGATCCGTGTGGCCGGATTTCCTGGGCGAAGGAAGTAGAGGTGCGCCGAGTGCGGCGCACGGTCGTGGGGTGCGCGCGCCGCGGCCGCGAACAGGGCCTGCGCGGCGACCTGACCTCCGAAGACCCGGCCGGGCGCGCCGGTGGAGCATCGGGCGCTGAACGTGTCGCCGTCGTGCTCGTGCACCGCCAG
>JBOHER010000019.1:0-37963 GCA_050701115.1 Haloechinothrix sp. | reverse complement strand
GACGGCTGATTTCTGGCAACGGGCATCGATGTGCTTGGCAACGTACTCCGCATCGGTGCCCGCGCCGCCGATCAACATGGAGGCGAACGCCCGCTGGAACGCGAGTCCGACGAAGTACACGCCAGGTGCGTTGTCGACGACCCCACGCCGCTCGCACGGCCAGCCGTCGGTGCCGACGATGGGTAGCTGGATCCAGCTGAAGTCCTGGTGGAACCCTGTGCACCACACCACCGTGGTCACGTCGAGAACTCGGCCGTCTTCCAGCATCGGCTTGCCCTGGTAGGCGCCCGCTACCCGGCAGCGAATGCGCTCCACGCCGGCTGCGGCCAGATCGGTGCCCTTGACCCGCAACAGCGGCCCGCCGTGGGACCGGATCTCCGGCCGCATCTTGCGCCCGACCGGCGTGTTGATGGTCGCGATCCGGTTCCACACGAACCACAGCAGCGGGAACACCAACCGCGCCTGCCGACTGTCGATGTCGACCGGGATCTGGCCGGTGTCCCGGCCGCAGAGCACCGTGTCGTGGGTACGTGCGGCCTCGTAGGCGATGTCGCCGCCCGAGTGCGAGGCGCCGACGACCAGGACGCCGCCGTGGGCGAGCTGATCCGGTCTCTTGTACTCACTCGAGTGCAACTGCCGGATGCTCGGATCGAGGTCAGCTGCGAACTCGGGCGTGTAGGGCTTGCCGAACGTTCCGGTCGCTACCACGACGTTGCCCGCCTCGTACTGCCGGCCGCCCGCCCACACGAGGTAGTGGTCGTCGTTTCTGGTCAGCCGGTCGACCGTGACCGCGCCCCGCACCGGAAGCTCGAACTGGTCGGCGTAGGCCTCGAGGTAGTTGGCCACATCGTCCTTGGTCGGGTACGACCACTTCTCCGCCGGGAACGGCATGCCGGGCAGGCCGTCGTAGCCGGCTGGGCTGTACAGGCGGAGCGACTCCCAATGCCGACGCCAGTTGTCACCGATACGCGGGTACGAGTCCAGGATCAGGAACGACCTGCCGAGCTTGCCGAGGTGGTACCCGGTTGCCAGACCGGCCTGGCCGCCGCCGATGATGACGGTCTCGACCCGCTCGGGTCGCTGACCGTTGCCGTTGGTTGTCATGACTGCCTCCTGGTGCTCGACATCACTGTCGTGATCGACGCTACGAACGGCAGCGGGCCCCGCCATCGCACACGCGTACCAGCTTGCGGCGCGTGGCGTGGTCCGTTCGTACCAGGGGCAGAAGGTCAGAGCAGGTGGTGCTGGAACGCGTAGGTGGTCGCTGCGGCGCGGGAGGACACGTCCAGCTTGGCGAAGACGTTCTGCAGATGCCTGCGGACCGTGTGCTCGCTCAACACAAGCGCGGCCCCGATTTGGCGGTTGGTCTTGCCTTGCGCGACCAGGATGAGCACCTGCAGTTCACGGCCGGTGAGTCCACCCTCGGCGGGCCGGGAAGGAGTGCGAGCAATCTCGTCGAGCCGCGCGAGAGCGGGTGCGGCACCGAGGTCTGTGAACGCCTCCCGCGCGGCGGCGAGTTCCATCTCCGCTGCGTCGACGTCCCCGAGCTCGCGGCAGGTGAGCCCGATGAGGGCCCTGGTTTGCGCACTCTCATAGGGTGCGCCGAGCTCCTGCCACTGGGTTGACGCCTCGCGCAGGGCGGCGAGCGCACCGCTCGCCTCGCCCTCGGCGAGCAGGACCGCTCCGCGTGCCGTGCCTGCCACCGCGCGTAGCCACGGCATGTCGAGCCCGCGGGCCATGTCGGTCAGCTCGTCGGCGCTGGCGCGTGCCGCTGGGATGTCGGAGGCCCCCAGCATGATCTCGACATGGGCGGCCAGCAGCGTGGGCCGGTTGAGCGGGTCGCGGTTCTCGGACAACGCACGCCGGATCCCCGAGACCGCGGCTTCGAGCTCTCCCTGACCCAGCCGCAACTGCGCGAGGCCAGGCTGCGGCTCGCGCCCCCATCGGCTCGCCGTGCGGTAGGCGTCCTCCGCATTGGTGTCTTCGCCACGCAACCGATGGAGCTCTGCCAACTGGTAGTACGCATCGCCCGCGGCAGGTTGGCCTTGATACTGGACGAACTGCTCGCACGCGCGCACGGCCTCAGCAACGGCTGCCGGCCAGTCGCCGCGCAGTTGCATCATCTGAGCCCGATGCACGAGGCACTGTCCTCGATACGGCACCAGGTCGGGCTGGGACTCGCACCAGTGGCTCAGCGCGGCCGTCCACTCTTGCGCCCTGCGCAGGTCGTAGATACCGCGGCATGACTCGATCACCGCGCAGTAGATGATCCCGGCCGGAACCGGGGACACATCCCCCGCCATGACCGCCACCATGACCTCATCGAGCACCCGGACGCCATCGGCAACCCTGGCCGATCGGATCAGGGACTGGCCGATCCCGAGCCTGCCGAGCGCGGTGAGGTCGGCGTCGCCGAAGCGGTCGCCGATATCGGCCATCCGGCAGAACGTGTCGTGCGCGGCCTCGGCGTCCCCTCTGTACATACTCTGCAGCGCCTGCGGTACCAGCAGGTAGCCCTGCTCGACGCAGTCGAGCTTGCCGTCGAGGAGCGTGCGGCCTGCCCGCGCGAACCAGCCGCTTCCCTGGGCGACCTGACCGCGGTTCATCAGATGCATGCCCAGCCAGATCGCACACCGGGACGCGTGCTGGTATCCGCCTCGTTGGGTGAACTCACGATGCGCGCGTGCCAGCAGATCGTCGCCGTCGTCGTCCCTGCCGAGTAGATATGCGGCCGTGGCGAGTAGCTCGATGTCCTCGGGGTCCAGCGGTGCTTCGCCGTCCGCGGCGGACAGTTCGGCGAACGCGGTTGCCCACGCCTGCCGACCGAAGGCCTCCCGACCCCGATCGACGGTGTGTGGCGCAGTCATGTGCGCTCCATCAGCCGCAGCACCCGCCGCCGCAGCACCCTCCCCCTGCTGGAGCCGGTGCGGACGACACTCCCGCACTTCCGGTCAGCGCGACGGTGGTGAGGAGCTTGACGGTGTCCGAGTGGCCTTCTGGGCAGGCCGCGGGCGCACTCGACTGGCTCATCGGCCGGTACAGCTCGAAGGTCTCGGTACATTCGCGGCAGCGGAAAGCGTAGGTCGGCATGTCCTGATTATCGCCGTTCTTCCTGTGGGCGGAAACCCGGAGGCGTGAGAAGGTGACGGAGTGGATCTCCCTGCGCTCGACGCGGACACCCCGCACCTGGCCGACGTCGTTCCCTCGCTGCTCGCCGCGATCGGAACCAACGGGTTCGACAACTCGCTGCGGCTGCCGGAGGTCTCCAGCGCCTGCGTCCTGCTGATCGACGGACTCGGCGGCGAGTTGCTCGAAGCCCACACCGCTGACGCACCCGTGCTACACGAGCTACGGGCCGGAACGTTGCATGTCGGTTTCCCGTCCACGACGGTCGCGGGTCTGGCGGCGCTCGGCACGGGCGCGTGCTCGGGCGAGCACGGCATGGTGGGGTACTCCTTCGACCTTCCCGACACCGGAGTGATGAACGCACTGCGCTGGCGAGTGCATCCGTTCGGCGAGGACCTGCGCGAGCGCGTCGTGCCCGAGCGGATCCAGCCGATTCCAACGACGTTTGAGCGAGCCGACGGTGCCGGGGTCGAGGTGAGCGTGATCTCGGGTGCGGTCTTCACGCGGTCAGGACTCACTCGCGCCGTGCTTCGGGGTGGGCGCTACGTCGGCGTGCACGCCCTGGGTGACCTGGCCGCTTCGGTGAGCGAGGCACTGGTGACCACATCGAGCTTCTGCTACGCCTACCACTCCGAACTCGACATGCTCGGGCACATCTACGGCCCCGGCTCACTGGCCTGGCGGATGCAACTTCGCCAGGTCGACCGGCTCGTGGAGTCCATTGTGGAATCCCTCCCGGCAGGGGCGTTACTCGCCGTGGTGGCCGATCACGGAATGATCGAACTGGACGACTCCGCGATCGACGCCGACACCTGCGCTCCGCTCAACGAGGGCGTGCGGGCTATCGGCGGCGAGGTACGCGCACGGCATGTCTATGCCGACCACGGCGCCGAGCTCGACGTTCTCGCAGCCTGGCGGGAGACGCTGGGGGAGCGGGCCTGGGTGGTGGCGCGCGAGGATGCGATCGAAGCGGGTTGGTTCGGCCCTCGGGTCGGCGAGCATGTGCGGTCGCGGATCGGGGATGTCGTCGTCGCCGCGCGGGGAAGATCAGGCGTGCTGCGCCGGTCGGTCGAGCCGTTCGAATCCAGCCTGCGCGGGCAGCACGGTTCGCTGACCACCGCGGAACAACTGGTGCCGCTCGCGCTGGCGTTCGGCTGATTGGTCTCATTTCCCCACTCGTCGCGGATCAGTAAATTATCGTATCTCCTGTCGATTTCGCACGCCTCCTGCCTTCGCGTGTGTTTCACGGATAACCCCAGGTCAGCGCGCTATCGGCGGGTCGACTGCTGGCAGAAATCATTAACTCGGTGTTACGTCCGGCGCACATTCTGGACCGATGGAAGGTGCGATGTTTGTTTCTTCTCGAGAAGCCTTGCAGTTCTCGTGATGGCGCTCATACGGTGATTGCCGAGCCGCCACCAGGCAGGCAACGCCGACGTTGAGAGGTATCGCGCCGTGCCGGAATCCGATGTGACCGATGCACTGCTGAGGATCGGCAGGCACTTCCAGCGCGGCGAGATGTCCGTTGACGGTCGCACCCTGCACCAGATCGGCGGCCGCTCGGCCGATGTCTTCTACCGGGACCGCTGGGCCTACGACAAGGTCGTCCGCTCCACGCACGGCGTGAACTGCACGGGCTCGTGTTCCTGGAAGGTCTACGTCAAAGACGGGATCATCACCTGGGAGGCGCAGCAGACCGATTACCCCTCGATCGGTGCCGACAAGCCGGAGTACGAGCCGCGCGGCTGCCCCCGGGGAGCGAGCTTCTCCTGGTACACCTACTCACCCGCGCGGGTGCGTTATCCCTACGTGCGAGGAGTCCTGCTCGAAATGTACCGGGAAGCGAAGGAGCGGCTCTCCGACCCGGTGCTGGCCTGGGCCGACGTCGCCGACGATCCCGAAAAGGCCAAGCGCTACAAGGCGTCCAGGGGCAAAGGCGGGTTCGTGCGCGCCGAATGGTGGGAGGCAGCCGAGATCGTCGCCGCCGCGCATGTGCACACCATCAAGAAATACGGGCCGGACCGGGTCGCCGGGTTCTCACCGATCCCCGCTATGTCCATGGTCAGCCACGCCACCGGGGCACGGTTCATCTCCCTGCTCGGCGGCTCGATGCTGTCGTTCTACGACTGGTATGCCGACCTTCCGGTGGCTTCGCCGCAGGTATTCGGGGACCAGACAGACGTCCCCGAGTCCGCCGACTGGTTCGACGCCGGTTACCTGATCATGTGGGGCTCGAACGTGCCGGTCACCCGGACCCCGGACGCCCACTACATGACCGAGGCGCGCTATCGGGGGCAGAAGGTCGTGGTGGTGTCTCCCGACTATGCGGACAACACCAAGTTCGCCGATGAGTGGTTGCCCGCGCGTCCGGGCACCGATGGGGCCCTTGCCATGGCAATGGGCCATGTGATCCTCAAGGAGTTCTTTGTCGACAAGACAACTCCTCGATTCACCGACTACGTCAAGCGGTTCACCGACCTGCCCTTCCTGGTCACGCTGACCGAGCACGGCAACGGGTTCGTGCCCGGCAAGTTCCTCACCGCGGCCGACATCGGGGAGTCCGGTGAGGGTGTCGAGTCCAGGACGGTTCTGCTTGATGCGCAAGGAGACCCGGTCGTCCCCGGCGGCTCGCTCGGGCACCGGTTCGGCAAGTCCGGCGAGGGCAACTGGAATCTCGACCTCGCAGGTGTCGATCCGATGCTTTCGGTGTACGGCGGAGACTCCCTCGTGGTCCAGTTGCCGCGATTCGACAGCGACCAGCCCGGTGTGCTGCACCGCGGGGTGCCCACCCGGATGGTCCACGGGCGCCGCGTGACGACCGTATTCGACCTGCTGATGGCCCAGTACGGCGTCGGCAGGCCCGGGCTGCCTGGCACCTGGCCGTCCGGCTACGACGACGTGGCCGAGCCCTACACGCCCGCCTGGCAGGAGCAGATCACCGGTGTACCCGCCAAGGCGGCCGAGCGGATCGCCCGCGAGTTCGCCGATAA
This sequence comes from Haloechinothrix sp., assembly GCA_050701115.1. Lineage (GTDB taxonomy): Bacteria > Actinomycetota > Actinomycetes > Mycobacteriales > Pseudonocardiaceae > JBOHER01. Next base: position 31,847 of record JBOHER010000019.1, on the reverse strand, counting down.
CGCGGAGCGTTCCGGCGGCCGGTCGATGATCTTGATGGGTGCCGGGACCAACCACTGGTTCCATTCCGACCAGATCTACCGTTCCTTCCTCACCTTGACCATGCTCACCGGCTGTCAGGGCGTCAACGGCGGGGGCTGGGCGCACTACGTCGGCCAGGAGAAGTGTCGTCCGATCACCGGCTGGTCCACATTGGCCACCGGCGCGGACTGGCAGCGGCCGCCGCGCCAGATGCAGGGCACGGTGTTCTGGTACCTGGCCACCGACCAGTGGCGCTATGATCCGTTCACCTCCGAAGCGATGGCTTCGCCGCTGGCCGACGGCATGTTCGCCGGACGCACCGCGGCCGACAACATCGCGCTGGCCAGCAGGCTCGGCTGGATGCCGAGCCACCCGACCTTCAACCGGAACCCGCTCGACCTCGCCGACGAAGCCGAACGGCTCGGCAAGGAGGGCGCACAGCACATTGTGGACGGGCTCAAGGCGGGCCACCTCAGGTTCGCCTGTGAAGACCCTGATGCCCCGGAGAACTACCCACGGGTGCTGACGGTCTGGCGAGCCAACCTGCTCGGCTCATCGGCCAAGGGCAACGAGTACTTCCTGCGCCACCTGCTCGGCACCGACTCCAACCTGCAGGCCTCCGACGCCGAAGGCGTGCGGCCCGAGGAGGTCACCTGGCGGGACGATGCGCCGGTCGGCAAGCTGGATCTGCTGCTGTCGCTGGACTTCCGGATGACCAGCACCACCCTGTTCTCGGACGTGGTGCTGCCTGCCGCCACGTGGTACGAGAAGCACGACCTATCCAGCACCGACATGCACCCCTACGTGCACGCGTTCTCGCCTGCCATCTCGCCGCCGTGGGAGACCAAGACCGACTTCGAGGCGTTCCACCGGATCGCCCGCGGCTTCTCCTGGCTGGCCGAGAAGCACCTCGGCAAGCGCAAGGACATCGTGGCCGTACCGCTCACCCATGACACCGCCGACGCGCTGGCGCAGCCGGGTGGCCGGGTGCTCGATTGGAAGAAGGGGGAGTGCGAGCCGATACCCGGCAAGACGATGCCGAGGCTGGTCGTGGTGGAGCGCGATTACCCCGCGATCGCGGACAAAATGGCGGCACTCGGCCCGCTGGTGGACAGCATCGGGCTCACCACCAAGGGCGTGACCGTCCATCCCGTGGCCGAAGTGGAGTACCTCAACGGCGTCAACGGCGTCATCGGGTCCGGGGCGGCGGCGGGCAGGCCGTCGCTGGCCAAGGACACCCACGCCGCCGAGGCCATCCTCGCGCTGTCCGGCACCACCAACGGCAGGCTCGCCACCGAGGGCTTCGAGGCGCTCGAACGGCGTACCGGCACCGGGCTCGCCGATCTGGCCAAGGAGAACGAGGGCAAGCGGATCACCTTCGCCGACACTCAGGCCCGTCCGGTCCCGGTGATCACCTCGCCGGAGTGGTCGGGCAGCGAGACCGGCGGCCGCCGCTACTCCCCGTTCACCATCAACACCGAGCGGCTCAAGCCCTGGCATACGCTGACCGGCCGACAGCACTTCTACCTCGACCACGACTGGATGTCCGAACTCGGTGAGCAACTCCCGATCTTCCGCCCACCGCTGGACATGACGGCGCTGTTCGCCGAACCCGGCGTGGGTGCCACCGGGGAGGGCGGCGTCACCGTTCGGTACCTCACGCCGCACTCAAAGTGGTCGATTCACTCGGCCTACCAGGACAACTTGCACATGCTCACGCTCTCTCGCGGTGGGCAGGCGATCTGGATGTCCGATGTGGACGCGGCCAAGATCGGGGTGGTCGACAACGACTGGATCGAGGCAGTCAACCGCAACGGGGTCGTGGTCGCCCGGGCCATCGTGAGTCACCGGATGCCGGAGGGCACCGTGTTCATGTACCACGCGCAGGACCGGGCGGTGGACGTGCCGCGGACGGAGAAGACCGGTAAGCGCGGTGGCATCCACAATGCGCTGACCCGACTGATGATCAAGCCAACGCACCTGATCGGCGGCTACGCCCAGCAATCCTTCGCGCTGAACTACCACGGTCCGACCGGCAATCAGCGCGACGAAGTGACGACGATTCGTCGCCGCAGCCAGGAGGTGCAGTACTGATGAGGGGTGCATCAGGTCGGGGGTTTGGGTGTCTTCAAGACCCACAAACCCGGCGTCTGACGACCGCTAACCGCCGCAATCCCGCCCAATCCTGGGCACGACGTGCTGGATCGTGGACATGGTTTGCGGCGGTTAGCGGTGATCCGCAAGGGGGTTTGTGGGTCTTGAAGACACCCAAACCCTGCACGCCTGCCAAGGGGGCACAATGCGCATAATGGCGCAGCTGGCCATGGTGATGAACCTGGACAAATGCATCGGCTGCCACACCTGCAGCGTCACCTGCAAGCAGGCGTGGACCAACCGGGACGGCGTCGAGTACGTCTGGTTCAACAACGTGGAAACCCGCCCTGGACAAGGATATCCGCGCCAGTACCAGGACCAGGAGAAGTGGAAGGGCGGTTGGCGACTCAACCGGCGTGGCAAGCTCACGCTGCGCACCGGCTCCCGGCTCAAGCGGTTGGCGAACATCTTCGCCAACCCTGACCTGCCTACGGTCTCGGACTACTACGAGCCGTGGACCTACGACTACGACAACCTGATCTCGGCACCGCCATCGGACACCACGCCGGTCGCCCGGCCCAAGTCGTTGATCACCGGCGCGGACACCAAGGTCACCTGGGGCGCCAACTGGGACGACGACCTGGGTGGCGGGCCGGAACAGATCGGCAAGGACCCGATCCTGGCCAAGGTGTCCGAGCAGGTGAAGCTCGAGTTCGAGCAGACGTTCATGTTCTACCTGCCGCGGATCTGCGAGCACTGCCTGAACCCGTCCTGTGCGGCATCATGCCCGTCTGGTGCGATTTACAAGCGCAGCGAGGACGGCATAGTGCTGGTCGACCAGGACAAATGCCGCGGCTGGCGGCAGTGCGTCACCGGCTGCCCGTACAAGAAGATCTACTTCAATCACAAGACCGGCAAGGCCGAGAAGTGCACCTTCTGCTACCCGCGGGTCGAGGTCGGCATCCCCACGGTCTGCTCGGAGACCTGCGTCGGCCGTCTGCGTTATATCGGAGTGATGCTCTACGACGCCGATGCGGTGCTCGAAGCAGCGTCGGTCAAAGACGACAAGGACCTCTACCCGGCGCAGTTGGGCGTCTTCCTCAACCCGCACGACCCGAGGGTGGTCGCCGAGGCCGAACGGGCGGGTATCTCCGGAGAGTGGATCGAGGCGGCACAGAACTCTCCGGTCTACCAACTGATCGCGGATTACCAGGTGGCATTGCCGCTGCATCCGGAATACCGCACCATGCCGATGGTCTGGTACGTGCCGCCGTTGTCCCCGGTGGTGGATGTGCTGGCGGAGACGGGGCACGACGGCGAGGATGCGGGCAACCTCTTCGGGGCGATCGACTCGCTGCGCATTCCCGTTGAGTACCTGGCGGAGTTGTTCACCGCGGGCGAGGTCGGTCCGGTGCGGGCCGCCCTGCAGCGGCTGGCCGCGATGCGGTCACACATGCGCACGGTCAACCTCGGGGAGGAAACCGATCCGTCCATCGCGGAATCGGTGCGGCTCCGGCACGGCGAGATCGAAGCCATGTACCGGCTGCTGGCCATCGCCAAGTACGAAGAGCGCTACGTCATCCCCAGTGGAGCGGGCTCGGACGCGCACAGGCTGGACGCCATCGCCACCGGGTGCAGCCTGGACGGCGATGGTGGCCCTGGCATGACCGCCTTCGACGCCATGGACGACAAGTTTGGGCTAACGGACACGAATGGGGCCGCGCCGGAGGCGAAGGCCGGCCGGATCAACCTGCTCAACTGGGACGGCCGGACCAGCGACGGATTGTTCCCGACCACCAACGGCACCACGCACACCACGGAGCGCACGCCGTGAGCCGGATGCGACCAGGCCTGCGTGCGCCCAAGACGAAGATGGTCCACGAGCTGTCCCAGCACGACCAGCGTGTGGTGTGGCGGATAGCCGCGCTGCTGCTGGACTACCCGGGCCCGGAGACATTGAGCATGCTCGACACACTGCGCGTGGGAGCGGAATCCGTCGCAGCTCCGGCCGGTCCCGCGTTGGCATCCTTTGTGGACTATGTGCGAGGAACTCCGCGGCTCGACCTCGCCTCGCATTACGTGGAAACCTTCGATCTCCGGCGGCGCAACTGCCTGCACCTCACCTACTACGCCTACGGTGACACCCGTAAGCGCGGGATGGCGTTGCTGCGCTTCAAACACGCCTACAAGACGGCCGGGGTCACGCTGGGCGAGCACGAGTTGCCCGACCATCTGGCCGTGGTGCTGGAGTTCGCCGCGACCACCGATCCGGAAGCAGGCAGGCGACTGCTCGTCGAGCATCGTCCGGTGATCGAGTTGCTGCGACTGTCCCTTGCGGACAGCGAGTCGCAGTACCTTGCCGTGCTCGACGCGATCTGTGCGACCTTGCCTGAGCTCAACACCGCGGACCGGCGCCGGATCGCGGAGCTCGCCGCTCAGGGCCCACCGGATGAAGAAGTGGGCCTTGAACCCTTTTCGATGGACCCCACGATGGGAGAGCACCGGTGAGTACCCTGCTCTGGCTCGCGCTGCCGTATGTGGCGTTCACTTCGTTCGCGCTCGGCCACATCTGGCGCTATCGGTACGACCAGTTCGGCTGGACGACGCGGTCTTCCCAGCCCTACGAGAGCAGGCTGCTGCGACTGGGCAGTCCGCTGTTCCACTTCGGCATGCTTGCCGTCATCGGTGGCCACGTGATGGGCATCCTGATCCCCGCGAGCTGGACGGCGGCGGTCGGCATATCCGAGGGGATGTACCACTTCGTGTCGGTGTCCGCGGGCACCATGGCGGGACTGGCTACCGTCGCGGGCCTGGCGGTCCTGCTCTACCGGCGGATCACCGTGCCCGCGGTGCGCACGGCGACCACGACCAACGACAAGATCATGTATGCCTTGCTGGCCGCCGCGATCGTCACCGGGATGGTCAACACCGTGGGCGAGAACCTGATCGGCGGCGGTTACGACTATCGGTCCACAGTGTCACCCTGGTTCCGCAGCCTGTTCTCGCTCAGCCCGCAGCCCGAGCTCATGGTGGGCACTCCGATCAGCTTCCAGGTGCACAACGTCGTCGTGCTCGCCCTGCTGGCGATCTGGCCATACACCCGCCTGGTGCATTTCTTCAGCGCGCCGTTGGGTTACCTGATCCGGCCCTACATCGTGTACCGGAGCCGGGACCCCCAGCGGCGTGACGAGCGGAAGTACGCCCGAGCCTGGGAGACGCCCAGCACGCCGCCCGTCAGCCGCCGGCGCTCCTAACACTGCACCGAGTTGGCGATCGCGGGCACCGAGTTGGCCGTTTCCGGCACCGAGTTGGGCCGTGCGCAGTTCGTAGTCGGTCAGCGGGAAGCGATTGGCTCGCCAGCGTGCCGTCACGCTCGACTGGGGCCGCACGATCGACGGCCTCCCGTCGCGATCAAGGTAGTAGCTATTGGAACCAGCGCAGGAGGGGTCGAGGAACAGCCCCTTGCGGTGCTGTCGCCGCACCTCGGTGAAGTAGCGATCGTGTGCCTCCCGGCTGACCGCGGCGTAGGTCGCTCCACGGTCGCGCACGTGCGAGATGACCCGCTGCGCGTGACGGGTCTGCGTTTCGGCCATCACCAGCCACGACCAGCTGGTCGCGAAATGCGGGCCAGGGATGAGGAACAGGTTGGGAAAGCCGGGAACGGTGATGCCTTCGTAGGCTTGGAACTTGTTGTCCAGCCACCATTGCCGGAGATCGACGCCGCCCTCACCGCGCAGCGCATAACCTGGCACGCTGTCGTACTCGAAGAACTTGAAGCCGGTGGCCAGCACGAGTGTGTCGATCTTGCGGACCCGGCCGTCCGCGGTCTCGATGCCGTTGGGCAGGATCCGCCGGATGCCATCAGTGACCAGTTCGACGTTGTCCCGGTTGAAGCTGTGCCAGTAGTCGTTGGACAGGGCGGGTCGCTTGCACCCGAATTCGTAGGCCGGGAGTAGCCGGGCACGAGTCTCGGGGTCGTGCACCTGTCGGCGGAGGTGCGCTTCGGCAACCTTGCGGATCATCCTGACCAGGAAGGGCAGCCGGGCGTAATTGGTGACGCCGAGCAGCATCGCCAGCTCGATTCCGGTGCTGACGGCCGCGCGCGCAGCCCAGCGAATGGGCGGTGCCCAGGTGAGAACTCGCCGTGCTGCTGGGGACACCGTGAGGTCGGGTTTGGGCACGATCCAGATCGGCGTGCGCTGGTAGACGTCGAGTTGCGCCACCGTGCCCGCGATCGCGGGCACCAGCTGCACCGACGATGCGCCGGTGCCGATGACGGCCACGCGTTCGCCCCGAAGGTCGTGGCTTTCGTCCCAGTGCAGCGTGTGGATCGTCTTTCCGCGGAACCCTTCGATGCCCTCGATGTCCGGGATCTGAGCGTGTCCGAATACGCCGTGGGCCGAGATGAGGAAGCGTGCGGACACCACCTGGCCATCGCTGGTCGTGATCGCCCAGAGGTGGTCGTCCTCGTCGAACTGGGCGTCGGTGACCGCACGGCCGAAGCGCACAGCGGAGCGAAGGCCGTAGCTATCGACAACCTCGTCCACATAGGACTTGACTTCGGCACCATGTGCGAACACCCGACGCCAGGAACCGGTTTGCGCGAAGGAGAATTGGTAGGTCACCGAGGGGATGTCGACCGCGACGCCGGGGTAGCGGTTGTCCCGCCAGGTTCCGCCGATGTCGTCAGCTCGTTCCAGGATGACGAAGTCGTCGATGCCCGCATCTTTCAGGCGGATGGCCGCGCAGATGCCGACGAATCCCGCCCCCACGATGACGACCTCATGAGTCGGAGTGCTCTTTGTCATGCGCTTCCTCGAATCCGTCGTTGGACAAGTACCTGCGTTTAGATACTATCGGTATCTGAAGCGGTTGACGGTCACTGGGGTGACGGTTATCACGTCAGCGGGCGGTGCTGTGGTGCCATGCGATGCCGGGTTGCCAGCTGGCTACCGTGGTTGCGTGCCACGGCGTAACCGTCCATCCCGCCCGGGTCGCGAACCCGCGCGACCGCTCGCCGTCGGCTGGGGGAGCAGGGAGTCGGCGCAGGACGGTGAGTGGCTGGTGCGCAGCGTTCCGGGTGCTCAGACCACCAAGACCTACCGCTGTCCCGGCTGTGACCACGAGATTCGGCCAGGAACGCCGCACATTGTGGCCTGGCCGGCCGATGAGTCCGGGTCGGTGACCGATCGGCGGCACTGGCACCGGGCGTGTTGGGACGCTCGCGGGCGGCGCGGTCCGACACGTCGGCGATAGGCGGCGGGCAGCGGTCAGCTTGGGACAGAATTGCCGATATGACCGCACCCGTCCTTGTTCTCTTGCATGCTTTCCCGGTCGATGCGCGGATGTGGAAACGGGGTCCGTGAGCACCTCTCCGCGCGCATCCGGCTGATCACGCCGGATCAGCGCGGGCTGGGGCGAACGCGACTGCCGTATACCGAACGCGGGCCGAGCCTGGAAGACGCCGCCCGCGACGTTCTCGCCTTGCTGGACAAGCTCGAACTGGACCGGGTGGTGCTCGGCGGATGCTCGATGGGCGGATACCTGGCCATGGCGGTGTTGCGGGCCGCGCCGGAGCGGGTCGCCGGGCTCGTGTTGATCGACACCAAGTCGAGTGCGGACACCGCCGAGGCCAAGGGCAACCGGCTGGCCATGGCCGAGCGAGTGGAGGCCGAGGGCGCCGGTGATTGGCTGGCCGACGCCTTGCTGCCCGCGTTGCTGGGCGAGACCACGCGGGATCGGCGCCCCGAAGTAGTCGCGACTGTGCGTGAGCTCATCGAGACCCAACCGGCCAGCGGAGTCGCCTGGGCGCAGCGCGCGATGGCGGCACGGCCGGACTCCACCGCGACCCTGCGCGCGGCAGAGGTACCAGGCCTGGTTGTGGTGGGTGAGGAGGACACCCTCACTCCGCGCGCGGAAGCCGACACCATGGTCGATGCCCTGCAGAACGCCCAGTTCGTCAGCATTCCCGGTGCAGGACACCTACCTTCACTCGAAGACCCGGCCGCACTCGGCAAGGCCATCGTGGACTGGCTGAGGTAGTGCTTGTACGCACCCCAAGCGCGGCCCGAGGAGGTGTGGCGGAGGTCACGTCACCATCTGCTGCGCCCCGATCATGCCAACCGGTGCGCAGCCGCCGATTCCGCGACGGCTACGATCCCCTCTAGCTCTTCAGCGCTGTGCGCTCGAGTCCCAGACGATGTTCGAACAGAAACTGCAGGAGGCAGGAGTGACGGCCGTAGCCCCCCAGCCGATCGCGACGCGTCCCCATCCCGCGCCCGAGCCGGTCAAGGGTTCGTACCTGCTGCGGTTGTTCCGCACGACGGACCACAAGCAAATCGGCATCATGTACCTGGTCACGTCGTTCGCCTTCTTCATGGTGGGCGGAGCGATGGCGATGCTCATCCGCACCGAGCTCGCCGTGCCAGGCCAGCAGTTCCTGTCCGCTGAGCAGTACAACCAGCTGTTCACCATGCACGGCACGATCATGCTGCTGCTGTACGCGACGCCGATCCTGTTCGGGTTCGCCAACTTCATCCTGCCGCTGCAGATCGGTTCGCCCGATGTCGCCTTCCCGCGACTGAACGCCTTCTCCTACTGGCTGTACCTGTTCGGCGGTCTGACCGTCGTGTCCGGCTTCCTCACGCCGGGTGGCGCGGCCGACTTCGGCTGGTTCGCCTACACGCCGCTGTCCGACGCCATCCACTCGCCTGGCGTCGGCGCCGACCTGTGGATCGTGGGCCTCATGGTGTCCGGTCTCGGCACCATCCTCGGCGCGGTCAACATGATCACCACGGTGGTTTGCCTGCGCGCGCCCGGTATGACCATGTGGCGGATGCCGATCTTCACCTGGAACATCCTGATCACCGGGGTCCTGGTGCTGCTCGCCTTCCCCATCCTGACCGCCGCACTCGCAGGACTGCTGGCCGACCGGCGTATCGGCGCCCACGTGTTCGACCCGGACAACGGTGGCGTGATCCTCTGGCAGCACTTGTTCTGGTTCTTCGGGCACCCCGAGGTCTACATCGTCGCGCTGCCGTTCTTCGGCATCGTCTCGGAGATCTTCCCGGTCTTCTCCCGTAAGCCGTTGTTCGGCTACAAGGGCCTGGTCTTTGCCACGCTGGCTATCGCGGCGCTGTCGGTCGCGGTGTGGGCGCACCACATGTACGCCACCGGCGCGGTGCTGCTGCCGTTCTTCTCCTTCATGACCTTCCTGATCGCGGTCCCGACCGGGGTGAAGTTCTTCAATTGGATCGGCACCATGTGGAAGGGCAAACTCAGTTTCGAATCGCCGATGCTGTTCTCGGTGGGCTTCCTGGTCACCTTCCTCTTCGGTGGCCTGACCGGCATCCTGCTGGCTGCGCCCGCGATCGACTTCCACGTCTCGGACAGCTACTTCGTGGTCGCGCACTTCCACTACGTGCTCTACGGCACCATCGTGTTCGCCACCTTCGCCGGGATCTACTTCTGGTTCCCGAAGATCACCGGCCGGATGATGGACGAGCCGCTGGCCAAGCTGCACTTCTGGACCACCTTCATCGGCTTCCACGGCACGTTCCTCGTGCAGCACTGGCTGGGCAATGAGGGCATGCCACGCCGGTACGCCGACTACCTGTCCTCCGACGGGTTCACCACCCTGAACACGATCTCCACGATCGGCGCCTATATCCTGGGCGCCTCGACGCTGCCGTTCATCTGGAACGTCTTCAAGAGTTACCGGTTCGGCGAGATCGTCAGGGTGGACGACCCATGGGGCTACGGAAGCTCGCTGGAATGGGCGACCAGTTGCCCGCCGCCGCGGCACAACTTCACCGAGCTGCCCCGGATCCGGTCCGAGCGCCCGGCGTTCGAGCTGCACTACCCGCACATGGTCGAGCGGATGCACAGCGAAGGCCACATCAGCTTCAGGGGTAGGGCTCTGCCGCACCCGGACGCGATCGAGGCACCCTCTGAGAAGCTCGCCGAAGTGGTGACGCCCGCAGGCTCCGACACCGAGGCGAACCCGGATCACAAGTGAGCAGCACGCCCGTCCTGATCACCACAACGGGACCGGATAAGCCGGGCGTCTCCTCGGTGCTGTTCGCCGTGCTGGCCAAGCACGGGGTCGAGGTGCTCGACGTCGAACAGGTCGTGATCCGGGGCCAGCTGGTGCTCGGTGTGCTGGTGGCCGTCGACCACGATCCGGAAGGCTTGCAGGAGTCGGTCGAACAGGCCATGGCCACCGTGGCGATGCGAGTCGACGTCCGGGTCGGGCCGGAGATCGGAGACGATCCGTTCGCGCCGGGCAAACGCGGGTCCAGCCACGCCGTTGTCGTGCTCGGCAGGCCGGTGACGGCGCGGGCGTTCACCGCCGTCGCCGGGCGGCTGGCAGCACTCGAGGTGAACATCGACGCGATCCGCAGCGTGGCCGATTATCCGGTGACCGGCCTGGAGATGCACGTCTCGGTTCCAGAGCGGGCCGACGCGGATGCCGCCCTGCGTGCCGCGCTCGCCGACGTCTCGTCCGAGGTCGGGGTGGATATCGCGGTCGAGCGGGAAGGGCTGGCCCGCCGCGCGAAGCGCCTGGTGGTCTTCGACGTCGACTCCACGCTGATCCAGGGTGAAGTCATCGAGATGCTCGCAGGCTACGCGGGAGTACAGTCGAAGGTCGTCAAGATCACCGAGGCGGCGATGCGGGGCGAGCTGAACTTCACCGAGTCGCTCGAGCGCAGGGTCGCGCTGTTGGCAGGTTTGCCCGAGTCGACCCTGGACGAGGTCGCCGCGAAGATCGAACTCACCCCCGGCGCGCGCACCACGGTGCGCACGCTCAAGCGGCTTGGCTTCCGCTGCGGCGTTGTCTCCGGCGGCTTCACCCGCATCATCAAGGGAATCGCCGACGATCTCGGCCTCGACTTCGTCGCAGCCAACGAACTCGAAGTGGTCGACGGCACGATCACCGGGCGGGTGGTCGGGGAGATCATCGACCGGGAGGGTAAGGCCACCGCTTTGCGTCGGTTCGCCGCCGACTACGGCGTGCCGCTGGCTCAGTGCGTCGCGGTGGGCGATGGCGCCAACGACATCGATATGCTCTCCGCCGCCGGAATGGGTGTGGCCTTCAATGCCAAGCCCGCGTTGCGCGAGGTCGCCGACACCACACTCAGCCACCCCTACCTGGACGCGGTGCTGTTCATGATGGGTGTGACGCGGTCAGAGGTGGAGGCCGCCGACGCCGCCGACGGGCTCGAACTGCTGCGTCCGTGAGCGAGATCCTCGCGCCGCTGGCTGCCAGGTACGCGTCCTGGCTGAACGCGCCGCCCGCGGTAATGGACATTCGACACGAGGACCCCGAGCAGGTCCGGGCGATGCCCGTCATCCTGCGCATCGAGCGTGCCCAGCCACCCGGCCGAACCGCCGTACTCGAGGCCGCCGCCGCTGCCGCTATCGCAGTCTGCCTCGACCCCAGAGCCGCTGCGGGCGGCGCCTGGCATGCGGAGGTCGCCGACTGGATATCGGGGCGCATCCGCAAGGTCGCCCGGCGGGCACGCGGAGCGCACTGGCAAGCCGTGCAGGAGCTGCCCGGGATCACCATCGAGGTCGAGGGAGCCCAGGTGCGGGCGCTCGTCCCCGGCCTGGTCACCCGCACGCCCCAGATGGTCAGCCGATTGCAGATCTCCGGCAGCGAGCTACCTGCCGATGACCCGGGCCCGGTGCCCGCGGACGTCCCGGTGCTCTGGCTGAACCCGGATGTGTCGATGACCGTCGGCAAAGCCGCCGCACAGGTCGGACACGCCACGATGATCCTGGCGTCGGTGCTGGATGCGGAGCGCTTGGCCGACTGGGCCGAGCGAGGCTACCCGTGCGCGGTCCGCACGCCGAAATCCCAGCACTGGGCGATCCTGCGGCCGGAGACCGACCCTGCGGCGGCCTGGCGCGGGCATCGGGTGGTCGTGGTGCGCGACGCGGGCTTCACCGAGGTCGATCCGGGCACGGTGACCGTGCTTGCCCAGTGGGCCTAGCCCTGCGATTGCCGGGCGGACCAGACTACGTAGGCCTCATCGGCATCGGTGGTCATGGCCTCGATGAACCGTTCGTTGTCGAAGCCGGGCAGGGCTTGCAGCCGCTCTATCAACGCGTCGGCGGCCGGGTCGCTGCTCGGGATCGCGGTTCCGGTGCCGTCATTGCCCGCCAGCATCAGGAAGACGTCTTCCTTCCACGGTCCCTCCGGAATCACCCGGATCACGACCGACGACAGCTCCGCCCACGCGACCGACTCCTCGCTTCCATCCGCCAGTTGCCTGCGGACGCCGTCATTGTCGACGGTGACCGCGCGAGAGTGTGCAGTGGGTGAATCCTGGGACAACGTGTCTCCTCACGTGTAATGCCGCCTCACCGTAACCCGCCTCACACCGGGGGATCATTCGGGGTGGGCCGCGTCGAGTCGCCGCAGTGCCGCCTTGGCGACCTCAAGATCGTGGGTAGGCCAGAAGGGCGGCAGCGAGGCGCGCAGGAAGCCGCCGTACCGCGCGGTCGCCAGGCGCGAATCGAGCACGGCGACCACACCCCGATCCGCCACCGTGCGGTGCAGGCGTCCGACACCTTGCGCGAGCAGGAGGGCAGCATGCGCCGCGGCGACGGTCAGGAAGCCGTTTCCACCCCTGGCCTCCACCGCACGCTGGCGGGCGGACTGCACCGGGTCGTCGGGCCGGGGGAACGGGATCCGGTCGACCACCACCAGCTGCAGCGAGGGACCGGGCACGTCCACGCCCTGCCAGAGCGACAGGGTGCCGAACAGGCAGGTCTTGGGGTCATCGGCGAACTGCCGCACGAGCAACCCGGTCGAGTCATCGCCCTGACACAGGATGGGGCATTCGAGACGATCGCGGAGGGCTTCGGTGGCCTGCTTGGCCGCGCGCATGGAGGAGAACAACCCGAGCGTGCGCCCGCCAGCGGCCCGCACCAAGTCGGTCAGCTCGTCGAGGAACGGTTCGGTCAGCCCGTCCCTGCCGGGCGGCGGCAGATGGCCCGCCAGGTACAGGATTCCGTTGCGGGCGTGATCGAACGGTGAGCCGACGTCCACGCCACTCCAGTGCAGCGTGGCTTCGTCTGAGGGCGGTGCCTTGTCGGTCGCCGTTCCGGAAACAGCCGGGCTCGGCGACGCGGTGGGCGGGAGACTCCCCTGGGCGGTGGGCGGGAGACCCCACTGCCGCGCGAGCGTGTCAAACGTCCCTCCGATGGCCAGCGTCGCTGAGGTGAGCACCGTGGTCCTGGTGCCGAAAACCCGTTCCCGAAGGAGGCAGGCGACCGACAGCGGAGCCACGTGCAGGGCAGGTGGACGTGGGGTGGCGGCCGTCGGGTCCCCGGACAGCCAGACCACATCAGGGCGATCCGCGGGGTCGGGGTCGAACGCGGCCAGCAGCCGGACCGCGGTGTCGTGCACCTCGTCGAGCAGCGTGCGCGCGAGTTTGCGCGCGGTGGCGTCGCCGACGTCCTCGCGGCGTTCCGGTCCGAGCACGGTGACGCACCTGTGCGCGGCGTCGCGGACGGCAGGCAGCGCACCGGCCAGCGCCTGCGGCAGCTGGTCCAACCGCCCGGCAGGCAGGTCGTCGAGGACAAGGGTGAGGCCATCCGCCGACTCCATCAGCCGGTCGGCGATCTCGGCATCGATCAGCTTTCCACAGCGCCTCGCCGCGGTCGCGACCATAGCGCTGGTCAGCTCAGCGGTGGCTGCCGAGGTCACCCGGTCGACCAGATCGTGCGCCTCGTCGATGATCACCAGATCGTGCTCGGGCAGCACCTGATAGCCCTGCAGCGCGTCGATGGCGAGCAAGGCGTGGTTGGTGACGACCACGTCGGCCCGGCCCGCCTCGGCGCGAGCCTGTTCGGCGAAGCAGTCGGTGCCCACCGGGCAGCGGGCGGCGCCAAGGCATTCCTTGGCGGTCACCGATACCTGCCGCCACGCTCGATCGGACACCCCGGGTACCAGGTCGTCCCGGTCGCCGGTGAGCGTCTCGCCCGCCCACTCGTGCAGCCGCTTGACCTCACGGCCGGTGCGGGAGACGGAAAACGGATCGAACAGGCTCTGGTCCTCCGGCTCGTCCGGCGCGCCGGTGTCCAGCCGGTGCAGGCAGAGATAGTTGCGCCTGCCCTTCAGGATGGCGAACCGCGGCTCTCGTCCCAGCGACTTCGTCAGCGCCTTGGCCAGCCTGGGCAGGTCACGGTCGACCAGTTGGCGTTGCAGCGCGATGGTCGCGGTGGACACCACCACCGTGGCCTCCCGCTCGACAGCGTGCCGGATGGCAGGCACCAGATAGGCGAGCGACTTACCGGTGCCGGTGCCCGCCTGGACGGCGAGATGCTCGCCGGTGCGGATCGCGGTGTCCACCGCATCGGCCATCCGCACCTGGCCTTCCCGTTGCGTGCCTCCGAGCGCCGTCACCGCGGTGGTGAGCAGTTCGCGCACGCTGGGCAGGCCTCGCTCGGCGCGGTGAGTGGGAGCGTCGGGCGAGGGGGCAGCGTCCAGCACCGCTCCACGGTACCGCTCTGACACGACCGGGTGGCGTGCGCCCGCAACCGCATACGGCGGAGCCTCGCGGGTCGATACTCCGGGCACAGGTGATTACCGAAGGGAGTCGTCATGTCACGCACAACTGAGCGGTGGTGGGTTTCCGCAGCGGTGGGCGGGTTCCTTGTCGCGTCCCTGACCGGGCTTTCCGGCAGCGCGGTCGCCGCGGATGAGCCGGAGACCTCGGGAGCAGGATCGGTCGGCGCGGTCGATGTGGTCTACGACGGCGAGGAGATCGTCGTCGACCCGATCGCGGAGTGTGCGGTCCCGGGCAGGCAGACCAACCGCACGTCAGGGGTCAGTGTCGGCGACGTCGCCAGGTACGGGAGGGCGACCACCAACTGCCGGTGGGATTCCGCCGGGAATGCGCTCGTGGAGGTCGCCGGTCGCACCTTCTCGACGCGGGCGTTGGTCGAGTGGGGCGGCCCGCGGATCCGGATCAGCTCGTTCACGGTGAACTGCCAGACCACCGGCAACGGCAGCGCCGCCAGCTTCGAGCTACGGGGAATCCGCGGTATCGAGGTCCCTGACCGCATCCCGTCCAACTACACCGTGACCATCCCGGGGCGGATCGAAGGTTCGGCACCCCTGGCGAAGGTCGTGCTGAACGAGTTGATCGCACCGAGCCCGCCGGACGGCAGCATGACGCTCAACGCGATGCGGATCGAACTTTTCCCGGAGGGCGGCGGCCCTAACAGCGGCGACATCACCGTGGGCACGGTCGCCTGCGACCCCTTCGGCACCTGAACTACCGGGGGAAAGTCGCGGTCGACTGTCCCCCGGGTGTGGCGGGTTCAACCCACGCGGGGGGTGCCGACAAGGTCGACGCGGGCCTCACGGAGTTGATTCAGCGCGGCATCGACGGTTTCCCGCGATACACCCGCGGTGTAATCGAGCAAGGCGCGCACCCGGAAACCTTCCCGTGCGCCGTCCGCTGCGGTCGCCCGCACGCAGTG
This sequence comes from Haloechinothrix sp., assembly GCA_050701115.1. Classification (GTDB taxonomy): domain Bacteria; phylum Actinomycetota; class Actinomycetes; order Mycobacteriales; family Pseudonocardiaceae; genus JBOHER01. The sequence goes on along the minus strand of JBOHER010000019.1, from coordinate 16,237 downwards.
GTCGGTGGCGATGCCGATGACGTCGACGGCATCGACACCTCGCGAGCGCAGCCATGCCGCCAGGTCGTTGCCCTCCGAGGACACGCCCTCGAAGCCGGAGTAACCGTCGCTGTACTGACCCTTGGAGAACACCTCCCGGATCGGGCCGACGTCCAGCGCCGGATGGAAGGAGGCTCCCGGCGTGCCCGCCCGGCAGTGCGGCGGCCACGAGCGGACGAAATCCGGCTCGTCACTGAAGTGTGCACCGGGATCGATGTGGTAGTCGCGGGTGGCGACGATGTGGTCGTATGCGGCCTCATTGGCGAGAAAGGTCGAGATGTCCCCCGCGAGCATCGCCCCACCGGTGACGGCCAGTGAGCCACCCTCACAGAAGTCGTTCTGCACGTCGACGATGATCAGAGCGTTCGCCATCTTCTCCTCCTGGAGTCACGGGAACAGCGTCGGGATGGCGGGCTCACCGTGCGAGAGCTTGAGCCCCTCCCACGGCAGGCTCACCAACGCGCGCCGCAGGCGTTGCCTGCCATCTTCCAGGGTAGGGAGGTCGTCGACCAGTTCACCAGCGCGCACCAGCGGGATCGGCAGAATCTCGTCGTACGGACCGCGTTCCGGCTTCGGAGTGGCCACCGGATAGACGACTTCTTCGATGGCGGTACCGGTCTTCTTGAACCTGCGCAACGCGGTCTTGCGACCACCCCGTGACTCCTTCTGGACGCTGCGCTTGGCCACCGGCCTGCCGTCCACCTCGACCAGCTTGTAGACCATGTTGGCGGTCGGTGCGCCCGATCCGGTGACCACCGACGTGCCCACGCCGTAGGCGTCGACCGGCTCGGCCCGCAGTGCGGCGATGGAATGCTCATCGAGGTCGCCGGAGACCACGATCCTGGTGTCCCGGGCACCCAGCGCGTCGAGTTGGTCCCGCGCCTGGCGGGCGAGCACCCCGACATCGCCGGAGTCGATCCGGATCGCGCCCAGGTCGCGGCCTGCCACCCGGACCGCGGTCTCGATGCCACTGGTGATGTCGTAGGTGTCCACCAGCAGTGTGGTGTCCGGTCCCAGCTTGGCGATCTGGGCGCGGAAGGCTGCTTCCTCGGTGTCGTGCAGCAGCATGAACGCGTGCGCGACGGTCCCGCGGGTGGAGATGCCGTACCGCCTGCCTGCCTCGAGATTCGACGTGGTGGCGAACCCGGCGAGGTAGGCGGCCCGGGCGGCGGCGACGGCCGCGTACTCGTGGGTGCGGCGCCCGCCCATCTCAATGATCGGCCTTCCGCGCGCGGCGTAGGTCATGCGCGCGGCGGCCGAGGCGATGGCACAGTCGTGGTTGAGGATCGAGAGCGACAGCGTTTCCAGCACGACCGCCTCGGCGAACGGGCCGCGTACGGTGAGCACGGGTGATCCTGGGAAGTACAGCTCACCTTCTCGGTAGCCGTCGATGTCCCCGGTGAAGGAGTAGCCGGCGAGCCAGGACAGGGTGTCCTCGTCCACGACCGCGGTAGCAGACAACTGGGCGAGTTCGGCGTCGGTGAAGCGGAAGTTCGCGATGGCCTCGAGCACCCGAGCGGTGCCCGCGACGACTCCGTAGCGGCGGCCGTCGGGCAGTCTGCGCGCGAATACCTCGAACACGCAGTCGCGGCTCCCGCTGCCGTCAGCGAGCGCGCTGGACAACATGGTGAGCTCGTAATGGTCGGTGAGCAGGGCAGTGCTGGCACCGGGCGCGGTCATGGAGCCGGAGCGTAGCTGATCAAATCGGGCTGTTGATTGCGCCTGGATGACTGCGTGACACCATGGAGATATGTCCACGCCCGTCGAGGCCGAACAGACCCAGGCTGATCCACTCGGCGCCGAACTCGGAGCCGAGGACAGGCCGTGGCAAACCGTCGTGTGGAACGACCCGGTCAACCTGATGTCCTATGTCACCTACGTGTTCCAGAAGCTGTTCGGTTACAGCCGCGACCACGCCACCAAGCTGATGCTTGATGTGCACCACAAGGGGAAAGCGATCGTGTCGTCCGGTTCCAAGGAGAAGGTCGAGGGCGATGTCGCGCGGCTGCACGCGGCAGGTCTGTGGGCGACCATGCAGCAGCCGTCGTGAAGCCTTGGCGGCGCAAGGGCGCCCGGGTAATCGCGGGATTCGAGCAGCAGGAGGCGGCCGTGCTGCGAGGCTTGATCAGCCAGGTCGAGGACATGCTGCGGGCGCGGTCCGACGAGGCGCCGAACGACGAGCTCGCCGAACTCACCGGCATCCGGATCGGCCCGTCGACCGCGCCGAATGATCCGGTGCTCTCCCGGTTGCTGCCCGATTTCCATCGGCTCGATCCGGACAATCCCTCGCGCGAGGAACTCGACTCCGTGGCGGCGCTCCGATCGCTGCACGAACCTGAGCTGATCGAGGCGAAGGCGGGCGTGGCGGCCGTGGTGATGCAGACCCTCGGGCCCCAGGGTGGCGAGGTGCGGTTGTCGCTGGAACAGGCCGACGCGTGGGTGTCCGCGATCAACGACGTCCGGATCGCGTTGGGCACCGCGCTGGATGTCACCGAGGACATGCCCGAGGAACTCCCCTCGGACGACCCGAGGGCGCCGCATCTCGGCGTGTACCATTGGCTCACCTACCTGCAGGAGAGCCTTGTGCAGGCGATGGCCGCATGATGGGCGCTGAAAGACGCTTTCAGTGCATTGGATGCACTGAAAGCGCCGTTCACTGCGCCCAGTGCGCTGAAAGCGTCTTTCAGTGCATGGGGGCCGGATGAGTGAGCCGGGGCGGTACAACGCCATCACGGACGTGGCCGGGGTGCTCGTTGGGCACTACCAGCGACGTGGCCAGGGCTGGGCCACCGGGACCACCGTGGTGCTCGTGCCCGACGGCGCGGTCGGTGGCGTCGACGCGCGTGGCGGAGCGCCCGGCACGCGCGAAACCGACCTGCTCGCGCCGGAGAATCTGGTGCAGCAGGCGCACGCCGTGTGCCTGTCCGGTGGCAGCGCCTACGGCCTGGCAGCCGCCGACGGCGTCATGCGCTGGCTGGAGGAGCGACGGCACGGGTTCCCGGTCGGAGCCGAGCCGCACGAGGTGGTGCCGATTGTGCCCGGTGCGGTGATTTTCGACCTCCCGCGCAGCGATTGGGGTCATCGGCCGGATGCCGAGTTCGGCTACCGGGCGTGTGCGGCCGCTGGTGGTGGACCCGTCGCGCAGGGCTGCCTGGGTGCCGGTACCGGCGCGAAGGTCGGCGCGCTCAAGGGCGGCATCGGGACGGCCAGTGTGGTGCTCGAGGACGGATGCACCGTGGGCGCACTGGCGGTCGTCAACGCGCACGGCGAGGCGGTCGATCTTGCAACCGGTCGGCCATGGGCGGCAGACCACGAGCTGGCGGGGGAGTTCGGCGTGCGCGGCTGGCCCGACCGGCCTGCGGAGCTGTCTGCGGATGACACCGCTTCGCTGAACACCACGATCGGCGTCATCGCAACCGATGCGACGCTGACCAAGGCGGAATGCAGGCGGTTGGCGATGTCCGCGCAGGATGGCCTTGCGCGTGCGGTGCGGCCTGCGCATTCGATGTTCGACGGCGATACGGTGTTCGCGCTGGCCACCGGGGCGCGCGAGCTTCCTGCTGCGGAGGGTCCGTTCGGTGTTGCCGCCCATGCGACGGTGTTCGACCAGTTGTGCACGGCCGCTGCCGCCACCTTCGCCCGCGCGGTCGTGCACGGCACGCTGTCGGCTACCGGCCTGCCAGATCTGCCTGGCTACCGCGACAAATGGCCGGGGGTGCTCAGTTAGGGCGCAGCAGATGTCCCCAATGTGGCATTGACAACGGGGAGCCGCAACGCAACGCCGCGCCGTGACGTGCGGAGTCTCACGGTGCGGACCCCCATGGGAGAACACTGTCCACCCTCTAGGATGGGTAGGTGCTTCAGATCCGCCGCGAACTCGTCGACGCGATCGTCGCGCACGCTCGTGGGGATCACCCCGACGAGGCGTGCGGGGTGATCGCCGGCCCCGAGGGCACCGACCGCCCCGAGCGGTTCATTCCCATGCTCAACGCGGCGCGATCACCGACATTCTACGAGTTCGACTCACTCGATCTGCTCAAGCTCTACCGGGAGATGGCCGCTCGGGATGAGGTGCCCGTGGTGATCTACCACTCACACACCGCGACCGAGGCCTACCCCTCGCGCACCGACATTTCCTACGCCTCCGAGCCCGAAGCGCACTACATCTTGGTTTCCACCAGGGATCCCGAGGCGCACGAGTTGCGCTCGTACCGCATCGTCGACGGCGTCGTGACCGAGGAAGAGGTCGAGGTCGTCGAGTCGTACATGTTCGCCAATACTGGCAGTGACGACGTTCCCGAATAGCGCGCGAGCGAGCGCGGGGAATAGCCCCGAGCCCGTCGACGTCTGTTGTTTGCAGAACCCGGCCCACATATGCGGAGGTAACCCATGGCCGTGACCGTGTCCATTCCGACCATCCTGCGTACGCACACCGGCGGTGAGAAGTCCGTCGAGGCGAACGGCAAGACCGTCCTCGAGGTCATCGATGACATCGAGTCACGTCACGGTGGTCTGAAGGCCCGCCTGGTCAAGGACGAGAAGCTGCACCGCTTCGTCAACGTCTACGTCAACGACGAGGACGTGCGTTTCGCGGGCGGCCTCGATGCCGAGGTCACCGACGGTGACACTTTGACGATCCTGCCCGCCGTCGCCGGCGGCGCGCGCTAAGCCGTGAGCCGGTACGAATCGCTGCTCGACGCGGTCGGCGGCACGCCGCTGGTGGGCTTGCCGCGGTTGTCTCCTGCGCGCGACGTCCGGTTGTGGGCCAAGCTAGAGGACCGCAATCCGACCGGCTCGATCAAGGACCGGCCCGCGCTGGCGATGATCGAGGCTGCCGAGCGCGACGGCAGGCTCCAGCACGGCTGCACCATCCTCGAGCCGACTTCGGGTAACACCGGCATTTCGCTGGCCATGGCCGCCAAGGTCAAGGGTTACGGACTGGTCTGCGTGATGCCGGAGAACACCTCGACCGAACGCAAGCAGTTGCTGCAGGCCTACGGCGCGCGGATCGTCTTCTCGCCTGCCGCGGGTGGGTCCAACGAGGCCGTGCGCAGAGCTAAGGAACTCGCGGAGGCCAACCCGGACTGGGTGTTGCTGTACCAGTACGGCAACCCGGCCAATGCCGAGGCGCACTACGTCGGTACCGGCCCGGAGATTCTCAAGGATCTGCCGGAGATCACCCATTTTGTCGGTGGACTGGGTACTACTGGAACGCTGGTCGGGGTGGGCCGGTACTTGCGCGAGCACAAGCCCGACGTGCAGATCGTCGCGGCTGAGCCCCGCTACGGCGAGCTCGTTTATGGGCTGCGCAACCTGGATGAGGGCTTCGTGCCCGAGCTGTACGACCCGGATGTGCTGACCGGCCGGTATTCGGTCGGTGCCTACGATGCGCTACGCCGCACTCGTGAACTGCTCGAGTTCGAGGGCATCTTCGCCGGCATCTCGACCGGGGCCGTGCTGCATGCCGCGCTGGCCGTCGCCGAGAAGGCAGCCGCTAAGGGTGAGCGTGCCGAGGTGGCGTTCGTGGTGGCAGATGCCGGGTGGAAATACCTGTCCACCGGCGCCTATTCCGGCTCTCTTGACGAAGCCGCAGAACGGCTCGACGGTCAACTCTGGGCGTAGTTTGGGGGTCTTCAAGACCCCCAAACCCCAGGGAAAACGGCCGCTAACCGCCGCAAACCCTGCCTGAGTCGCTGCGGTGGATGCCGTAGCCGGGGAAGTTTGGGGGGTTAGCGATGACCTGGTGGGGGTTTGGGGGTCTTGAAGACCCCCAAACGCGGGCCGGCACTGAACTCAGGGATTTCCCTGAAGCCTGCCGCCTGGCCCATCCGTAACCTTGGGGGTATGAGCACGATGCCAGCGGGATCGGGTCGCACAGTGAGCCAGGCCAAGCGGGTACTGCCTGCACGCGTCAAGCCTGCTCTGTTCATCGCGGTCGCGTTCACCGCGTTGTTGTACCTGGTCGAAATTGTCGATGTGCTCTTGCTCGCCGAACTCGATCAGGAAGGTATCGAGAGCAGGACCCTTTCCGGTCTCGACGGGGTGCTCTGGGCACCGCTGCTCCACCACGGTTGGGACCACCTGATCGCCAACACCGGCCCGGTGCTGCTCTTCGCCTTCCTGAGCCTTGCGGGCGGGCTCCGGCAATGGATCGCGGTCACGGCCACCATCTGGCTGCTCGGCGGCCTCGGCGTCTGGCTGTTCGGCCCCTCCGGTGCGATTACCATCGGCGCCTCGGGCGTGGCCTTCGGCTGGCTTGCCTATCTACTTGTCCGCGGCATCTTCAACCGCAGTATCGGCCAACTCGTGCTGGCCGCCGTGTTGTTCTTCGTCTACGGCGGAATGCTGTGGGGGGTGCTGCCCGGCGCTCCCGGGATCTCCTGGCAAGGGCACCTGTTCGGCGCCCTGGCCGGCGTGCTCGCCGCCTGGCTCGCGTCCCGAGCGGACAACGACGGCAAGGGCAGCCCGGCAACCAAGAAAAGCCTGCCGGGTAGTCTCGCCGGGTGACCAAACCCGTCGACGCCGGTGCTCCGATCGGGATTTTCGACTCGGGTGTCGGCGGTTTGACCGTGGCGCGCGCGGTGCTCGACCAACTGCCCGCCGAACGATTGCGCTATGTCGGCGACACAGCGAACACACCGTACGGACCGCTGCCGATCGCCCGTGCTCGCGAGCTGGCGCTCGCCGCGCTCGACGACCTGGTGGACAGCGGCGTTAAAGCGCTGGTGATCGCGTGTAACACCGCCTCGGCAGCGTGCCTGGGCGACGCCCGCGAACGCTACGACCTTCCAGTGGTCGAGGTCGTGCTGCCTGCCGTCCGGCGTGCGGTGTCGGCCACTCACACCGGCCGCATCGGAGTCATCGGCACCGCGGGCACGGTGCGCTCCCGTGCCTACGACGACGCGTTCGCGGCCGCCAGCCATGTGACCGTGACGAGCGTCGCGTGCCCCAGGTTCGTCGATTTTGTCGAGCGCGGCATCACCTCCGGTCGCCAGGTGCTCGGCCTCGCGCAGGGGTACCTCGAGCCATTGCTGCGAGCCGAGGTGGACACGCTGGTGCTCGGCTGCACGCACTACCCGCTGCTGACCGGCGTGCTACAGATCGTCATGGGACAGGACGTCATCCTGGTCTCCAGCGCAGAGGAAACAGCAAAAGACGTGGTCAGGGTGCTGACCGAGGCTGACCTGCTGGCCGAGCTGGGCGCCGATGGTGACACCCCGGCGCATGAGTTCCTGGCCACCGGACCGGCCGAGCACTTCACCAAGGTGGCCAAGCGCTTCCTTGGGCTGCCCGCGGGCTTCACACTCGCCACCGTGAGTCACTCCGGGTAGCTCCGGCCGCCCTGCCAGCCGCCACCCGGGGGTGATGTGCGCGCGGTCATTCGCGTATGCCGCGTGACGTGGCAGGGTATGCACCGTGCGACTGACGATCCTCGGGTGCTCGGGCAGCATCCCTGGCCCGAACACCAACGCCTCCGGATATCTGGTCGAGGCGGAGGGCTTTGTGCTCGGGCTCGAACTCGGCAACGGAACGCTCTCCGAACTGCAGGCGATCCGTAGCCCGTTCGATCTGGGCGCGCTGGTGCTGTCGCACCTTCATCCGGATCACTGCGCCGACTTCGCCGCGCTCACGGTCTTCCGGCGTTACCACCCCGACCGACCGCACGGTCAGGGTCAGCAGCGGCTGCCGGTGTTCGGGCCGGAGGACCTCGAGCAGCGCCTGGTGAATCTTTACGCGCCGAACGAGGCGGAACGAGCCGAGACCGACCTGTCGGACGTGTACACCTTCTTGCCCTTGCCGATGGAGCGACATCAGGTCGGCCCCTTCCAGGTCATCGCGTTTCCGGTCTGCCACCCCACTCCGGCGTACGGGCTGCGTATCTCGCACGGTGGCAAGACGCTCGCCTACACCGGCGACACCGGGATCTGCCCGATCCTGGACGAGCTGGCCGCCGACGTCGACGTGCTGCTCAGTGAGGCCTCCTGGACCGATGCCGACGACCGCCCGATCGGTGTGCACCTGTCAGGCGTCGAAGCAGGCGAGCTGGCCACCAGGGCGCGGGCACGCAGACTGCTCATCACGCACATCGCACCGTGGAGCGATCGCACCAAGATTCACGCCGAGGCGCGTGCGGCCTTCGACGGTCCGCTCGAACTAATCGAGCAGGGTGCCCGCTACGAGATTTGAGTGGGGTCCGTGCAGCACCTACGAGTGACGGGTGACGCAACTCGTAATGGTCGTGCGGAAACGGGCCTGCGCCGCGGCTAGGGTGAACGGGTGGCGAGATTAGACGGCAGAGATGACGACCAGCTCCGCGAAGTCAAGATCATCCGGGGATTCCAGAAATGGCCGGCCGGTTCGGTACTCATCGAGTTCGGTAATACCAGGGTGCTGTGTGCCGCGAGTGTGACCGAGGGCGTGCCGCGGTGGCGCGCGGGGTCCGGTCTAGGCTGGGTGACCGCCGAGTACTCGATGTTGCCCTCGGCCACCAACACGCGCACCGACCGGGAGTCGGTCAAGGGCCGGATCGGCGGGCGCACCCATGAGATCAGCAGGCTGATCGGACGATCGCTGCGTGCCTGCATCGATCTCGCGGCGCTGGGTGAGAACACCATCGTCATCGACTGTGACGTGATTCAGGCCGACGGCGGCACCCGTACCGCGGCGATCACCGGTGGCTACGTCGCATTGGCCGACGCGATCACCTGGCTGGATGCGGCGGGCAGGCTGGCCGACCCGAAGCCGCTGTCCGCCGCGGTGTCCGCGGTCAGTGTCGGTGTCGTGGACGGTCGGGTTCGGATCGATCTGCCCTACGAGGAGGACGCTCGCGCCGAGGTGGACATGAATGTGGTCGCGACCCACACCGGCACGTTGATCGAGGTGCAGGGCACGGCGGAGGGCGCGACCTTCACCCGCTCCACTTTGGACACGATGTTGGACATGGCGCTCGCTGGTTGTGCGGAGCTCACTCGCAAGCAGAGCGAGGCGCTCGAGTCGCCTTATCCGGGAGAGCTCCCCGAGCCTGCCCCGGCGAAGGGCGACAAGAAAGGTAAGGGCGCCAAGTGACTCGGCTGTTGTTGGCCAGTCGTAACGCCAAGAAGCTCGGCGAGCTGCGCCGCGTCCTGGAAGCCGCACGCATCGAGGGAATTGAGGTCGTCGGTCTGGACGCGGTCGAGCCGTTCGAGGAAGCGCCCGAAACCGGAGCCACCTTCGAGGAGAACGCACTCGCCAAGGCCCGGGACGCCGCGCGGGCAACCGGGCTGCCTGCGATCGCGGACGACTCGGGCATCGCCGTCGACGCGCTGGGAGGGATGCCCGGGGTGCTCTCCGCGCGGTGGGCGGGCGGGCACGGCGACGACGACGCCAACCTCGAACTGGTACTCGCGCAGCTGTCCGATACACCGGACGAGCGCAGGGGAGCGGCGTTCGTGTGCGCGGCGGCACTGGTCACGCCGGACGGACGGGAGAGCGTGGTACGCGGGGAATGGCGCGGCACCCTGGCCAGGAAACCGCGTGGCACCAACGGTTTCGGCTACGACCCGATCTTCGTACCCGACGGCAGGAGCCGGACATCGGCCGAACTGGATCCGGCCGAGAAGGACGCCGCATCGCACCGGGGAAAGGCCCTGCGGGCACTGCTGCCGCAGTTGCGCGAGCTAGCGGGGTGAGCTCCCCGCCGTTCGTCAGGCGAGCGGTGTCAGAGCACGAAGCCCCGCCGTGACCGCCTGGGCTCCGGTTGCCATCGACACGGTCAGGGGACTTTCGGTAAGCATGACCACGATGTAGCGCCAGCCGGGGCCGACCAGCCCGGTGCTGTGAACACCGAGCGCCGTCGCCGTGTTCGACCAGCCCTGCTTGATCGCCCAGGGTCCGTCGAAGGCACGGGGTATGCCGAAATGTTGATCGAAACCGTCGTCGGCGTGCCGCGGAGTCGAGGACAGCGCGTGCACGATCAACTCGCGGTGCTCGGGGTCCAGATCGGCCAGGATGAACTCATAGATCGTGACCACGTCAAGGGGACTGATGCTGGTGGCGCCCCATTGACCGGGGACCGGCGGCGGCCTCGTCGCCGTGAGTCCCAGTTCCCGCGCCCACCTGCGCACGATCCCTGCGCCTCCGCCGGACACCCACAGCCGGCTGGCGATCTGGTCATCGCTGTCCGACAGCATCCGCACGATGTCCTCCCGTAGCTCCGCACTCGCGGGCGCAGCACTCAGCGCGTCGATCGCGATCATCAGCTTGACCAGCGACGCCGACTGGAAGGTGAGGGCGCCGTTGACATTGAGCAGTTCGGCGTCATTTTCCCGATCGATGATTACCGCACCGACCCGGATCGTCGATGCGATGGACCGGATGGCCGAGGTGAGCTCGCCTGCCGGGATCGTTGGCACCGGCTCGGGGGGAAGCGACGTCGTGGCGCGCGAACAACGCTCCACCGGCGCCGTGGCCACCGGAGGTGTCGCGGACATCGCCGCTGAGGCACCGGTGACCACGGCGAGGATCAAGAGTGCCAACGAGGCGTGCGGGGCGAACAGGCGTGAGACCTGCACATTTCGATTAGGCCCCGGTCGGGATCACAACCTGGTGGTCGCTGGGATAACTATCGGGTCGCGGCGACGTTCAGGTCCCCCAGCAACTTCGCGACGTGTCCGGTCGCACGGACGTTGTACCGGGCTTCGGCGATCTTGCCTTCCGCGTCGACAACGAAGGTGGAGCGGATCACGCCTTGCACGATCCGGCCGTAGTTCTTCTTCTCGCCGAAGGCACCCCACCGGGCGAGCACCTCCTTTTCCGGGTCGGCGAGCAGCGGGAACGTGAGCTGCTCGGCCTCGGCGAACTTGGCCAGCTTCTCCGGCTTGTCCGGGGAGATGCCCAGCAACCGGTAGCCCGCATCGTTGAGCAGGGCGAGATTGTCCCGGAAGTCGCATGCTTGCTTGGTGCATCCCGGCGTGCCCGCGGCCGGATAGAAGTACACGACCACCGGCTGCCCACGGTAGGCGGAGAGGGAGACGGGGTTGCCTTCGCTGGCGGTGAGGGTGAAGTCGGGGGCGACATCGCCCACCGCAAGACGCGTCTGCTCAGTCACGGCGTCGACCCTACCGCGCGATCATCCGCGGCGCGGCGGAGTCCCCGGACGGGTCGCTAGATGCCGCCGACGTAGAACGCGGATTCCGGGTTGGTGAGCTCCGGCTGGAGGTCTAATGTCACGGTGTCGGCTTCCAGTGAAATAGCGAACGCGAGCGTCACCATCACGTCCCGAGCCGTCGCAACGTCGGTGTCGGCACCGGCGATGCCGTTGAATCCATGCGCTGGGTCGACGATCTCCTGCGCCGGTTCTCCATTGACCGCGACCGCGATCGACATGCCGGACAACCGATACGGTCGTTCGGATTCGTTCCGGATCCACACCCCGAACGAGACGGCACGCTCGGCGCTCGGGTAGGCGGCTTCGCTCGGGGTGAACGACCGCGGCTCGGAGACCGTGACGCTCAGTCCGTTGGCGAATTGGTATGGCTGGCCGAATCGCAGGTGGCTGGGGTCGGAACGTTCGACCGCGACCGCGGACGAGTCGGCATTTGGCGATTCGATGGCCTGCAGCGGAGCGTCCGCAGTGCAACCGGTCATGCCGAAAAGAAGCGCGCAGGCGGCCGCTGCAGGGGAAGCCCTCCAGGGCTTGCGCACAGGCGCCACTCCTTCAAGGTCAGCGATCATCGCTGGGGATAGGTCTCGGGGGATGTCGGCGACGTCGTCGTTCGCCTTGTCTCACTCTGGCCCTCCGGTCCGCTGGGGAGCGAGTCATCCACGCGGTTGAGTCGGAGCTGGTGTACGGCCGTGGCCAATCTGTAATCAGACTTCTACCTAAAGTGATCGCGCTCACCCGGCCAAGCCGCGAACGGCAGTTCTACGAAGCCAGCGCGAACAGCAATACGAACAGGCCAAGCGCAGCAAGCCAACCAACGAAGATCCAGCCGAACTCACGCCATGGCTGCACACTTCGGCTGTCCTCGCCGGGCACGTAAACCCCTCGCAACTCGAACCAGTCCGCCAGATTCGCAATCCAGCGCAACGGGTTCCGGGAGGGCATGGCGGCCATCCTAATCGCCGTGGTCACCGTGCTTCGCAGGGAGGAAGATCCAACAAAGGAGCCCCCGGCGCCGAGGGGGGAGGGGGCGCCGGGGGCGAATGCCGGCCCTGGGGGTCGACCGGCGAGACAGACAGTACATGATCCGGATCAGTTGTGCGCATGTGGGCTACGACGAAGGTCGCATGTGGAGTGGCAGTAGCTCCGGCCGCTTGGGCGCCTGCCCACCCCACGACCAGGTCGGCGCGCATGGCCACGTCATGCTACGCAGGGCAACGTGGGCAGCGCAGCCGCCGATCGGGGATCGGTGAGGCGAACCCGCTTACGCGCGTATCTCAGCCACTGCCTGTCCTACCTGGTCGATCTCGACGTTCCGCTGATCTCCGGTCCTCAGGTCGCGAACGGTGACCTGGCCGTCGTTGACCTCGTCGCGTCCGACGATCACGATGGCGAAGGCCCCGGACTTGACGGCGCGTTGGATCTCCTTGCCGAGCTTCCGCGAGTCGAGCGTGGTGGTTGCGCGGAGACCGGCTGCGCGGGTCGACCGCGCAACTTGGCGAGCGACAGCGGACAAGTCCTCGTCCAGGGGGATGACCACAACGTCAACATCGCTGCGCGGTTCGGGGGTCAACCCGTGCGCGTCCAGGAAATCGAACAACGTGACGTCGCCCATGCCGAAGCCGAAGCCGGGGATTCGTTGCGACGAGTACAGCCCGACCAGGTTGTCGTAGCGGCCCCCGCCGAACAGTGATCGACGGTTGTCTGGGTGCTGGTCGAAGACCTCGAACACTGTTGAGGTGTAGTAGTCGAAGCCGCGGACGATCAGCGGGTCATAGGTGATCAGTTCCCGGACGGTGTTGTCCCGCATGACCTCGACCAGCCGCGACCGGTTCTTCACCTCGTCGGGGAACTCATCGAGCAGGGCGGTTCCTGCCGCGACGGCCTCACTTAGCCGTGCGAACTGCTTGTCGGTCAGACCGATCTCAGCGGCGTCCGCCGCGAGTTTGCCGGCGTCGTACTTCTCCCACCGGTCGACCAGGCTTGAAACGTCGCGAACCGCGTCGGCGGGAACGCCCACGACATCTGTGAGCATCGAGTCGAGCAGTACGCGGTCGTTGACGCGCAGGACCCACATGTCGGGTATCGCGCCGAGCGCGGCCATCATGTCGTGGATCATCTCGAAGAACTCGATCTCGACCGCCGCGTTGTCCGAGCCGAACATGTCGACGTTGATCTGCCAGTGTTCACGCACCCTGCCGCGCTGCGGACGCTCGTACCGGTGGCAGTTCGGGTGGCTGTACCAGCGGACTGGGAACTGCAGGCTGCCCGCATTCCCGGCGATGATTCTCGCGACCGACGGGGTCATCTCGGGCCGCAGCGCCAAACGTCGCCCGCCACGGTCAGTCATCGTGTAGAGCTGCTGCTCGACGATCTCCCGCGACGACTTCGCCTCGTACATCTCGACCGGTTCGAGGATCGGCCCGTCATATCGCCCGTAGCCGTAGCGCTCGATCACCTCGTAGAGCGCATGGAACACCTGCGTGCGCACGGACATCTCGGCGGGCAGGAAATCGCGCGTGCCCCGGTAGGGGGTCGTCGGCAGGTAGTTCGACACCGCCTCAGAGTAACGGCGTGGAAGCGGGACAGTCCTACGTGGGGCACCGCGCGCCAGCGCCGGCGAGTCCCTCGGCCACCGCGTCGCCAACGCCTCCGACTACCTCGCCACCGGCAAACTCCGCGACCAAAATGCGACAAGGCCGTGATCGGCACCCGCGCCACCGGCCGCAACAAGACCTGCCGCTACTACACCTGCAGGCCATGTCCCGCTACGGCGCGACAACCGGACCCGACCCCTGCGGTTCGCGTACTGACACATTCTGTGGGGCCGGTGGGACAACCCGAACTCTTCGGTACTCGTCGACGGGCCCGAACTCACCATCCAGTCGCTCGGCCTCCGACGTCTTCCGTCGATGATTGCGCAGGTCAGCGGCCAGGGCGGCGATGCATGACGGCTGCAACACCCAAGTCCTGGGCCGACGGGCTGGTCAGCGCGATGCGTCCTCCGGGCCGGAGCAGGCGCCGTAGATCGTGGAGCCGTTCCGGCGGATTGGCCCAGACCCCACCGAGTTGACGGCAAGGATGGCATCGAGCGGTTCGTCGAAGCCCGACAACTGGTCCACTGAAGCGTGAACGAATTCGACACGGTGGGCGCGGATGACGTGGTTGCGCCGGCTCGCCCGCTGGATCCCGCACGGCTGCTGGCACCGATGCTGCCCATTTCTCGGATGGTCTGCATGAGCGCGGTGGTAGCGGGCGTGTGGGTGGCTTGCCGTACGTGGCGGCGTAGATCTGTCGGGGTGATCGGGCCGCCGAACTCCGCGCCCTCACGAGTGCGCCGCGGCTCCCAACGTCAAGGAGTCGGCGTAATGATCGAAGAACAGCCGGGCGATCAGGTCGCCGCGTGAACCGGTGCCCGACTTGGCGAAGATCGACTTCAGGTGGTCCTGCACGGTGTAGGACGACACGCGCAGCCGGCCGGCGATCTGCCTGGTGGACAGGCCTTGCGCCACCAGCTCGGTGACCCGGCGCTCACTGTCGGTGAAGCCGTAGGCATCGACCATCAGGGGCGCCATGTCGGCCGGGCGAGCTGCTTCGAGCATCACCGCGACCGGCGATTCCGGACCGTCACCCAGCACCGAGCCCCGGACGATCAGCCAATGACCGGACTGGGTGCGCGCTCGGGCCCTGGCCGGTCGGATATCGGTCGGCGCAGGTGCTGCACTCGCTGCCGGGCCACAGAGGGCACGGGCCTGGCGGGCAATAGCGGGAATGACCAGCGGCAGCTGAGCGCAGGCTCTGTCGTCGATGCCCAGCTCGTCCAGCCAACAATCCGCAGCGTGGTTGGACATGCGCACGCTGTCGTCGGGGTCAAGGACCAGCAGTCCGATGTTGGCGTCACCGGCCTGTGCGCCATCGAGCAATAGACCTCGCCGTAGTCCATCGGCAATCAATCCGGCCAGCGACGACACGAACTGCACCTCGGCCGAGGAGAAGTACGGGCGCTTCGCCTCCCGGAACACGGTCAGTGCCCCCCATGTCCCCGTGCTGCCCGAGAGCACCACCCGCAGCTCGTCGGAGAAGCCCCCGGGTCGACGGATCTCCCGCTGGCGCAGGCTGCGGTTGAGATCACCCGCGGTGACGTCGCTCAGGCTGGCCGCCGGGCGGTCCGCATGGGCGAGCTGGACCCACTTGTTGAAGTCCGGCTCACGCACCTCGATCTCGACGAGCCGGAGCATCTCGGCTGCGGGCAGGCCGTTCTCGACGAACTCCGCGGTCGGGAGCATGGTCGCCGGGTCAGTCGTCATCAGACAGGTGCCCTCGGCGGGCACAGCCCGACCCAACGCGTCGCCGACGGCCTGCGAGAACTCCGGCACCGGCAAGCCTCGGTGAACCAGCCTCACGATGTCGTCGCGGACGCGTGCGTGCGCAGCCGCGTTGACCATGCACCGAACTTACCCCGATCGCACGGCGTCATCCCAGGAATCTGGGATTCAACACCGCTCCACGATCTCGCATGCTGGGTGAACAGGTCGATGCCACCGGGCCGACCGTCACGAAAGGATCCGCATTCCATGACCACCGCCACCACCACCCTCGCCGCCGGCATCTGGGTCGGCGATCCCATCCACTCCGACATCTCGTTCAGGGTCCGCCACATGGGCGTTGGCAAGGTCAGGGGACCTTGGCTCTCGCCTCGGCGGCGCTGACCGTCGGCGACGGCGATATGCCCAGCGGCTCGGTGGCCGCCGTCATCGACGCCGCCTCGGTGCACACCGGAAACGAAAAGCGTGACCGGCACGTCAGGTCCGCCGATTTCCTGGACGTGGAGAAGTACCCGACGATCGAGTTCACCTCGACCGAGGTCCGCGACTTCGATGGCGAGACGTTCACCCTGGTCGGCGAGCTGACCCTGCACGGCGTCACCAGGACTGTCCAGCTGGAGACCGAGTTCCTCGGCGTCGCCGCCGACCCTTCCGGCGCGGAGCGCACCGGGTTCTCGGCGACCACCAGCATCAGCCGGGCCGCGTTCGGCGTCGACATCGAACTCGGGTTCGG
>JBOHER010000018.1:0-5671 GCA_050701115.1 Haloechinothrix sp. | reverse complement strand
CGGCTTGCCGACCGGCTCGCCGCTGTCTCGCTCGGACAGCCACTCGGAATCCGACCAGGCGTGGTTGGAGGTGTAGACCACCGACGCGGTCGCCGGGGGCGTCTCCGCCGAGAACGCCATCGGGTCGGCCTTCTCGTGCCAGGCTCCGTCCGCTCCGAGGATCCGGAACTTGTACCTGGTATCCGCGCCGACGCCGGGCACGAAGAGCTCCCAGACCCCGGAGGACCCCATCGCGCGCATCGGGTGCGCCGCACCCGACCATGCGTCGAAATCACCACATACCCGGACGCCGCGTGCCGACGGCGCCCAGACCGCGAACCCGGTGCCATTGACCACACCGGCCGGTGTGTCGTAGCCGCGTACGTGCGCCCCGAGCACATACCACAGCCGCTCGTGCCTGCCCTCGGAGATCAGGTGCAGGTCCAGCTCACCCAGCGTGGGCAGCCACCGGTACGGATCGTCCACCACGACCGAGCGCTCGGGATACCGCACTTCGAGCCGGTAGTCCGCGATGGCCGCGTCCACGAAGCCGGAGAAGAGCCCGCCCTCCAGCTGCGCCAGCGGGTGCCGGGCCTCTCCCATGAGGACAGCGATGGCTTGGGCGCCCGGGCGATAGGCGCGCACCACCGTGCCCGCTTTGTGGTCATGGGCGCCAAGGATCGAATGCGGGTCGCTGTGCGCACCGGCCAGCAGCCGGGAGATGTCCTGCTCGGACGGCCTGTGATCCGGTTTCGGGTTGCCTGCTGCGGTGTTCACCCATCACTCCTTTCCGCGGTGATCGGCGCGCCGTAGGTGGCCCGGTCCGGTAGCGGCCCGTCGATCCGTACGATGTGGCAGACGTCGCGCACCGGATCGAGCCGGATGAAATTGGTCTGCCCCCACTCCCAGGTCTGCCCGCTGACCTCGTCGTGCGCGGGGAACCGGGAGCCCCAGGTGAGTCCGAGCGCTGGCAGGTCCAGCCACAACGTTGCTTCCTGCGGCATCCGCGGATCCAGGTTGACCACGACGATCACCGTGTCACCACCTGCCGGGTCGCTCTTCGAGTAGGCGATCAGCGCGTCGTTGTCGACATGGTGGAAACGCAGCGTGCGCAACTGCCTTAAGGCGGGGTGCTGCCTGCGGATCGCGTTGAGCCGCGCCAGCCACGGTTCCAGCGAGCGGCCCTCGGCGAGGGCGGCAGCGTAGTCGCGCGGCCGGAGCTGGTACTTCTCCGAGTCCAGGTACTCTTCGCTGCCTGCCCTGGCCGCCTCGTGTTCGAACAGTTCGTACCCGGAATACACCCCCCACGACGGTGACAGGGTCGCGGCCAGCGCGGCCCGCAGGGCGAACATCGCGGGCCCCCCGTGCTGCAGCGAGGCGTGCAGGATGTCCGGCGTGTTGACGAACAGGTTCGGACGGGCCTCGTCGGCATGGCCGACGAGATCGACACCGAAGTCGACCAGCTCCTGCTTGGAGGTACGCCAGGTGAAGTAGGTGTAGGACTGGGTGAAGCCGAGCCGGGCGAGGCCGTAGAGCCGGGCGGGGCGGGTGAACGCCTCGGACAGGAAGAGCACATCGGGGTGGTCCTGCTTGACCTCGTCGATCAGCCACTGCCAGAGGTTGGGCGGCTTGGTGTGCGGGTTGTCCACCCGGAAAATCCGCACGCCGTGCGAGATCCAGTGCCGCACTACCCGCAGCACCTCGGCGAACAATCCCGCCGGGTGGTTGTCGAAGTTGAGCGGGTAGATGTCCTGGTACTTCTTGGGCGGATTCTCGGCGTAGGCGATCGTGCCGTCGGGGCGGGTGGTGAACCACTCGGGGTGCTCGGCCACCCACGGATGGTCCGGCGCGCACTGCAGCGCGAAATCAAGCGCCACCTCCATGCCCAGCTCCCGGGCGCGGGCGATGAAGGCTTCGAAGTCGTCCTGGGTGCCGAGCTCGGGGTGAATCGCGTCGTGGCCGCCCTCGGCGGAACCGATCGCCCACGGCGAGCCGACATCGCCCGGCTCGCAGGCAACGCTGTTGTTGCGGCCCTTCCTGTTGATCCGTCCGATCGGGTGGATCGGCGGCAGGTACACCACGTCGAAGCCCATGTCGGCGATCCGGTCCAGCTCGCCTGCCGCGGTCGTGAAGGTGCCGTGCAGTGGCCTGCCGTCGGCGTCCCAGCCGCCCGTCGAGCGCGGGAAGAACTCGTACCATGTGCCGAACAGGGCGAGCGGGCGGTCCACCCGCACCCGGAAGCTCCGTCCCTTGGTCAGCAGCTCTCTGACCGGGTTCCCGGTCGCGAGCCGGTGCACCGGATCCGACAACGCCTTGGCGATGCGACCCGGCAGCGGCTTGCGGCCGTCCCGCAAGTCCGCGGCCGCCGCGGCGAGCAGGTCGCGGCCGTCGTTGCGGCCGCGGCGGCTGGCAATCCTGTCGAGCAGCAGCGCCCCGGACTCGAGGTCGTTGGCGAGCTCGTCGGGTCCCTGGCCGGCGCCTGCCTTCGCCTCCACCGCGTGCCGCCACGTTCTCCACGGGTCGCTCCACGCGTCCACCCGGAAGGTCCAGAGACCTTCGGTGTCCGGCGTGATCCGCGCGGCCCACCGGTCGGTGTCGGCGCCGATCGGCGCCATCGGTGTCTGCCGCCATGTTCGGTCGTGCGGGCCTTTCCAGACGACGGTAGCGGCGACCGCGTCGTGCCCCTCGCGCCACACGGTCGCCTCGACCGGCAGGTGCTCGCCGACGACGGCCTTCGCCGGGTGGCGGCCACAAGCGACAACTGGCCGGACATCGTCGATGCCCAGCCGTCCACCTCGGGTGCTGCTCGTCCGGCTCACGGCGACCTCCTGCCTCATCACGGTCCTGCGAGTGCTGATCGGTACACCGCGACGGTCTGCTCGGCGATGGTGCTCCACGCGAACTCCCGTTCCGCTCTTGTCCGCCCGGCCTCGCCCATCGCCCTTGCCGTCGCCGGGTCGCCAACCAGTGAGTTGACGGCGTCGGCGAGGGCGGCTTGGTAGGCGTCGGGCGCCCGTTCGTCGAAGCGCACGAGTAGCCCGGTGCGCCCGTGGTCGACGACCTCGGGGATGCCGCCGACGTCGGAGGCCACCACGGCGGTGCCGCACGCCATGGCCTCCAGGTTCACGATGCCAAGGGGCTCGTACACCGAGGGGCAGACGAACACCGTCGCGTGCGAGAGCACCTGCAGGACCTCGGTGTGCGAAAGCATCCGGTCGATCCACACCACCCCGTCTCGCGCCGCGGCCAGCGCCGCCACCGCGGCCCTGGTCTCGTCTGCGATCTCCGGCGTGTCCGGCGCACCGGCGCAGAGCACGATCTGCGCGTCGTCGTCCATCTGGTGTGCCGCGGCGATGAGATGCCCGACGCCCTTCTGCCGGGTGATCCGGCCGATGAACGCCACGATCGGCCGAGCCGGGTCGATGCCGAATCCCCGCAGCGCATCGGCGTGCCCGACCGGCCGGTACGCGGCGGTGTCGATGCCGTTGCGCACCACGTGTACCCGGTCGGGATCCAGCGCCGGGTAGCAGTCGAGCACGTCCGCCCGCATCCCTTCGCTCACCGCGATGATCGCGTCGGCCGCCTGGTAGGCGGTTTGCTCGACCCAGGACGACAGCCGGTAGCCGCCGCCGAGTTGCTCCGCCTTCCACGGCCTGCGCGGTTCAAGCGAATGTGCCGTGATCACATGCGGTATCCCGTGCAGCAGGCTCGCCAGGTGGCCGGCCATGTTCGCGTACCAGGTGTGCGAGTGCGCGAGGTCGACGCCTTCGACACCGGCCACCATCGACAGGTCGACCGAGAGCGTGGCCAGCGCAGCGTTCGCTTCGCTGAGGTCCGGCGCGACCTGGTGCGAGAACGCGTCCGCACGGGCGCCACCGAAGCAGTGCACGTCCACATCGATGAGCCTGCGCAGCTCGGGAACGAGGAAACCGACGTGCACGCCCGCGCCGCCATACACCTCGGGCGGGTATTCACGGGTCAGCAGACCAATGCGCTCGCGCATCGTCGATCACCTCGCGGTCAGCCGTTGCGGACAATGAACCCACCTCATGTCGGCCGCGCGATCAGATTCGAGGTGCTGGCGCGGTGGCGAGCGTCGATGACCCGGACGGCGCCGGAAGCCGATCGCATCGCCAGTGACTGGGTGCGGATCTCGCCCGCGCCGTAGCGGACACCGCGCAGCAGTTCACCATCGCTGATCCCGGTCGCGGCGAAGAACACGTTGCCGCCGCGGACAAGGTCATCGGTGCTCAGTACGGCGCTGAGGTCGTAACCCTGCTCCTCCGCGGCACGGCGCTCGGAGTCATCACGCGGGTACAACCGCCCGAACAGCGCCCCTGACAGGCATTTCATCGCGCACGCGGTGATTACCCCTTCGGGGGTCCCGCCGATCCCGACAAGCAGGTCGACACCGGTGCCCGGCTCGGCGGCCATGATGGCGCCCGCCACGTCGCCGTCGAGAAGGAACTTGATGCGCGCGCCCGCGGCGCGCACCCGCCGGATGAGATCTTCCTCGTGCCGGGGACGGTCGAGGATGCACACCGTGAGGTCCTCGACCGGCACTCCCTTCGCGCGGGCGATGTGCCGGAGGTTGTCCTCGATCGGCGCCTGGAAATCCACCGCGTCCGCGTAGCCCCGGCCGACGGCCAGCTTCTCCATGTACATCACCGGTCCCGGGTCGAACATCGTTCCCCGCTCCGCCGCGGCGATGACGGAGATGGCGTTGGGCAGACTCTTCGCGGTGAGCGTCGTGCCGTCAACCGGGTCGACCGCGATGTCTACCTCCGGCTCGGCCGCCGCGCCGAGAACCTCACCGTTGAACAGCATGGGCGCGTTGTCCTTCTCGCCTTCGCCGATGACGACGGTGCCGCGCATCGCGATGGATGCCAGCGTCGGCCGCATCGCGTCTACGGCCGCCTGGTCAACCAGCTCCTTGTCGCCGCGCCCAAGGTGCCGTCCCGCTGCGATCGCCGCCGCCTCGGTGGCGCGCATCAGTTCGAGCGCGAGATTGCGGTCCGGGTCGGGGGGAAGGGTCCGCGGTGGTGTGCTCATGCCATCTCCTCTGTCACCCGGTCGGATTCGACGTGGCGGACAAGTCCGAGCTCTGTCGAGCCGAGCAGATCGTGCCGGGGGAGGACGCGGACGGTATAGCCGAACGCGCCCCCACGGCCCAGCGGGATGGCGACCTCGTAACGACCGCGGTCGTCGACGCACACCATCGATGTGCAACTCGGTTCGATCAGGGCATTGCCGGCCAGGGGGCCGGCGAACGCCTGAACGTCGACATCGGTCGGGGACAGCATCCCCAGCTCGACATCGGCCCGCAGCATGATGTCGCTCCCTCGGACGATGGCGCTATCCTCGGTGAGAATCCGCAGGGAGCGCAGGCGCACGTCCGGCCAGGCCGCCCGCACCCGGCTCAGCCAGCCTGCGAGCTGGCGAGCACGCGCGTAGTCGTCATTGGCGAGACGCCTGCCGGCATCGGCCGCTGGCCGGTAAAGCGAACCCACGTAGTCGGTGACCATCCGGTCGGCGAGCACGACCGGGCGCAGTTTTCGCAGCACGGCCCGGACCATGCTCAGCCACCCCGCTGGGTCGCCGTAGAACAGCGGGACGACCTTGGATTCGAGCAGGTCGTACAGCGCGGACGCTTCGAACTCGTCGCGCCCATGCTCACCCGCCCCGCCGTCGG
>JBOHER010000017.1:0-1933 GCA_050701115.1 Haloechinothrix sp. | reverse complement strand
CCCCTGGGCACGCGCAAATCCACCCAGATCTGAGAGGGTGGTTCGTTGGACTATGTCCACTTTAGATTTGGCTCTGGGATAGGGGTCCTGTTCACGGGGGTGTGGGGTGCTGGTCGAGGATGTCGGTGATGGTGACGGGTTCATCGCAGTGGGGGCAGGGTCCGCCGAGGTCCACGCGCCGGCAGGGTTGGTTGCAGTCGTGGCACCACTGTTTGCCGAGGTACCGCATCTCGCAGGTGGTGCATTGATAGACGGTGATGGGTAGTCGTGGGGTGGCTGGTGGAGCGGTCACGGCGGGTGGGAGGTCGGGGTGGCGGGCGCGCCAGGCGGCTTGGCGGCAGGCGGGAGTGCAGTAGCGCTGGCGGCGGGTCGGGGTGAACGGGGCTGCGCAGACCGGGCAGGCCGCCGTGGGTGTGATGTCGTTACGGTTGTCGTTACGTGACGGGGGCACTGGGTCGGTGTCGGTGGGCGGTCAGCCGGCTGCGGGCTGGTTTGCGGGGGCGAGCGTGAACAGGCCCGGCTCGGCCTCGATGAGGATCCTGCGGGCGACGAGGCGTTTGAGCTTGGCGCGCAGGCCCTCGGTGTCCTTGGCGGTGATGCCGAGGCCGAGGGCCGCGCACAGGTCCTTGGCGCGCATGCCGCCGGTGGCGGTGGCGAACACGGCGAGGATCTGCTGGTAGGCGAGGCTGGCGATGGTCGCGTCGGCCGGTGTGGTCGGCTCGGCTGGTCCGGTCAGCCGGGTCAGGGTGGTGCGGGTGATCGCCAGGTCGGCCAGTTCGGCTTCGGCCAGCCCGAGTTCGGCCGACAGTTCGCCGATCTGCTCGCGTAGATGTTCGGCGGCCGTGGTCGCGGCGGTCTCGCGTTCGACGATCAGCTCCCAGATCGAGGGCATCGGGTTCCTTGTCTACGTGTCGCGCCAGGATGGTGTGCTGGAGCCGGTGAGCCGGCGGACCAGGTTCGCGGTGGAGGCCCACAGCGTGTGCGACACCGACGAGGCTGGGTTGGTTTCGTATTCTCGCACCAGGCGCCGGTGCAGCATCAGCGTCCCGTTGACCTGCTCGACCACCCACCGGCGTTTGACCGGCACGAACCCGGGCCGGGTGTCGGTGCGCTTGACCTGTTCGACGTCGATGCCGTGCAGGGCGCCGTGGATCGCCACGTCGTCTTTGAACCCGGAGTCCACGAACGCTTTGCTCACCGAAGGGGTGTGCGCCACCACCTTGTCCAGCAGCGCGACGCCGATGGCGTTGTCGGTGACCGACGCCGCCGTGACCACCACCGCGATGATCAGCCCCAGGACGTCGACCGCCAGCCCACGCTTGCGGCCCGGCACGCGCTTGGCTGCGTCCTTACCGGTCGTAGCCGCCGGAACGTGGTTGGCCGCCCGAATCGACTGGGTATCCAGGACGACCGCGGTCGGGTCCTCGGTCCGGCCGGCCTTCTCCCTGGCCTGGCAGCGCAGCAGGTCGTGAATGGCCTGGTCGGTGCCGTCGTCACGCCACAACGCGAAGTAATAGTAGGTCGCCGACTTCGGCGGCAGGTCGTGCGGCAGGTACGCCCACTGACAGCCGGTCCGGTTCTGATAGAAGATCGAGTTCACGATCTCCCGCAGGTCGTAGCGGCCCGCATGGCCCGACGCCGACGGATGCCTGGCCTTCCACGCGTCCAGAAACGGGCCGACCACCGACCACTGCTCGTCGGTCAGATCGCTCGGATACGCGCGTCGTCCACTCACGACGAACCCAACGCCGCAAAGCCCCGCTGGGCACCGCAAAGACCAGAACCTTACTCTGCCGCGCCTCGAAACAATTCATAAATCGGGGCAATCACCCACGTACCGCCCTCTCAGATCAGCTAGGACCTTACTTGCCGCGATAGTCGGGAAAGCAGACTTCGCATGCGCCTGCGTTCCGCAAGATCCACACGCTCTAGG
>JBOHER010000016.1:0-3310 GCA_050701115.1 Haloechinothrix sp. | reverse complement strand
ACCACTGGTGGAACGGCTCCGACCGCCGGGTCCATGTCATCGGCAAGGGCATCATCCGCTTCCACGCCGTGTACTGGCCAGCCATGCTGCTCTCGGCCGGGATACGGCTACCCGATGTGATCTTCGTGCACGAGTACCTGACGGCGGGCAACGAGAAGATCAGCAAGTCAGCCGGCAACGCCGAAGACCCGGCGGACATCGCCGCCCGGTACGGCACCGATGCGTTGCGCTGGTGGATGCTGCGTGAGGTCGCCCGCAGCGGCGACACCGACTACACCGCCGAACGCATGGTCAACCGGGCCAACGAAGACCTCGCCAACAACATTGGCAACCTCCTCAACCGGGCCGTGTCCATGATTAACCGCTACCGCGAGGGCGTGATCCCCGAACCCACCCCCGAAAACCCTGCCGCCGACGCGCTGCGCGCCGCCCGCACGGAAGCCGCCGACGCCATTGACCAAGCTCTCGCAGGGTTCG
Organism: Haloechinothrix sp.; assembly: GCA_050701115.1. GTDB lineage: Bacteria > Actinomycetota > Actinomycetes > Mycobacteriales > Pseudonocardiaceae > JBOHER01. Next base: position 2,833 of record JBOHER010000016.1, on the reverse strand, counting down.
ACTTCCGCCGCGCGGTTGAGGCCGTCACCAGGATTGGTGACGAGGGCAACCGCTACGTCGAAGCGGTCCGCCCCTGGGAACTGGCCAAGGCTGAACGCAAGGAGGGTGCCGACCCCGCCGCCCTCAACACGGTCCTGGCCGAACTGATCGCCACCTGCCGCGTCATCGCCAAACACCTACGGCCGTTCCTGCCCGCCGCAGCGGACCGGATCGCGGCACAATGCGGCAACGGCGGCGCCAACGTGCCCGATCCGCAGCCCGTGTTCCCCCGCCTGGAGTTGGCCGGCTAGAGACCGTCACGCAACCCGACGGCACTGCTCCGGCCTTACGCCACGGGGTCGGCGTGCTCGCCCCGGACAAGCCGCGCGTAGCGCACGCTCCAGCAGGGAAACGGGATCTCCCAACCACCCTCTGACCGCGACGTGCAGCACAGGAAACAGTTGCCCTGCTCGTCGGGTCGATGGTCAGCCAGCACCAACTCCGCCTCCGCGAGCATGCGTCGCCGCAGCACGGGGGCCACTGTGGACTGCTCGGCACGGGCGAGCATGCCGAGCAAGATCCGGTCTCGTACGTCGTCATCAGGGTGCCACTGCTCGGCCACGACCGACCAATAAGCCGCCTGGTCAGGTTCGAGTTTCGCGGGCGGCTCGATCGGCGGCCGGTCATCGGCGGTGAACGGACTGCGCACGAGGTCACACATCCTTAGTCGTTAGCGCGTACAGGGCGAGGACCGCGACCACTGCGGCGAGGAGCACCCAGCCGGCGGACTTGACGGTCAACAGCCGGGCCAGTCGGAGCAAGATCGGCAACTCGGCGCGGCGGGTTCGGTACGTGTTCCACGCCATCGCCGCCCGCGCATAGCCGTTCCCTGCTAGCCAGCCCAGCACCAGGCACGTCACGGCCACCGTCGCGTGTGTGGATAGCATCGATATCTCCGAAGGGGTCGAGGGGTGTCACGCCGCTGTCGGGCGGCGGCGCGGCGGAGGCGGAACAGCGCCACGCACGGACCAACGGGGAGCGGTGGTGCGTGGCGCTCGGCGTGTCACTGCGGCTGCCACCACTCGCCGTTCTGGAGTGGGGGCCACTGCGCCGGTGGGGCGGCCTGTGGGGAGGACGGTGCTCGCCCCACGTCCTTGCGGGGTGGAATGGGTGTCGGCGTTCGCTTCGGCGGCGGCGGGGGCGGCGCGGTGTCACGGCCGGTCGAGGCGTCGGGGGTGGCGAGGAAGTCTGGTTCGGCTAGGTGCATGTGCGGCGCGGGGCACAGCCACCCGGTTGCGGGGACGCCGTGCTCGGTGACGTGGAGCCAGCCCAACACCGAGTTAACGATCGGCCCGCCACACGTCCCGCATGGCACCGGCTCCCCGAACGGCTCCAGCGGTGGCGCTGTCGGGTCGGTCATCGCGATCACGACGGTCCCCCGCGCCGCACGCGGTGGAAGCGGCCGTGCTCATCGATCTCCACGCGCACGTACGCGGTACGCACCATCGCGCGCCGGTCGGACAGGTCGCACCGCTGCCACCTGCGCAGCTCCTCGGCGTCCACCTCCGCAGGTGGCGCTTCGGACCAGTCCAGTCGGTTCTGGTCGCGGTGGTGGCGGCGGGCAAGGTCGGGGTGCAGCGTGACCACGGCCCGCGCGAGCGTGGCGAACTCGACTTCGGTTTCCACCGTCGGCGCGTCCACCACACCGCCGGGACACGTCGAGCCGCACCAGTACGTGCGTAATCCACCCTCACCCGAGCGGGGACGCATCCAACGGCCACACGGTCGGTGGAGCAGAAACTTCCCGTCGAGGATGTACTCGGCATCAGGCGCGTGTCCGCGTGGCATCACCGGCACCGCTGCTCGGCCGATCGCTTTCACCACGGGACCACCCCTGCCATCGTGGCGGCGACCAGCGCGACACCGACCAGAGCGGGGAACGCCAGCCACCAGCCACGAGTGCTGCGCGGCGGGCCGATGATCGCGTCTAGCTGTCTACGGCGTGCACAGGGCCACCGGTCGTGGCAGGAGCGGCACACACGACGCCACCACGCGCGGCGGTGGAGTTTGAGGTCCATCCGAGCCACCTCGGCAAACGGCACATCAACGATGCGTACGAGCCGCACGGGCGGCTCCAGGTCGCCTGTGAGTCGGTGCCGCCGGATCATCGCTTCCACCTCTCTCACCTGGTAGGGGCCGGGACGAGATGCCCCCCTCGGGATCTCGTCCCGGCCTACCGGTCACCCGCCACGACGGGATCTGATCAACACGGCGTGACAGGGCGCTATGCCACGTAGAATTGCAGAAGCATGTTTCGAGCGCAATACTTACCGGCACGTTGCCGCCACATTAGGTCAAACCCACTTGCCGACAGCGAGGTGACGGCGGACACTGAGCGGTCGGCACTGGAACCGGAGAGGGGATCGATCGATGGCAGACGCGAGCCCGACACTGCGCAGGAAGGTGCTTGGCATCGAGATGCGGCGTCTTCGTGAGGCCGCAGCTGTGACGCCAGCGGACGCCGGCAGCGTTCTCGAAGTGTCCGACTCCACGATCTACCGGATCGAGAAGGGGCGCGTCGGCATCAAGCCCCGCGACGTTGAGGCGCTACTGAACCGCTACGGCGTCACTGAGGTGGACGACCAGGACCGCCTCAAGCAGCTCGCCAAGGAAGGCAAGCAACGCGGCTGGTGGGCCAAGCATCGAGGCTCCCTGACCGCCCCGTACGCCAACTACATCGGCCTGGAGGTTGAGGCCCGAGCACTGCTGACCTACGACGCGCTGGTCATCCCCGGACTGCTCCAGACCGAGGCGTACGCCAGGGCGCTCTACGGCTCAGCCGCCGAGCTTGCCA
>JBOHER010000015.1:0-31659 GCA_050701115.1 Haloechinothrix sp. | reverse complement strand
AGGCCGAGGTCGTGTCGTTCGACGACTTGGTCGTGGCGGGCTCGATGGCGGCCGCACGGTCGGCGGGCAAGGTCCGCATAGAGGGCAAGGACTACGTCATGTCCGACGGCGACGTCGTGGAGTTCCGCTTCAACGTGTAGAACGAGCCCACTCGTACTGCTCAGAGCCTCACCGCCCCATCGCCGCAAGCCTGACAACGCACGCGCCGGTCTCAAGGTAGGTTGCGGCGACGGCACGGCGTGATCAAGACGCCATCAGGTGACGGGATGACCAGCAACCCCTGGCGTACTCGGTACTCGCACGGAGGCGTCATGGCCAGGTCCGGCGAATCCCGTCCGCGCTGACGGCGTACGCGGCAGGACCGCCCCGAGTCACAGCGCGATAGATCGCCGCTTGAGCGTCGTGAAACCGGCGTATCATCTCGGCTCGGAGTAGACGTTGGTTGTTGAGGTAGAACAGCACCCCTCGGTGTTCAATCAATGGCTCACGCTCGTGTCTACGGCCCTTGATGCGACCATCCTTGCAAAGCGGTGTCCACCCGTTCGCTAGGCCGTACGCAAGCCAATCTTCGTCGCTGATCTGCTGAGCGTCGTTCGCAAAGTGCTCTGTCGCTCGATGTACGAGCCAGCCCAGCTCGGTAAGGCCTTCAGCGACTCCCCGTCCGAGGCCTCGATCGAGGAAAAACTCAGCCTGCACGTGCTGCCCGACATATCGACTCCACCTGCTCGGGAGTCATGTCATATTCGTAGGCCACCTGCTCGATCGATTCACCCGCAAGCCATAGATTCACAACAGCGTCGACAGGAACTTTGGTCGACTCGACAACGGGCGCACCCCAGCCAAATCGGGGATCAATGATCACTGGCGCAACGTCGGAGTACTGCCTAAGGCGGAGCCGACCAGCGAACTGGTCACTTTCGTCCCAAGTGATGTACTTCAAGTAATAATCGATCACTTCGCGGATGGGACGCTGACCGTCCTTCACCCTGGCGATGTCGTCATCGGCGTAGTGAACGAAAATGTCGACTCCGTCGGTGCAGACGCGACGCGTGGCGAGCGCGTATGGGGTGTTGAACTCCCTGCGCACCTCAGCGGCGGCTTCCCGGATCGACTTCTTCGTGAGCCCTAGGTCCCGCAGAAAGCGCAACACGTACGCCTCGACGACCGCCACGAAGGGCACCGAAGGCCATCCGCGCCTTTCGGGCTCGACGTGATGGACCAAGGGAACGCCGTTAGCCTTCTCCCTCAGCCAGTAGTAGATCGTGGGCCGAGGTATCTGGAGATGGCGCGCTGTCTCGCTAGGAGTCAGCAGCGGGTCCTTGAACTTGTCGACCATGGTCCCCTCCCTGCCTCCTACCGATGATCTCACATTCGCTGACTTGGCATGGGCACATTAGCGCAGGATAAGGACAGGTTGGGTCCGGATTTGGAAGTCGACGTCAAGAACGTCGAGTCGCGCCACATCCGAAGGTGGCGACGATCCTGCAAGAGTATTGTGGCGGCCTCGCGCGGGGCTCTTCGGCGTTCGTCATTCGTTCGTCAGGAGACAACTGCGGCGGTGCGGGAGGTGGCGCGGTGACCTTGACCGCTGAGCGGGTGCGGGCAGCGCGCACCGAGGGCTACGGGGCTGGCTACCGGCTGGAACGGTCGCGGCCGAATCCATACGCGCCGCCGCAGGTGCCGGTGTGGCTGGGGCCGCGGACGGCAGCCGAGCGGGCACGGAAAGCGCGCCGTGAGCGGCCGGCGATCATCTTGGCGCGGGTGTGGCTGGTTGCCCACAGGCGCGGCCTGGCCGACTACGCCCGCGAGCGTGGGCTGCGCATGATGTCCGACCTGAACGACTGACGGGCTGTCCCAACGGACGTTTGGGCACTTGGCAGGAACTTCCAACGGGCGGGCTTGTTCTACGGCGAGACAACCCCGTAGTGCACGGCGAGTTGTGCGAACTCGGTTCCTCGGCGGCGGGACGCCCGGTCGAGTAACCGACGCATTGTGGCCTCGCCCAGCGGTTGGTAGCGCACCCAGTCCGGCGCGAGGTCGCGGGCCTCGGCGAGGTAGCTGAGCGCGCGGTGATCTCTGCGCAGCTCCATCGCCGCTGCGGCGAGCCGCAACCGATGCCCGGCTTCCCAGAACGCGGGGACTTCTCCGCGCGCGTCTGGTACGGCCTGAGCGAGGTGCAGCGCGTGTTCCGGATCGCCGGCTCTTGCGGTGCAGTCGACTTGTTGGAGCGCGGCGACCCGTGGCCCGAAGATCGCGGCTTCGGTGGCGGTATCGCCTCGCGCGCGGACGGCGGCGGCCTGAGCTTCGGCGAGTAGGTCATCGGCGCGCGCTGCGCGGCCGGCGTACAGCGCGGCGCTCGCGGCATTGAACAGCAGGTTGCCGAACACCCCGGCGCGGGTCGGGTCGCGGTCGAACATGGCGGGCTGGATGGCCTCGGCCGCCGAGATGGCGACGCGCTCGGCGTCGTCGGTTCTGCCCTGGCGGACGAGTGTCCACGCCAGGTAGCGCAGGGAGATCGCGGACTCGACGTCTGGCGAGTCGGACTGGCGTGCGGCGTCGAGTGCGCGTTCGGCCGATGTCCATGCCAGGTCGTCGAGGCCGAGTCGGCCGGCCATGCCGGCACCGAGTCGGTAGGCGGTCGACAGAACGCGGTACGCGCCGGCCTTTTCGTCGTCGGTGAACGTGCGAATGAGCCGGCGCGCGTCGACGAGTACGACGGGCAGAGCGTGAAGCAGTTCGGCGTGCCGACCGTCGACGTAGGCGCGCCACGCTTGGTGTGTGGCACTGGTGAGCTCGAGGAGAGTGACGACGTCTCGCGCTTCCGCGAAATCGCTCAGGCCGGGGATGTGGTTGCTGGCGGTGATCGCGTGCCGGAGGGGTGCAACGTCGATGTTAGTGCTGTGTTTCGCGGGTATCCGGCCGAGCAGGGTGTCGACGGTGACGTCGAGGGCGTCGGCCAGGCGTCGGAGGGTTTCTGGCCGGCTCGTCGTGCGGGTGCCTTGTTCGATGCGGGCGATGGTGTCGACGCCGACGGACGCGGCTTCGGCGAGGCGTTCCTGCGAGAAGTCGCGGGCCTTGCGGATGCGCGCCAGGTTCTCCGAGATTGAGTTACCGGCCGCCATGTCGCCTCCCACGTGTACGCGCTGTGCCGATCTTATCGCGCTGCGCGTTCGCCGTTCTCACACAATGCGAGCCCACCTGTTACGGCGACGTCTAGTGCGACCGCGAGTCGGCGGGCAAGGGACGGTTTCACTTTCTCGGCGGCTTCTTCGAGGGTGTGCAGGCGGGCGGACAGGATCTCGGGATCACTGAGCGAAAGGCCGCGGACCTCAGCGTCCGTGGTGATCCCACCGTCGAAGATGAACGCGACGCCTTCAGGCATGCGGTCGTTCGTCGGCACGTAGTCGATCACGATCGGCGGGCCGAGCGGCCGACGGATGCCCAGTTCTTCGCGCAGTTCGCGCGCTGCCGTCGTCCAGGGTGCCTCGCCGGCATCGACTGAGCCGCCGGGGATGTCCCAGTGCGGTTTGTAGGACGGCTCGACCAGTAGCACGCGGCCGGTGGCGTCGCGGAGCAGCACTCCGGCGGACATGCGTTTGCGGTTGAGTGACCGCACGTACTCGTTGAAGGGAAGCAGATCCACGGGTGCGAGGCTACCGGTATCGATTCGCTCGGCGGTTCTGTGCGTGGGAGGCATAGATACGGGTGACGGTCGTGGCGAAAACGTAGCGGTGTGCGGTGTTCTCCCGGTACGGCTGCCGTGACTCTCTACGCATGGGTTGGATATCGGGTAGCTGTCCGCTGCCGTCGCACGATCACACGACACTGGCCGACGTGCGCAGGCCGTCGAGGCTGCGCTGGCAGCAGGCCGATCGCACGCGGCACGCTCTCGATTCGCCGCACGTCCTCGGGCCGGGGGAGAGGTTCCGCGCGCTGTGCGGCGCGGTGGTGACAACTGGGGCCGACGATTTCCCCTCGCTGGGCACCCGGTGGTTGGCTCCGGCGTGCTTGGAGTGCAACGGGGTGTGGCTGCGGATGGAGTCGATGCCCAGCGGGTTGGACGCGCGGTGAGCGAGAGGAAGGCGACCCGGCACGGTCGGCGCCCGCGGCCTATCGCGCCGGGCGAGACGCGGTTTTGCATGGTCTACGACCACATGGACGGCAAGTGCGCGTGCTTCCAGCCGCCGCCGGAGCAGCCGCGGAAGGGTGGCACGCGCGCGCGGGCGTGGTCGCGCTGATCGCGTGTGATCGGGAGCTGCTGGCGCACATCGCCCGCGTCAACGCCGGGATGGGCCGGGCTGCGGTGCGGGCGCTGTCCAATCTGGAGCTTGACAGTGGAGCCGGTGATCGGACGCGGGTGATCAACGCGCAACCCTGATCTCCTGGCCGACGCCGGGTTGCCCCGACCCGCCCGGCGTCGCCGGTTTGCAACGCCTGGTCGGGCGCGCGGGGGCGGGCGGCCGAGTCATCGGGCGGGCTGCGCGGCCGGGTACAGCGCGCGGCAGTGAACAGCAGGTTGACGGCGGGAGCGCACGCCGGGCGGCTCCCGCGCTCGTGGGTGCAGCCGCCCGGGGAGCGAAGGCACGGCATCGCGTTGTTCGTTGGCCCGCTACACGGCGCCATCGCTGTCCTTCAGCCCTTGGTCACCTCGGCCAGCACGGAGTCGATGCGATCGGCGAGCATGAGGTCGTTGTTGGTGACGCCGCCCTTGAAGTGCGTGCTCAATGAGAAGGTCAACGTGCGCCAACGGATGTCGATGTCCGGGTGATGGTCGAGTTCCTCCGCGACCACGGCGACTCGATCAACGACCTCGATGGCTTGCGGGAAGCTCGCCAGCTTGACGGTCCGCACCAGGGCAGGCCCGTTGGCCTGCCAGGCCGACCTGGCCTTGAGCGCTTCTGCGATCTGATCGTCTGTCAGTAGTTCCAGCATGCCGTCCATGGTGCCGCGTGAACGGCGGCGGCGCAGCGCCCGAGTACGCTGCTGCCTGCCAAGGGACCGGCGTGAGCCGCCGGAGAGGAGTAGGAGGACCCGTGAAGCACGCTGTCTGGACCGGCCGCACCCGATCTACCGCACTGGTCGTCGCCGCGTTGCTCACCGGGGTACTGGCCTCGGCCTGCACGGTGATCGGTGGCCAGGAGGACCCCGAGGACGGCGCCAAGAAGGTCACCCTGGTGACCCACGACTCCTGGGCGGCGCCCGACTCGGTGATGCAGACGTTCCAGCGGCAGACCGGCATCACGATCGTCGTGCAGAAGGCCGGTGATGCCGGAGAGCTGACGAACAAACTCGTGCTGACCAAGGCCAACCCGATCGGGGATGTCGCCTACGGGGTGGATTCCACATTCGCATCACGCGCGCTCACCGAGGACGTGTTCGAGCCCTACACCAGCCCGGAGGCGAACAAGGGTCCGCAGCGGTATTCGATCGACCCTGAGCAACGCCTGTCCGCCGTGGACGTGGGTGATGTCTGCGTCAACATCGACACCCGGTACTTCGAGGAGAACGACCTGCCCGAGCCCACCAGCTACGCCGACCTCGCCGACCCCGAGTACAAAGACCTGCTGGTCGTGGAGAATCCGGCTACGTCATCGCCCGGTCTCGCGTTCCTGCTCGGCACGATCGCGGAGTTCGGCGAGGACGGCTGGCAGGACTACTGGTCCAAGCTCAAGGCCAACGGCGTCCAAACGGTCAGCGGCTGGACCGAGGCCTACACCCAGGAGTTCTCCGGCTCGTCCGGGGAAGGGCCACGGCCGATCGTGGTGTCCTACGCTTCGTCGCCCGCCGCCGAGGTCACCGACGACGGCGCATCGCGCACCGAGGCCTTGCTGGACACCTGCTACCGGCAGGTCGAGTACGCAGGCGTGCTGGCGGGCGCGAAGAATCCGGAAGCCGCCAGAAAGGTGGTGGATTTCCTGCTGTCCCAGCAGTTTCAATCCAGCGTCGCGGAGAACATGTACGTCTACCCGGCGCGGGAAGGGGTCCCGCTGCCCGAGGGCTGGGCCGAGGTCGCTCCGTTGCCCGATGAGGCCGATACGCTGCCCAGCGACAAGGTCACCGCAGGCAGGGAGCAGTGGGTGGCGCAGTGGCGCTCACTGATCGAGGGCTGACTCGGGCCCGAACGCGGCGCAGCAGGGGCGGGCTCCCCCTGATCGCCCTCGCGCTGCTGCCGTTGGGCTTCCTCGCGGTGTTCTTCGCCTGGCCGGTGGCGGCCATCGTCGGCCTCGGATTCGGGTCGGCCACCGGTACCGGCCAGAGCGGGGTGGCCAGGGTGCTCGCCGAGCCGCAGACCTGGCGGATCGCGGCGTTCACCGTGGGCCAGGCGGCGGCGTCGACCGCGATCGCGGTGGTCGCGGGCATGCCGGTGGCTTACCTGCTGTCCAGGATCAGGATGCGTGGCCTCGCACTGGTGCGGACGCTGATCCTGGTGCCATTCGTGCTGCCGACCGTTGTCGTGGGGCTGGCATTCCGCGCGTTGCTGCCCGATGGCGGTGTGCTGTCGATCGTGCTGGCCAACGCGTTCTTCAACGTCGCCGTGGTCGCGCGCACGGTGTCCGGCCTGTGGACGCTCATCGATCGGCGCGTCGAGGACAGCGCGCGGGCCCTCGGTGCGTCCCGGTGGCGGGCCTTCCGATCGGTGACGTTGCCCGCACTCACTCCTGCGATCTCTTCGGCGGCGGCCGTGGTCTTTCTGTTCTGTGCGACCAGTTTCGGTGTGGTGCTGATGATCGGCGGGGCGCGCTACCGCACCCTGGAGACCGAGATCTACCTGCGCACGGTCAATCTGTTCGACCTGCAGGGTGCCGCCGCGCTCTCCTTAGTGCAGTTGGCGGCGGTGATCGGTGCGCTGGCGCTGGGCGCCAGGGCGCGGCGCAGGAGGGAACGCGCGCTCGGGTTGCGTTCCACCGTGCAGAACGCCCGCAAGCCCGTCGGCGCCGAGTGGGTCGTGGTCGCCATGGCGTTCGCGGTGCTGGCCCTGCTCGCGGTACCCATTGCCGGGCTGATGGCCCGTTCGGTGGACACGCCTGCCGGATGGAGCCTGGACGGATACCGGGCGTTGGCCGGGCAGGGCAGTGCCGACGTGCTCGCGGTGTCCGGCTGGGATGCCGCACTGCAGTCCTTGCGCACCGCGACCGATGCGACCCTGCTCGCGATGCTGGTAGGCGTGTCCGCGTCGGTGGTGCTGGTGTCGCTGCGCCGCAATCCCGACCGGTTGTCGCGTGGGATGGGCGAGGTGCTCGACGCGGCCCTGATGCTGCCGCTCGGGGTCTCCGCCGTGACGGTCGGCTTCGGCTACCTGGTGACGCTGCACCTGCTGCCAGGTGACCTACGCACGTCGCCGCTGCTGGTGCCGTTCGCGCAGGCATTGGTGATCGTCCCGCTGGTGGTGCGGATGGTGTTGCCGGTGCTGCGGGCCGTCTCGGAGCGGCTGCGTCAGGCCGCGGCCACTCTGGGCGCTTCGCAGGCACGGGTGTGGCGGGAGATCGACCTGCCGCTCACCGTGCGGCCGGTGTTCGCGGCGGCGGGCTTCGGTTACGTGATCGCACTGGGTGAGTTCGGTGCGACGAGTTTCCTCGCGCGGCCGGATGCGCCGACGCTGCCGGTGGCGATCGCCGCCCTGATGTCGCGGCCGGGTGCGCACAACAGTCAGATGGCGTACGCGGCCTGCGTGGTGTTGATGCTGGTCACACTGATCACCGTGTTGGTGGTCGACCGGTTGCGATCCACGATGGGAGAGTTCTAGGCCGATGCTGTCGGTACGGGGTGTGAGCGTGCGGTTCGGCTCGTTCGCCGCGGTGCGCGATGTCGATCTGGATATCGCCGACGGTGAGGTTCTCGCGCTGCTCGGCCCGTCCGGGTCTGGCAAGTCCACGCTGCTGCGGGCGATCAGCGGCCTCGAGCCCGCGGCCGAGGGTACCGTGCACTGGGATCGGGTCGATCTGAGCCGCACCCCGGTGCATCGGCGTGGATTCGGGCTGGTTTTCCAGGACGGGCAACTGTTCCCGCACCGTGACGTAGCGGAGAACCTGGCGTTCGGCCTGCGCATGCACGGAATGCGGCGCGCGGACCGGGACCGCCGGGTCGCCGAACTGCTCGACCTCGTCGGGCTCAGGGAATACGGCCAGCGTGCGGTTACCGAGTTGTCCGGCGGCGAGGCCCAGCGGGTCGCCCTGGCCAGGGCGCTCGCCCCGAAACCACGGTTGCTGCTGCTTGACGAGCCACTGTCCAGTTTGGACGCGAGCCTGCGTGAACAGTTGGCGATCGACCTGGCGCGGGTGCTGCGGGATGCGTCGATCACCGCGCTGCTGGTGACCCATGATCAGGAGGAGGCGTTCACCCTTGCCGACCGGGTCGCGGTGCTCGACCAGGGCCGGATCCGGCAGGTCGGTACGGTCGCCGAGGTGTGGCGGCGCCCGGTCGACGATCCGGTCGCCGCGTTCCTGGGTGTGACCACCTTCGTCGCCGCACAGGTGCGCGGCGGGGTGGCCCGCAGTGTGCTCGGGTCGGTCGCGCTGGCCGAGACGGCCGACGGCGCGGTCCGCCTCGGACTGCGTCCCAGCGCGGTGCGGGTCAGCGACAGCGGGGAAACCTCAGGAACGGTGCGCAACATCGTGCACCGTCGCGACCATGTGCGCCTGGTGGTCGCGCTCACCGGGGAGCCGTCCACAGTGGACGCGATCGCCGGTACCGGATCGGGTATCCAACCCGGGGATCGCGTCCGACTGGAACTCGACGCAGATGGCGTCGCCGTGGTGGGGCAGTGAAGGACAGCTCGGTGCGGGTGTCCCGCAAGACGCAGCGGTGCACCGATGCGCTGAAAGCGTCCTTCACCACACTGGATGCACTGAAGGCGCCTTTCACCGCACTGGACGCGCCCAAAGCGTCTTTCAGCCGTCCCGGGCGATCATGCTGGCGTAGGCCAACGACAGGCCGATGACGATGTAACAGGCAGCACGGAGGGTGCCTTCGGTCAGGGCGTCCATCGGTATCGGATCGCGCAGCACGTCGGTGACCGTGGACCAGGACTCGGTCAGCAGGAACGGGTGCAGCCAGTCCACTGCCGACAGCAGTTGCAGGACGCCGAACACGATGTCGCCTGCCAGCACGCAGGCAACCACCACCACCGGATGCTCGGTGGACGCCGAGATGGCCAGCGCCACCGCACCGACCGCGCACAACTGCACGGTGACCCACCCAGCGGCGAGCGCGACCCGGCCCAGTGCGTCAACGAAACCCAATGTCGTGCCGGACAAGGTGAACAGCCCGTCGGTGCCGTTGAGGATCAACCCGGTGATCAGTCCGGTCGCTGCCATCAGGATGACGGCAGTCAGCGCGGCAGAAGCCATCCCGAACGCCTTGACCCCGAGCAGCCGACCCCGGCCGACCGGGGCGAGCAGCAACCCGCGCAGGGTGCCGTGTGCCTGCTCGCCCGCGAGCGCATCGGCACTCACCATCGCGACGGACAGCGGCAGTAGCAGCGCAAGGGTCACGGTGAGCGCCCCGATCGGCAGCGCGAGCGCACTGGAAGCGGCCGTCACGAAAACGGGCGCATCGCCCCCTGGTGGCCCACCGGCCGGTGCGCCCGCCAACCGCACCGAGACACCGATGACTACCGGGATCGCGGCCAGCAGGCCGAGCACGATCAACGTCCGCGGCCTGCGGAAGATCCACCGTAACTCGGCGCGCAGCAACCTGGGCAGCGCGACCTTCACCAGCGGCGGTTGCCACCCGGCGGCCAGTGTCTGGGCGGCGGTCATGATCCCACCTCGCTCATGGTGGCGTGCTCAAGTTCCGCGCTGTCGAACTCAGCCTGGGTGAGCCGGGCGAACACGTCCTCCAGCCCGGTGCGTTCCCGGCGCGCCTCGTAGACCGCGATTCCGGCCCGCACCAGGGTGTCCAGCACCGCTGGCGGGGTGGTCGCGGTCAGATCGACCCGGACGCCCTCGGGCGCCAACCGGGACGGGATCCGGTTGTCCCGTAACGCGTTCACCGCGGCGTCGGCGTCCGGTGTGCTCACCAGCAGCGCGGGACTGCCGGATTCGAGCAGTTCGTCCAGCTCACCCTGGGCGACCACGGTGCCCTCGTGCAGCACCACCACATGGGTGCAGGTCGCCTCGACCTCGGCGAGCAGGTGCGAGGAGACGAGCACGGTGACCCCGGCGGCGTGCAGTTCGGCGATGATCGTGCGGATCTCCCGGGTGCCTGCGGGATCGAGCCCATTGGTCGGTTCATCGAGCACCACCAGCCTGCGCGGCACCAGCAGTGCACCGGCCAGGCCGAGCCGCTGCTTCATACCCAGTGAGTAGCCGCGGTAGCGCCGATGTGCCGCCCCGGAGAGACCCACCCGCTCCAGCGCATCGCTCACCGCGCGCGCAGTGTCCGATGTGGACAGTAGTGGTTCGGCTGCGGCCAGTCGTAGCAGGTTCTCCCGGCCGGACAGGAACGGGTGGAAACCCGGCCCTTCGACGAGGGCGCCGATGTGCGGCAGCGTCCTGCCTGCCGCTTCCGGCATCGGCTGTCCCAGCAACTCGACCTCGCCCTCGGTCGGCCGGACCAGCCCGAGCAGCATCCGGATCGTGGTGGTCTTGCCCGAGCCGTTGGGCCCGAGCATGCCGAGCACCGCACCTTCCGGCACATCGAGGTCGACCCCGTCCACCGCGACCGCACTGCGGTAGACCTTGCGCAGCCCCCGGGTGCGCGCGGCCAGCGTGGGCCGGGGCGCGGCCACCTCCGAAGAGATGACCGCGCCCCGCTCTGTCGCTACCGCGCTCATGGGGTGTCCAACGCCTCGATGAGCACCTGCTGCGGCACCAGGCCGACGGCGAAGCGTCCGTCGTCGCTCAGCAGTCCGGTGCCCGCCCTGGTGGTGATCACGTAGCCGGAGCCGAACTCGCCGGTGACCCGCTCGCCGACCTGCTCGAGCAATGCGCGCGGATCGGTGCCCTCCCGCTCGCCCGACGGTGCGTCGCCGGGCAGGTTTCCGGTCAGCACCGCGTCCCATCCGTCACCGACGACGGTCAGCGCGGCCTTGGCTGCAACCGCGTCGGCATCCTTCCCGTCTTGGCCGTGCTCGCGGGCGCCGCCTTCGACGACCGTGGCCCCCTCGGGCGGGCTGAAGGTGAACAGCTCATCGGGCTGGTCGCCGACCGAGAAGTCGGTGAATCCGACGCTCAGCACCGGGTCGGCGGATCCGTTGGGCAGCACCTGGAAGCGCAATGGCAGCCGGGTCTCGGAGTCGATCGCGACCTTGATCTCGCGGAGCAGCGTTCGTTCGCTCGGCTTGGGGGTGAGCACCAGTTCGTAGGCGGGCCGGTCGGCTACCCGCGCCGTGCCGTCCACCAAGATCGTGCTGCTCTCGGAAAGCTTGTCGATCATCTCGGTGGCCGCGGCCGCCGGATCGCCCAGTGTCCGATGGCCCAGCGTCCGATCGCCCAGCGCCGCGTCCCGAGGAACCGGGTGCCGTTCCGCGGCGTCGGCGGGCAGCGCGTACCAGGTCGCGGTGTTCTCGCCGGAGTCGTAGGTCCATACGCCCTCGGCATCGCGCACGATGGTCTGCTCGCCGGTACCGCGCTGCACGGAAATTCGCCCGCGCTGGTCACCATCGTGGTAGACCCGCGCGGAATCGGTGTCCGCGAAGTCCATGCCGGGGATTTCCGGAATGCCGAGCTCATTGTCGACCGCCACGGTTCCGGCGAAGGCGGGTGGTTCGGCGGAGAGCACCGACTCGACCAGCTCGTCCGCGCTGATCGCGGGCAACTCCGGTTCGTCCCCCGCGTCCGCAGGCATGGCCAGCACGGCCAGCCCGGCGACGCCCAGCGCGGTTCCCGCGACCGCCGCGGTCAGCGCCTTGGTTCTCGGTCTCATGACCCTCTCCCTCATCGTCAACCAGTGTGCTTCATCTGCACCGTCGAGAGTGCGCGGCCGACGCTGAGATGGACCTGAGACCGCGCTGGACACTGAGATGGTGCTGAGAACGTGCGCATCGAGCGGCCGATGCGGGCATGCTTACCGGCATGAAGCCTCAGGTGCTCGTTGTCGACGATGAGCCGGGAGTGCGCAAGGCCCTCGCCCGCGGCCTCGCCGCCGAAGGCATGGACGTGATGGTGGCCGCCGACGGTCCGACCGCGCTGCGCCTGGCCCGTACCGGCTCGTTCGACGCGCTGCTGCTGGACATCATGCTGCCCGGCCTGTCCGGATACCGCGTGCTGCAACACCTGCGCGCCGAGGGAGTGCGCACCCCGGTCCTGCTGATCTCGGCCAAGGACGGCGAGATTGATCAGGCCGACGGGCTCGACCTCGGTGCCGACGGCTACCTGGTGAAGCCGTTCTCGTTCGTCGTGCTCGTCGCGCAGCTGCGCGCCGTGCTGCGTAGGGCAGGCGCGGATCCGCGCGGTCCATTGCGGATCGGCGACCTGCTGGTTGACCGGGCCGCGCGTGTTGTGCACTGGAAGGGCACTGAAGTCCCGCTGAGCGCGCGCGAGTTCGCGGTGCTGGAGGTGCTGGCCGGTCGAGCGGGCACCGTGCTCAGCAAGGACGAACTGCTCGCCGCGGTGTGGGGCGCTGAGCAGGCGGCAACCCGCAATGTGGTCGAGGTCTATGTCGGGTACGTGCGCCGCAAGCTGGCGGCGGTGGGGGCGGGCGATGTGGTGCGGACCGTGCGGGGCCACGGTTACCAGGTGTCCGCGTCCGGGTGCTGAGCAATGGCCGCTCCCCGAGGGTTGTGGCCGCACCGGTCGCTGCGGTTACGCATCACGACGCTGGCCACCGCGGTCATGCTGGCCTGCCTGCTCGGACTCGCCGCGTTGGCTGGTGGCCGGCTGGGTCCGTTGTTGATCAGTTCGGTCGATGATGAGCTCGCCGGAGCACTCGACGGTGCCGTCGCCGACGTCACTCAGGGCCGCAACCCCACCGAATCGGACGGCCTGCTGGTGCGGGTGCTGGACACGGCAGGTACGCCGGTAGACGGCGGAGGGCGGGTCGCACTCGGAATGGACGCGGTCCGCACGCTCAAGGCGGGCCTGCCGGTGCGGGTCGAGGGTGATCCACCGATGCGCTGGCACGGCACCGTGGCCACCGCCCCGGACGGTGCGCAACGGCTGGTTGTGGTCGGCGCCGGGTTGGTCGGAACCGCCTCCGCGGTGCACGACGGCGGCCGTTGGCTGCTCTTGCTGGCGCTGGCGGGCGCGCTGGTCGCGGGACTGGCCACCTGGATCGGTGTGGGTTCGACGCTGCGGCCGATCGGCCGGATGCGCGGCTCGCTACGCGGACTCGCCGAGGGGGAGCGGCTACCCGTCGCGAAGTCCGAGGACGAGTTGCGTGCGCTCGCCGAGGACTTCAACGGGTTGCTGGACCGCCAGCAGGAATCCAGCAGGCGGCTGCGCAGATTCACCGGCGACGCCGCCCACGAGTTGCGATCCCCGGTTGCGTCGATCCGGGTGCAGGCTGAGGTCGCGGTGGCTAATCCGGATCCCGAGTCGAGCCAGGAGGTGCTCGCCGATGTGCTGGCCGAAGCCGAGCGACTCTCCGCGCTGCTGGACGAGTTGCTCGTGTTGGCCCGATCGGACGCGGGCGAGATGCCCGCCGCGACACCGGTCGAACTGGTGAGTGAGGCCAGATCAGCGGCGGCACGGCTGCCGGTCGGGCCACCGCTGGTGCGGGTCAGCGCGCCAGGCGGCCAGGTCTGGGCCAGCGCGGCCCACGCCGAGGTCGAGTTGGTGCTGGACAACCTTTTACGCAACGCCTACCGGTACGCGCGTGCTCAGGTGGTCGTCACGGTGCTCCCCGGGCGGTCGTCGGTTCGGGTCGTGGTCGACGACGACGGATCGGGTGTCGCCGTCGAGCACCGCCAGCGGGTCTTCGACCGGTTCTACCGGGTGGCCGACGACCGGGCACGCACCTCGGGCGGGTCCGGGCTGGGGCTCGCGCTGGTCGCCGAACTGGTGCGGCGTCGCGGCGGACAGGTCGCGGTCAGCGAATCCCCCGAGGGCGGTGCACGCTTCCAAGCCCAGTGGCGCGCCGCACCCTCGTGAGTGAAAGTTGTTGTTCCGGCAACGCTGATCACTCACGAGGCGGCAGGTAGGTTGCACTGTTGTGGACCCAGGAGTCATCGTCGGTGCGGCGATCGTGCGTGCCGGTGCGCTGCTGGCCGCCCAACGTGCCCATCCCGCGGACCTGGCCGGGTACTGGGAGCTGCCCGGCGGCCGCGTCGAGCCGGGTGAGTCGGCGGTCGATGCCCTGCGCAGGGAGTGTGTGGAGGAGCTTGACGTACGGATCGCCATCGGCGAGCGGGTGGGTGAGGACGTCGCCTTGCCCGGTGGCAAGGTGCTGCGGGTCTACTCGGTCGTGCTGACCGACCCCGGCCTCGAGCCGGTTCCGCTGGAACACCGAGCACTGCGGTGGATCAGCGAAGGGGACCTGGACGGCGTGGACTGGCTGCCCGCCGATCGCGTTCTGTTGCCTGCCCTACGGAACCTGCTCACGGTCTCGCCGCTGCATCGATTGGGCGGTTAACACCTGTCACCGGCTCGCAACGGGACTACCGTTGACCTATGTACGTCGTCTTGAGCACTTACACAGCGCCGATCGAGGAGATCGACCTCGTACTGCCGGACCACGCGGAGTGGCTCACGAAGCACTACGAGGCCGGGGACTTCCTGCTCTCCGGACGTCGGGAACCACGCGTGGGTGGCGTGATCATCGCTCGTGCGATGTTGCGCGGGAAGCTCGACGCGATCTTGTCGACCGACCCGTTCTCCTTCAGGCACCTCGTGCATTACGAGGTGATCGAGTTCTCGGCGACGCGGACGGCTCGCCAACTGAACTGGATCAACGAGGCGCTGATCACCCGGTAGCGCGAACGTCCTCAATGTGGCATTGGGACATCGGTGCTGCACCCCATCCGCACCTAGCGCTGCCCGCACCAGGAGGTTAGGTGAGGCTAGCCTTGATTGCGGTGTGTCACTGCTCACAGTAGTCGCACAGGTATCCTCATGGAGACCACCTGCGCCCGTCTCACGATGGGCCGCGAGGCTCGTGGTCCCCCATCGCCGTCGTAAACCCAGGAGCCCTGCCGTGCCCGTAGCCAGCGAGATCGTTGCCCAGACCCGAACGGATCTGCGCAATGTCGCGATCGTCGCGCACGTCGACCACGGCAAGACCACCCTGGTGGACGCGATGCTGCGCCAATCCGGGGCGTTCGCGGCACGCGCCGAAGTGGTCGACCGGGTGATGGACTCCGGCGAGCTCGAGCGGGAGAAGGGCATCACCATTCTCGCCAAGAACACCGCGATCCGCAGGCAGACGCAGGACGGCCCGATCACCATCAACGTGATCGACACCCCTGGGCACGCGGACTTCGGTGGCGAGGTGGAACGCGGGCTGTCCATGGTCGACGGGGTGTTGCTGCTGGTGGACGCGAGCGAAGGGCCGCTCCCGCAGACCCGGTTCGTGCTGCGCAAGGCCCTCGAGGCCCGGCTTCCGGTCATCCTCGTGGTGAACAAGGTGGACCGTCCGGACGCCCGGATCTCCGAAGTCGTGGACGAGACCCACGACCTGCTGCTGGAACTGGCCAGCGATATCGACGACGCGGATCACGACGCGATCCTCGACCTGCCGGTGATCTACGCCGCCGCCCGGGACGGCAAGGCCAGCCTGAACCAGCCTGCTGACGGCGGCTCGCCGGACAGCGACAACCTGGACCCGCTGTTCGACACGCTGCTCCGGCACGTGCCGGAGCCTCGGGCGGAGATCGACGCCCCGCTGCGCGCACTGGTCACCAACCTCGACGCGTCCAGCTTCCTCGGCCGGATCGCGCTGATCCGCGTCCATGCGGGCCGATTGCGCAAGGGACAGACGGTGGCGTGGCTGCGCGCCGACGGCAGCGTCGCGAACGTGCGCATTTCCGAGCTGCTGATCACCGAGGCGCTAGAGCGGGTCCCGGCCCAGGAGGCCTCGGCAGGTGACCTGGTCGCCATCGCGGGCATTCCGGACATCACCATCGGTGACACACTCGCCGACCCGGATTACCCTGAGGCACTGCCGCGGATCACCGTGGACGAACCGGCGATCTCCATGACGGTCGGCGTCAACACCTCACCGCTGGCCGGTCGCAACGGTGGCGACAAGGTCACCGGGCGGCTGGTTAAGGCGCGCCTGGACCAGGAGCTGGTCGGTAACGTCAGCATCAAGGTGTTGCCCACCGAGCGCCCGGACACCTGGGAGGTGCAGGGCCGTGGTGAGCTCGCGCTGGCCATCCTGGTCGAGCAGATGCGCCGCGAGGGCTTCGAGCTGACCGTCGGCAAGCCGCAGGTGGTCACCCGGACCATCGACGGCAAGCTGCACGAGCCGTTCGAGCGGCTGTCCATCGACGCGCCCGAGGAGCACCTCGGCGCGATCACCCAGTTGCTCGCCGCCCGCAAGGGCCGGATGGAGCACATGGGCGGTCACGGCACCGGCCGGATCAAGCTGGAGTACGTGCTGCCCTCCCGTGGCCTGATCGGTTTCCGCACCGACTTCCTCACCGAGACCCGGGGCACCGGCATCGCCAACCATGTCTTCGAGGGCTACTTCCCGTGGGTGGGCGAGATCCGCACCCGTCACTCAGGCTCCCTTGTCGCCGACCGGTCCGGCCCGATCACCAGCTACGCGATGATCCAGCTGGCCGATCGCGGCACCTTCTTCGTCGAGCCCGGCGCCGAGGTCTACCAGGGCATGGTCGTTGGCGAGAACCCGCGGGCGGAAGATCTCGACATCAACATCACCAAGGAGAAGAAGCTCACCAACATGCGCTCGTCCACCGGTGACGAACTCGAGCGCCTCGCCAGGCCGCGCAAGCTCGGCCTGGAGGAGGCGCTGGAGTTCTGCTCCGTCGACGAGTGTGTCGAGGTGGCTCCGGACGTGGTGCGGGTGCGCAAGGTGACGCTGGACTCGAACCTGCGGGCCAAGGAGCGCTCCCGGGCGAAGAGCAGGGATGCCGGAGCCTGATTCGGGGAACCTGACTCGGACGTCACCGCGGATCTGGCAGCATGACGCTTCAGCAAGCCGTGAGGTGGAGGTACTTGCGTCGTGCGGTTCGGTCAGCTAGGGCGGGCGTGGGCATGCCTTGCCCTTGTCGCGCTCGTCGGGGCCGCGTGCACGAACACCCCTCCGCCCCCTGAGCCGACGGCCACGCCGGCCACGCCGACCACGCCGCAGAACGCGCCCAGCCAGATCGTCGTCGGCGTCGACGGAGTGGCCGGTGGCTACAACCCGCACAACATCGCGGATGCCTCTACCGTGACCTCGGCGCTGTCGCAGTTGCTGCTGCCCTCGGTGTTCCGGGTCGACGACAAGGGTGAACCGAAGCTCGACGAGACGCTGATGAGCTCGGCGAAGGTCATCGAGCAGGAGCCGTTCACGGTGGCCTACGAGATCCGGCCGGACGCATCATGGTCGGACGGCGCACCCATCGCCGCCGAGGACTTCAGCTATCTGGCCGACGCCATGCGCAGCCAACCGGGCACCGTCAATCCCGCCGGTTACCACCTGATCTCCGATATCGCCTCCCGGAAGGGCGGTAAACGCGTCGAGGTCACCTTCACCGAACGCTATCCGGGCTGGCGTTCGCTGTTCGACGACCTGCTGCCTGCCCATCTGCTCAAGGACGCCCCCGGTGGCTGGCAGGCCGCGCTGTCGAGCAGCTTCCCCGCCTACGGTGGACCGTTCTCGATCAAGGTGTTGGACAAGGCCCGGGGTGAGATCATCCTCGAGCGCAATGAGCGCTACTGGGAGAAGCCCGCCGCGGTCGATCAACTGGTGCTGCGCAGATCGGATCGCACCGGGTTGCTCGCCGCGGTCAGGAGCGGCAACGACCAGTTCGCGCTGACCAGGCTCGACGCGGCAGGTGTACGGGCCTTCGGCGCCCTGGGGGAGCGCACGGTGCAGCACACGGTCGTCCGCCCTGAGGTGGCCGAAGTGCTGTTGCGGCCGGTGGCTGACGGGTTGGCCGACGATGATCTGCGGTCCGGGATCGCCGCCCTGCTCGACCGGGAGAAGCTGATCGACACGGGGGTCGCAGGCGGTCCCTCGGCGACGTTGCGTGCCGACGCTGTCGTGCTCGCGCCGTCCGAACCCGGGTACTCATCGACGCTGCCCGCCGCTCGGCTGAGCGCTGCGCCGGATCGGGCGGCGCGGCTGCTGGCCGACGCCGGATACGACTTCTCCGAGGGCAGTTGGCGTTCGGAGCTGACCGGCGAGCCGCTGTCCCTGGTGATCGCCTCCCCCGGGGAGCGCGAGCCGTACGCGAGCATCGCCGCCGAACTCGAACGTCAGCTCACCGAGGCGGGCGTGGACGCGACGACGATCGACCCACCGAGCAGGGAACTGTTCGGCACCGTGCTGGCCAATCGGGAACGCGCAGAACGGCCGACCGGCGATCACGTCGCCGTCGACATTGTGGTCGCTCCGCGCATCATGGGAACTGATTCGGCGTCCAGCTTCGCATCGCGATTCGGATGTGCGTGGCCACATGATGACAATGGCGAGGATGCGTCACGGACTTCAATGCGACCGGTCAATGCCAGCGGTTTCTGCGCGGAGGAACTGGAGTCATTGATCACCGACGCACTGACCGGCGAGGTGTCGATGACCGAGGCAGTCAGGCGCGCCGAGCCCGCGTTATGGAGGGAAAACGTCGTCATCCCCCTGTTCCAGCTGGCCGACACGCTGGTGCTCGGTGACGGGGTCTCCGGAGTTACTCCGGGGCCGCCGTTGATTGGACCCTTCGGTTCAGCGGTTAACTGGATCCGCACCAGCGGGTAACCGATTCTCGATACTTACGGTTGAAGTAGTTCCTTCGTGGGGTCCGTTACGGGCCAGTCTCAGCTATTCTCGCCGCGTCAGACGTCACAGTGAGGGTTCTGCACAACCGACCCAGCGACGGTGTCCTCCAGGGCCCGCCGGGCCAGGGCGAGCGGTCGGTGCGGCAAGAACCGCATCGGCGACCACTGCCAGCGTGCATAACCCGAACTTTTGCATAGAACACAGTGACCACGCGATACCTCGGAAGGGCACCATTGTGCGGGTTGAAATCTCCACAGCTGAGCCTCATCGCCGCCGCGTATATCGGGCTGAGCGCTAATCGTGTCTCTGTTTGATCACGATCGTCACACAGGGTCCCGGAACGGTCGTACACCTGCCTAGCGTGCTCGCGAGCGGCGAGCACATCCGATGACATCGACAGCTCGCCGTGACAACAGCGGGTGCCTCACACCCCGACGGCGTCCAGCAAGGAGAACGAATGTTGACAAAGAAGTCAAACGCGGTTCGCTTGGCCGCTCTCATGGCCGGCGCGGCCCTGGTGCTGTCCGCCTGCGGCGGCGACGGGAACGGTGACGGTGACGGCGAGGACGGGGCCCAGACTGGCGCAGCCTTCGCCGACTGCGACGCGAACCCTAATGAGTGCAACTCAGCACCGGCCGATCAACTGCAGGACGGTGGCGAGATCGCGTTCGCCCTGGAGAAGAACATCGCGAACTGGAACCTGGTGTCCGCGGAGGGCAATGTTTTCGAGACCGGCCTTGCGCTCAAGGGCGTGCTGCCTTACACCTTCGTCGGCCTGCCGGATCTGACCGCAGCCATGAACGAGGAACTACTCGTCTCGGCCGAGCAGACCAGCGAGGAACCGCAGACCATCGTCTACCAGATCCAGCCGGACGCCAAGTGGTCGGACGACACGCCGATCACCGCAGAGGACTTCATCTACAACTGGAAGATCCAGAACGGTGAGGACTGCCCGGACTGTGCCGCGGCCAGCACCGCGGGCTACGACCAGGTCGAGTCGGTCGAGGGGTCGGAGGACGGCAAGACCGTGACGGTCACCTTCGCCACGCCGTTCACCGACTGGCAGAGCTTGTGGAGCTCGGCCGGGGCGATGTATCCCGCACACATCGCGGCCGAGCAGGGCGACATCGACTCGCCCGAGGGCCTGGCGGAGTCGTTCGCGTGGTTCGGCAAGACCGTGCCGACCTATTCCGGTGGGCCGTACCAGGTCGAGGACTTCCAGAACAACCAGTCGCTGACGTTGACCCCGAACGAGCAGTACTGGGGTGAGAAGCCGCGGCTGGACCGGCTGATCTTCCGGGTCATCACCGAGGCGGCCCAGGAACCGACGGCGCTGCAGAACAACGAAGTGCAGGTCATCTACCCGCAGCCGCAGGTGGACCTGGTGCAGCAGGTGAAGAACATCCCGAACGTCTCGTCCTTCATCGGGCTGGGGCTGAGCTGGGAGCACTTCGACTTCAACCTGGAGAACGAGTTCCTCGCCGAGAAACCGCTGCGTGAGGCCCTCTTCACCGCGATCGACCGGCAGGCGATCATCGACAAGACCGTCGGCCAGTTCACCGACAAGGTCGAGCCGCTGAACAACCACAACTTCATGCCCGAGCAGGAAGGTTATGCGGATGTGGTCAGCGCGACCGGGCAGGGCGGCGGTGACGTCGAGGCGGCGAAGAAGATCCTCACCGACGCCGGCTACCAGATCGAGGGCGACCAGCTGGTCGACCCGGATGGCGAGAACGTCCCCGACATGCGGATCCGGTACACGACGGGCAACCAGATCCGCCAGGATCAGAGTGAGCTCTTCGCGCAGGCGGCCAAGCAGCTGGGCGTCACGGTTGAGGTCGTCCCGACCGACGACCTGGGTGGCACGCTGAGCGAAGGCGACTTCGACGTCATCGTGTTCGCCTGGGTGAGTTCGCCCTTCCCGTATGCGGGTGGGGTGCAACTCTGGACTTCCGACTCGGAAAGCAATTTCGGTCGCTACAGCAACGCGGAGGTGGACACGCTGCTCGCGGAGGCCGCGTCCGAGACCGACAAGGCGGTCGCAACCGAGAAACTGAACGAGGCCAACAGGATCATGGCTGAGGACGCCTACGTGCTTCCGCTGTACCAGAAGCCGACGTTCATCGCGGCTCACGACAACATCGCCAATATCCGTAACAACTCGACGCTCGACGGCCCGCTGTACAACGTCGCCGAGTGGGGCATCCGGGCAGGCTGAAACCCGCCGTGATCCCGTGAGTGGAATGGGGAGGTCGCCCGATACGGCTACCTCCCCATTCCCCAGCCCATCGACGTACGCTTCATCCGACGGCTCCGCCATCCGCGGTCGTCGGAGGCACAACCCCACAGCAGGAAGACCTCCATGCTCGCCTACGCACTGCGCCGGGTGTTGATCTCGGTGCCCATCCTCATCGCGTCGACTTTCGTCGTTTTCGTGATGGTGTCCCTGTCCGGCAACCCCCTCAACCAACTCCTCGCCCGCAACCCGCCGCCACCGCCCCGCACTATCGAACTCGAACGCCAGCGCCTCAATCTGGATGAGCCGCTCCTCGAGCGCTACTGGGGATGGATCACCGGCATCCTGCGCGGCGACTTCGGCCCGTCCGTGCAGTCGACGATGGAAATCGGCCCGGAGATCGCGGACAGGTTCCTGGTGACCCTGCGACTGATTGCGCTCGCCATGGTCGTGGCGCTGATCCTGGCCATCATCGTCGGCGTGATCAGCGCGGTGAAGCAGTACTCGGGGCTGGACTACGGCTTCACCTTCGTGGGGTTCCTCTTCCTGGCGATGCCGTCGTTCTGGTTCGCCATCCTGCTCAAGGAAGCCGGCATCAGCTTCAACAACGCGGTCGGCAGTCAGGTGCTGTTCACGATCGGCGACAGTTCGGTGTACGTACAAGGAGGACTCTGGGCGGAGGTCGCCGACATCCTCGGCCACATGATCTTGCCGACGATCTCGCTGGCACTGCTGTCCTTCGCGGCGTGGAGCCGTTTCCAACGAGCCTCGATGCTGGAGGTTCTCGACAGCGACTACGTGCGGCTGGCTCGGGCCAAAGGACTGCGCCGAGGACAGGTGATGAGACGTCACGCGCTCCGTACCGCGCTTATCCCGCTGACCACGGTCACCGCGCTCGATCTCGGTGCCATCATCTCCGGGGCCGTGGTGACCGAGACGGTGTTCCAGTGGCGTGGCGCAGGCAGCTTCCTGCTGGAAGCGATTCGCCGCGACGATCTGTACGCCGTCCAAGCCTGGCTGCTGGTCTCGGCGACCTTCATCATCCTGTTCAACTTGGTCGCCGATCTGCTCTACGGCGTGCTCGACCCGAGGATTCGCTATGCCTGACCGACTCGATACCGAAGCCGGCACAGAGACCAAGGTCGCTCCGCCGGCCCCGCACCAACCCGAAGCAGGCGACTCGCTCGCGGGCACGCCGTCCGAACGAGAATTCACCGTCGCGCAACGTAGCCAGGCGCAACTGGTGCTACGCCGGTTCCTGCAGCACCGAATGGCGGTGATCAGCCTTTTCGTTCTCGCCGGGGTCGTGTTGCTCGCCTTTGTCGGCGGCGCATTGTGGAAGTACGACATCAGCTACATCGGGCCGGACGAGTCCGAACCGCCGTCCTGGGATCACCCCTTCGGTACCGACGCGGTCGGGCACGACAGCCTGGCGCAAGTACTGCGGGGAACTCAGCTCTCGCTGGGCGTCGCGGTGCTCACCGCTCTGTTCTCCACCGCCATCGGCACCATCTGGGGAGCGGTCGCCGGCTACTACCGCGGCTGGCTGGACAGTGTGATGATGCGCATCGCCGATCTCATCCTGACCCTGCCGCTGCTCGCGGTCGCCGCGGTACTCGGACACAACGCGGGTGGTAGCTGGTGGCTGATCGCGCTCGTGATCGCGGGCCTGTACTGGGCCTACGTCTCCCGGGTCGCCAGGGGAGTGGTCCTCTCGCTACGGGAGAAGGAGTTCATCGAGGCCGCGCGGGCGCTCGGCGCTAGCGACATGCGGATCATCTTTCGCCACCTGGTGCCCAACGCGCTGGGTGCGGTGATCGTGAACGCCACCATCCTGGTCGCGATCGCCATTCTCATCGAGACCGCGTTGTCCTTCCTCGGTTTCGGTGTCCGGCCGCCCGACACCTCCCTCGGCCTGCTGGTCAGCAGCGCGCAAACGGCGGTGTCCACCCGCCCGTGGCTGTTCTACTTCCCAGGCCTGTTCATCATTCTGATCGCCTTGACCATCAACTTCATCGGGGACGGCCTGCGAGACGCGTTCGACCCCAAGCAGACGAAGGTGCGTGCATGATCCCCGGCAACTCCACAAGATCGACAGGGGAAACGGTACTCGAGGTGGAAGACCTCCATGTCGAGTTTCCCACCGACGATGGCCTGGTCCAAGCCGTGCGCGGGGTGAGCTACCAGCTCAGGCGCGGCGAGGTGCTGGGAATCGTCGGCGAATCCGGATCAGGCAAGTCGGTGACCTCCCTCGCGGTGATGGGACTGCTACCCCCTTCGGCTCGCGTCCGTGGCACGGTCCGCTTCGACGGCCGCAACCTGCTCGCGGCGGGCGACAAAGAACTGTCGCGGGTGCGCGGACGGGGAATCTCCATGGTCTTCCAAGACCCCATGACCTCCCTCAACCCGGTCTACACAGTGGGCCATCAGATCGCCGAGGCGATCACCGCGCACCACAACATCCGGCGGGACGCAGCTGTGCGGCAAGCTGTCGAACTGCTCGAACTGGTACGCATCCCCAACCCGGACGAGCGGGTGAATGCCTATCCGCACGAGCTCTCGGGCGGTATGCGGCAGCGGATCGTTATCGCGATCGCCGTGGCGAACCGCCCGGATGTCATCATCGCGGACGAGCCCACGACAGCGCTGGACGTGACCGTGCAGGCCCAGATTCTGGACGCGTTGCGGACCGCTCAGGCCGAGACCGGCGCCGCGATGATCCTGATCACCCACGACCTCGGCGTCATTGCCGGGCAAGCCGACCGGGTACAGGTGATGTACGCAGGCAAGGTCGTCGAGGAGGGCACCGCCGACGAGGTCTTCTATACCCCAAGAATGCCGTACACGCTGGGGCTGCTGGGTAGCCTTCCTCGGCTGGACATGCGGACTGAGCGGCTCACGCCGATCCTGGGGTCACCGCCGTCCGTCGTCAACATGCCGCCTGGTTGTCCCTTCAGCCCCAGGTGCCCGCTGGCCCAGGACGTGTGTGAAAGGGAGGAACCAGCGCTGGAATCGGGGCCCAATCCGGAACACCGTGCGGCATGTCACTTCAGCTACCAGGTGGAGGGACACGAGCCGAGCGAGCTGTTCCGTCCCACTGCGCGGGACGCCGGTCCATTGCCGGTAGCCGCGGGCGAGGGGGGTGGGAACTGATGACCGAAGCCGCGAGCCTTCCGGTCAGCAGCCGGACCTCCGATCGCCCCGTGCTGTCCATTCGTAATCTGGTCAAGCATTTCCCGGTCCGTGGACGTGGAGTACTGCGCCGCCGGATCGGCGATGTCCATGCGGTGTGCGACGTGTCGTTCGACATTTACTCCCACGAAACACTCGGGCTCGTCGGCGAATCGGGCTGCGGGAAGTCGACGACCGCGCGGACTCTGCTCAATCTGGTACCCGCCACCTCTGGGGAAGTCCGTTATGAAGGCACTGACATCGCTGCGCTGTCACGCAGAAAGATGCAGCACCTCCGCCGCGACCTGCAGATTGTCTTTCAGGACCCCTATGCGTCGCTGGACCCACGGATCCCGGTGAACGAGATCGTGGCCGAACCGCTGCGGATTCACGGGCTATACGACAAGGAGCGGGTTCGGGAACTGCTTGCCACCGTCGGCCTGCGTCCTGAGCACGGAAACCGGTTCCCGCACGAGTTCTCCGGCGGACAACGGCAACGGATCGGGATTGCCCGCGCACTCGCGCTGGAGCCGCGCGTCCTGGTACTCGATGAGCCGGTGTCCGCGCTGGACGTGTCCATCCAGGCCGGCGTGCTCAACCTGCTGAAAGACCTCCAGGCCGAGCTCGGCCTGTCGTATCTGTTCGTGTCACACGACCTTTCCGTTGTCCGGCACGTCGCCGACCGGATCGCGGTCATGTACCTAGGCAAGATCGTGGAGACGGCTCGCGCGGACGATCTGTTCGAAAGCCCTGCGCATCCCTACACCCAGGCGCTGATCTCGGCGATCCCGGTGCCCGATCCGCACAAAGAGCGGGCCCGTAAGCGGATCATCGTCACCGGGGACCTGCCTAGCCCGGTTTTCCCGCCGAGTGGCTGCCGGTTTCGCACCCGATGCCCCAAGTTCGCCGACCAGCTCACGGATAACGAGCGACAACGCTGTATCGAGGAGCCCCCGGAACTCATCGACCGAGGGCAAGGCCACCCTTCGGCTTGTCACTACGCGGAGGGCGCTCGGCTGCTCTGATCTGCGCATCATGATGCACGGGCAAAAGGGATGATGAGCAGACCTGAGGTCACCGGCACGCATAATGCGGTGGCGACCACCCACTGGCTTGCCACATCGGTCGCAGCGGCGGTGCTCGAGCACGACGGCAACGCTTTCGACGCCGCCGTCGCCGCGGGGCTCACCCTCCAGGTCGTCGAGCCACACCTCAACGGTCCCGGCGGCGAGGTTCCGATCCTGGTGCGTGTGGCGGGTAGCGGAAGCGTCGAGGTGATCAACGGCCAGGGTGCGTCGCCACAAGCGGCGACGATCCAGCACTTCCGAAACCTCGGGCTGGATCTCGTACCCGGTTCGGGGCTCCTCGCCGCGTGTGTACCGGGAGCGTTCGATGCATGGATGCTGCTGCTGGCTCGTCACGGCACGATGAAGCTGCGCGACGTCATGAAATACGCCATCACCTATGCCGAGAGCGGATACCCACTCGTGCCAGGGATCTGCGCGGCCATCAACGACGTTCGCCGACTCTTCGCCGAAGAGTGGACCGAATCCGCGCGAATCTATTTGCCCAGCGGACAGGTTCCACGCCCCGGGGACCGATTCCGCAATCCTGACCTCGCGGCGACCTACCGCCGGCTGCTCGACGAGGCAGAAGCAGCGAGCAGCAACCGCGAGGGGCAGATATCTCACGCCCGGCATGCCTTCTACTCGGGTTTCGTCGCGGACAAGATCGACGCCTTCTGCGGCCACGCCACAATCATGGACTCCTCTGGTCGACCGCATTCCGCGCTGATGACCGGAGACGACCTGGCCAGACACCACACGACCGTGGAGGATCCCACGCACCTCGATTACCACGGATACACCGTCTACAAGACCGGACCTTGGGGACAAGGTCCTGTTTTCCTCCAGCAACTCGCATTGCTCGCCGATGTCGACCTAGTCGGCATGGGTCACACCAGCGCCAGGTACGTCCACACCGTCGCGGAGTACGCCAAACTGGCGTTCGCCGACCGGGAGGCGTGGTACGGCGACCCGCGGTCTGTCGATGTACCGGTCCCCGAATTGCTGTCATACCAGTACAACCAGGTGCGACGACGATTGATCAGTGACATCGCGTCTCGGGAACTACGCCCCGGCTCGGTTGCCGGACACCAACCACGGCTGCCATCGCCGGTTACCGCTCACCCGAGGGCAGAAAGCACCGTGACCGGGGTCGGGGAACCGACTGTGCCGCAGCTCGGATCCGGTCCACCCGACGGGGACACCTGCCACCTCGACATCATCGACCGGCACGGCAACATGGTTTCCGCAACCCCCAGTGGTGGATGGCTGCAAAGCTCCCCCGTCATCCCCGGCTTGGGCTTCGGGTTAGGCACGCGGGCACAGATGTTCTGGCTGGAAGAGGGCCTTCCGAACTCGCTAGCCGGCGGGAAACGACCGCGCACAACGTTGAGCCCTACGGTGGCGATGCGCGACGGAACTCCCTATCTGGCCTTCGGCACGCCTGGTGGCGACGGCCAGGACCAATGGTCGTTGATGTTCTTCCTGGCGCACGTTCATTTCGGACTGAACTTTCCCGACGCCATTGATGCGGCGAGGTTCAGCTCGGCGCACTTCCCGAGCTCCTTCTACCCACGAACCGCATCTCCAGCGCGGTTGGTGCTCGAGGACCGATTCGACACCGCCGTGGTGCGTGACCTGCGGCGTGCCGGCCACGATGTGCACGTGGTAGACGGTTGGTCCCTGGGCAGAGTGTGCGCAGTCGGTTCAGTTCCAGGATCGGGCATGCTGCGTGCCGCTGCAGACACCCGCGGCCGGCAAGCCTACGCGGTGGCCCGATGAACCCGAGGGTGTGCGTATTCGTGCGCATGAAGCGCGGACACGTGCGCACGAACCGCGGACACGTGCGCACGAAGTGCGGACACGTGTGCACGAAGTGCGGACACGATGCATCTAGGCTGGCGGCGTGCTCGCTGACTCGTCGACGCCGCGCAGGCTCATGCTGGTGCACGCGCATCCTGATGACGAGACGTTGACCACCGGCGGCACGATCGCCCGCAATGCCGCTGCCGGCGTGCAGGTCATCGTGGTCACCTGCACGTTGGGCGAGGAGGGCGAGATCATTCCGCCCGAGTTGCACGAGTTGGGCGCCTGGGCCGGTGATCAGCTCGGTGGCTATCGCGCCGGTGAACTGCGCGCCGCGTGCACCGCACTGGGTGTGCGCGAGCACCGGTACCTGGGCGGTATCGGCCGGTGGCGGGACTCCGGCATGGCGGGCACGCCGTCGGCGGAGCACCCGCGCGCATTCGTGCGCGGATCGGTCGCCGAACAGGCCGCGCGGTTGCGGGAGCTCATCGATGAGCTGGAGCCGCAGGTGATCGTCGGCTACGACCCGTTCGGCGGATACGGCCATCCCGACCACATCCGTGCACACGAGATCACCATGGCCGCGGCGCGCGGAGCGGGATCGGTGCGGCGGGTGTTCCACACGATCGCGCCGGAAACCGCGGTACGTAAGGCCCTTGACGTGCTGCGTTCGGGCGCCGATGTGCCGTTCGTCGTGCCCGAGGCGCACGACGTGCCGACCGTCGCCGACGACCGGGTGCACAGCACGATCGACATCACCGGTCACCTCGATGCCAAGTTCGCCGCGCTGCAGGCGCACGCCACCCAGGTCAGCGTGTGGCGGGGGAGCACACCGTGTTTCGCGTTGTCCAACGGGATCGCGCTGCCCAATGTGGACAGTGAGTACTTCGAGCTGGTGTCCGGTCCCGCCGAGGGTGTGGCGGCCGATCTGTTCGGCGGCCTGGAGTGAGCCGACGCCGCCTGCGGGTGGTCGCGGGCGTCGTGGCGCTGCCGCTGCTGTTGCTGGACGCCGTTCTGCTCGCGGTACTCGAGGTCTTTTTCCTGCCGCTGCGCTTCGACGGGCTGCTGCTGCCCGATCTCGGCGCGGTGCAAGCTCCCATCGTGCTGCTGATCGCCGCGGTCACCACACCGTGGCTGGTGTCGCAGACCGCGCGGTGGTCAGCCAGGATGGGTGGGCCGCGCGGACTCGCCGCGGCACCGCTGGTCCTGTGGCTGCTGACCGTGATCGTGGTCGGGTTCATGGGGCCGGGCGGAGACCGGGTGCTGGTGGCCGACTGGCGGTCGCTCGCGCTGCTCGTCTGCGGTTTGGTGCCCGCCGCCTTCACGTTGGGCCGGGCATTGGGCGGCGCGCAGGAACGGAAGCCCTGACCGGGGCAGCAGGGAGGAGTCTTCGTGGGCGAGATCATTTCGGATCGTCAGGTGGTGGCGGTCCTGCGGCCGTTCGTGCGGGCGACCGCCCCGATGCTGGACGCACTACGGGAGTCGGATCCGCTGGGCCTGCGCGCACGAGCCGCGGCCGCTGCCGCGCGGGGTGAGACGCTTTCCGAACTGGTGCACGTCGAGCCGACGGTGCGCCGGAAGCTGCTCAACGGGCTGAGCTCGGTGAAAGTCCCCGGCACGGTGGCATGGGGAGCGATGAACCCGGACCAGCGGACCAAGTGGTGGATCAACCGGGTCGGCAGGCTCACCTCGTTGCTCACCGCCATCCCGGGGCTCGGCGGAGCACTCGCCGACCGGCTCCCGGTGCAGGACGCGGTTGGCGCGGCATCCCAGGGGCTCCTGTTGTGCGCGATCGCGGGCGAACACGGCATCACCGATCGGGCCGCCCGGGTCAGGCTGCTGGCTTGGGTGTTGTTCGAGCGCGACGTCGACCCCCGGCTGGCCGCAGGCGACTATCCCGAGTACGACGACGCCGCTGAGGACGCGCGCACCTCTGAACTCACCGAGGAACTGGGGGAGGCGGCCAAGCAGGGCAGCAAGATCTCGCTGAAGGCGTTCGCGGCGACGCTGTGGCGGCTCGGCCGCTCACTGCTGGCCATCACCGAGGAGTTGGAGAAGCGGCCGAGCGGCAGGTGGTGGCACCAGGCCTTCGGCATGCTGCCCGTGGTGGGCATGTTCGCCGACTACCTCGGCGAACGCTCCGGTCTCAAGCGCGCGGCCAAGCGCGCCACCAAGTGGATCGACGCTCAGCGCCAGAACATGAATGCCGTGTAGCCCGCCGTGGCCGCGCTGACATCGCCGCCGATGATGCCGAAGACAAAGTCGGAGATGTCGAAGAAGATCGCCCCGACCCCGGGCAGGCCGATGATCACGGCGAACAGCACGAGCGGCGCCCAGGGGCGGGCCTTGGCCCCCCACTCGCGGGCCTGCGGCGAGAGGTAGGGCTCGATCGCCCCGAAACCGTCCAGGCCGGGCACCGGCAAGATGTTCAGCACGAACGCGATCACCTGCACCAGCGCGAGGTAGGAAAGGCCGATCTGCAGGCCGTCCGACATCGGCACAGTGGCCGAGACCACGATCAGCACGATGCCGATGGCGAGGTTGGACAGCGGCCCCGCCAGGGACACCGCGGAGGATACCCCGCGGGAACGCAGCGCCCACTGGTTGATCCACACCGCGCCACCGGGCAGCGGAATACCGCCGATGGCCAGCAGGAGCAGGGGCAACACCAGCGACAGCACCGGATCGGTGTAGCGCCGGATGTCCATCGTGAGGTAGCCCTTGTCGGCCACACTGTGATCTCCGCCGCGGTAGGCCACGATCGCGTGCCCGAACTCGTGCAGGGTCAGCGACACCGCCCAGCCGCCGAGCACCAGCAGCACGATGCCGAGCGTGCCGAGAATGTCCCTGCTGTCGCTGAGCAGGAAGAACTGGTCCCCGGCGCGAATCAGGTCGAGTGGCGGGTACAGCGCGGCGAGCGCACCGCCCGCGATGGTGACCGCGAGCAGCGCGAGGAATACCGGACTCGGACGGACAGCCGATTTTTGCACCCGTCTAGTCTCACCTACCGGTCCCTCCGGCCAGGCCCCACCCCCGGGCGCACGGCAGCGGCTTCGCCTCATCCGAGTGAGTGCCGTTCGGCGTGTCCCCTTGCGTGTTGGCCGAAAGTTATCCCCCAACCATGGGACTCGGCTTGACCGGAGGGCATTACAGGGGTGTAATCACATTGATGTCATTCGCTGCTGAACGGGGGCAGCGTGTGGCGTTCGCCAACTTCAACTGCGTGGAAGCAAGGAGGCGGACGTGGGAAGAGCGGACGTAAGTCATCAGGTGGGGATGATCATGGGTTGGGCCGAGAACACCGAGAGGGAGTTGGATGTTCTCGCCGACATGTTCGACGTCGCCGAGGAACAGGAGTGGCAGGAGCGCGCATTGTGCGCGCAGACCGACCCCGAGGCATTCTTCCCGGAGAAGGGTGGCTCGACCAGGGAGGCCAAGCGCATCTGCCAAGGCTGCGAAGTGCGTTCCGAATGTCTGGAATACGCGCTCGCGCATGACGAGCGGTTCGGAATTTGGGGCGGCTTGTCGGAGCGTGAGCGTAGGAAGCTGAAGAAACGGGCGGTCTAGATGACTGATTCCGTGAAGATCGCGTAAGGCGTGTCGCTGGCGGAGAAGTAGGCGGAGGGTGTTCAAGATCAATGTGTGAGCAAAGAACTGAACACCCTCCTGACCGCACTCTATGTGTTGATCGACGATCACGTGGTCCCGCCTCGAGCCGGTCGCGGCAATCGCCCCCTGTTGAGCGACAGCGAACTGATCACCCTGGCGGTCGCCCAGGTGCTGCTGGGCTACCACAGCGAACGACGCTGGATCCGGCATCTCCACACCAGCCCCGAGTGGCTGGCCATGTTCCCCTACCTGCTCAACCAGTCCGGCTACCACAAGCGGTTGAAGGCAGCTCAACCGTTGCTGTGCAAGGCGATCCTCACCCTGGCCGCGTGCTGTCCGTCCTGGTTCGACGACATGTGGATCACCGACGCCACGCCCGTGCCCTGCGGCATGTCGCGGGAGACGGTGAAACGCTCCGACCTGGCCGGGCACGCCGGCTACGGCTACTGCGCATCCCATTCCCGCTGGTACTGGGGCCTCAAGCTCTATCTGGTCTGCGCCGGGGACGGGATGCCGATCATGTGGTGCCTGGCCAACCCCAAGATCGGGGAACGCGAGGTGGTCGCTGCGCTGCTCGAACGCAACCACCACCTCATCCGCTCCGGCCAGATCCTGCTGGCCGACAAGGGCTTCTCCGGCAAGCCGTTCAAGCACCTGACCGAGCAGATGAGACTGCGTCTACTGCGCCCGGACCGCAAGGACGAGACCTACACCAACGGCAACCTCGGCGGCGTGCGCCAGTGGATCGAGTCGGTGAACCAGACCCTCAAGGGTCAGCTCGACCTCGAAGACCACGGAGCCCGCACCCCCGCAGGGGTGTTCACCCGGGTTGCGCAGCGCCTGCTGGCCATGGCCGCCGGCATCTGGCACAACTGGACCATCGGCGTGACCAGCAAACGGTCGCTGATCGCCTTCGATCACTGAACGTCAACTTCACGGAATCATTCGTCTAGA
>JBOHER010000014.1:0-3374 GCA_050701115.1 Haloechinothrix sp. | reverse complement strand
TGAGGCCACCGTTGTGGAACCCGTCCGCCGCGCCCTTGACGTCGAACCTGAACTCCTGGATGCCGTTCAGTTCGGTATGCGTGATGTCGTCCTGGGTGGGCAGGTTGCTGGGCGAGCCGCCGGGCGTGCCGCCGCCCGGGTGCCGGATTCGGGCCGGGTCAAAGATGTAGCCGACCTTGCCGCCCGGCTGGAACGTCACCGGCTGCTCGAAGAGCAGCGACGCGATCTGCGAGTAGATCAGGCCCTTGTTGCCGTCGATGTGCAACTGCTCGATCTGCGGGTCGTAGACGTTGTTCGGGGCCAGGTGCGACAGCGCCATCTCGTTGTCGATGCCCACCGCGTCCAGGCCGATCCCGGAGTCCATCCAGTCGCCGAACGAGCCCGTGACCTGGTAGTTGATCGTGTCCCAGACGGTGCCCCACTGGTCGGAGCACATCGGCGCGTCAACTGGACCAGGGCAGCTCTCCGCCGGGGCGATCAACGGGCTCCACGACAGCCGCTTCTCCGAGTCCCGGAAGGTGCGGATCGAGGTGTCGACGCTGATCGCGTTCTTCCGGAAGTCGCGCTGCCCTGCCCCAAGCAAGGTGAAGGAGAACGAGGGCGCGTCGAGCATGCCGTGCAGGTCGATCCCGCCCGCGAATCTGCCCGCGCTGGTCTGCCCGGCCACCCACTTCAAGAACGCGGTGTAGCCCCTTGTCTCCGGCTCGCTCCCCGGGGTGTACTGCGCCTCGGTGTACCCCACCGTGGGGAAGTCGCGGTTGAGGTCCATTCCGTTGCCGTTGTAGCGCTGGAAGAACACTCCACCCTCGGAGTACTCGCCGCGATGCCAGCCGTCAGGGTTGGCGAGCACGAAGTACACCACGCCGTTGGCCAGCACCTGGCCCGCCGTGGGCCCGGAGTCGGACGGCTCCAGGATCCGCTTCGGGAACGGGCCCTCCGCTGCGCAGGTGGGAGCGGCGCCGTGGTCCGCTTCACACGCCGCCCACGTGACCAGGTCCTCAGCCGCGCGTACGCCGCCCTCCAGGCCGGCGCGCTCGATGCCGTGGATCGACAGGGCGTATGCGAAGTGCCGGCGATCCTTCTCCGGGACGGGTGATGCCCGGTCGGTCACCTTGATCACGTACAGGTCGCGTTTGTCCCGCTCGAGACTCGGGCCGGGCAGCCCAGCGGACTGGAACTCCTGGCCCGCGAACGCCGGATGGTCACCGAACATCGTCCTCAGATTGAGCACCTGCAGATAGCGAGGGAACCGCTGCTCCAAGAACTTCAGTCCGGAGATCGTCTCGTCCCACTGGGCGAACTGAGTCGCGCAAACGTTCCCTTTGGCCCAGGGACTGGCGGCCGGGGGGCCTTCCAGGCAACCGTGCGGATCGGGGAACGCCCGCCCGAAGAGTCGGTACGTCTGCTCGTCGCTGGCAACCGGGGTGGCTGCTGCTGGCGTGCTGACGCTGAACACCACGGTGCTGGCGAACAGAAGGACGGCGAAGAACGAGGTGACACGGCGGCCGGACATGGGGACCTCCTCGGCCAACGACATGCGTCGCCCGACCGGCCATCCGCGGCCTGGTTGCCCCCGAGAAGGCGGCTCAAGGTGAGTCAAGCACCGCCCCGGTCGCGGGTCAATGGTGGGGATCCCGGTGTGCGAACCTTAGCGACCCGGCTCACTCACCAAGTCCACGTCACTGTCGGGTGTCGCATCACATGCACGCGCTCGGCGAGCGCGCGATCCTCCGGCGCCATCTCCGCGATCCTGTCCAGGACCGCCTGCAGCCCGGGCAAATCCCAGACGTCCGGGTACCCACGCTTGACGTGTTCGTCTAGACATCGGCTTGTCGGCCGATTGCTTCAGCGCGTGGCTGCTCCAGCGCCGAATAGCGCAGGGCCATGGTGGGGGTCTGCAGCCACGCTGCGTGGGCGGAGCGGCGAGCTTGCCCGGGCGCGCGAGGCGCTTGCCCGGGTGGGCTCCGGTCGGCCCGTCGTGGTTTTGGTGGAGGGCGAGGCTGGGATCGGGAAGACGCGGCTTCTCGGGCAGATCCTCGCTGACGCACAGTCGAGCCACCTGAAGGTGTTTCTCGGGCGTGCCGAGGAACTCGAACGCACCCGGCCATTCGGTGCGCTCGTAGACGCATCCCTCCCAGACACGATCCCCATCCTGTCGCTCGTGGGCGACCAAGACACCTTCTTCTGTACGCCAGGCTGCCCCCGTGCCGAAGAAGAGGTCAATTCCTGGCCCAACCCAGCCTGCTTCCAATCCGCAGTGATCCGCCAAGGAAGCCACCACATGAACTTGAGCCGAACAACGAGGACGCATTCCGCACCATCACCATGTGGCTCCAAGCCACCTTCGGACCGAACAGCACGCCATGCGCAGTCCAGTCCGCAGTCCCGCAATCCCCCGGTTTCGGGTAGCGCTCTACTCGTGACGCGGACCGCGGGCGGTGCGAAGCTGAATCCGCACATGACGCGACGAATCTTGAAATCGACCAGACGAAACGGCGGGGAGGGGATACAGATGGCATCCGTGACCAGGGGTCGCCGATCCGCTGTGTTGGTAGGTGTGCTGCTGGTGGCGCTCGTGGGCGTGCCGGCAGGCTCGGAGGGCGGCGAGGTCGGCCGTGCGGTGTTTGAGGGCCCGGTGCCTGAGGCCGAGTGCGGGCCGGGGTCCAGTCCAGAGACCGGCTTGCAGGGGCAGGTTCCCAAGGAGGATCGGGAAAGCGGGCGGTCCCAAGACGGCTACAGCTGCAACATGGAGCTTGTCGGTCAGTACCAGGGGGTGGGGGCGAGCTGGCAGTTCGCTTGGCACGATGACTGCGCCTACTACGACACCTATTCCTACAGCGCCGAAGGCGTGGCGGTGATCGATGCCACGAAGCCGGCAGACCCGACGCTGACGACGAAGCTCGTGACGCCGGCGATGCTGGGTCCGTGGGAATCACTGAAGGTGAACGCCAAGCGCGGGCTGTGGCCGGCGTCGCCGCGTATGGTCCGGTCGGAACGGGTCCGCTGTTCTTCGACGTCTACGACGTGGCGAAGGACTGCACACAGCCAGAACTGTTGGCAAGCGTCCCGGTAAATGTCCCCAGCGGACACGAAGGCAACTGGGCCCAAGACGGCACGACGTACTACGCCACGAGCGGATTTTCCCCGAGCATCAGCGCGATCGACGTCAGCGATCCGACCTTGCCGAGGCCAATATCCGTCCTCCGGCACGGAGAAGTTGACAACCATGGCCTGGCCACCAGCGCCGACTGAGGAGCCTCGCGTTTTCCGGACAGCTGACTATTGACTCAAATCATGCTGCGAGCTGTCGGTTCAGGTACTCGTTGCGGACCTCGAGTGGGGTCTTATAGCCGAGTGCCGAATGGAGACGTTTG
>JBOHER010000013.1:0-9349 GCA_050701115.1 Haloechinothrix sp. | reverse complement strand
GCGGCGAAACCGCCGAATGCCTGCTCTGCAGCCTGTGCCGTCGCCACCACCTGCTCAAGGACCGGCCCGGATGGAACTTCCAGATGATCCACGGCGACCTGATCATCACCACCCCCACCGGCAAGCGCTACCGATCCCGACCCGACCCCATCGGACCACCCGAACCCCAACCACCACCAGCAGAGCCACCAGCAGGGCCGCAGCCGATCGACAATACCCCGCCACCCTTCTGAGCCCGCGCGGCAGATCCAAATACCGCAGCGCGGCGACGCCCGTTGAGCATCGCCGCGCTGCAGGAGGAAAGCTAGCTGGTCGCGTTGCCGACGTTGACGGAATCAATCACGAAAACCAGCGTCTCGTTGGGACCGATGTCCGGCGGGCTGCCCGCTCCGCCGTATCCCTTGTCCGGCGGGATGACCAGCAGCCTGCGGCCGCCTTCCTTCATGCCGATCAAGCCCTCGTTCCAGCCGTCGATCACCTGGGCGTTGCCGACGTTCTCCACCGTGAACGTCTGACCGTCCTCCCAGGACGACTGGATCTGCTCCCCGTCCGAGAAGCCGACGAGCACGTAGTTGACCTCGACGTTGTCGCCTTCCGCAACCGCGGCACCGGGACCCTCCTCGAGATCCAGGCTCACCAGCTCACTCGGCGGCGTGCAGTCCTTGGGAACCGTGATCTCCGGCTTCTCCCCGGACGCACCCTCGACCGTGAAGTCCTCGGCGGTGCACTCGTCACCATGAGGCTCATCGCCGTCCGCGCCCTGACCGTGCCCATCGTCGGCCGCACCCTCTGCGGGCGCAGCAGGCGCCGACGGCGTCACCTCAGTGCCGGGAGGAAG
The DNA here is from genome assembly GCA_050701115.1 of Haloechinothrix sp. Classification (GTDB taxonomy): domain Bacteria; phylum Actinomycetota; class Actinomycetes; order Mycobacteriales; family Pseudonocardiaceae; genus JBOHER01. Next base: position 8,511 of record JBOHER010000013.1, on the reverse strand, counting down.
CGGTGAATCGTACTCAGCCGGGCTGCACGCGCTCAGCACAGCAGCGGCAGCAACCGCAATCATGATCTTGCCTGGATTCCGCAACATGCGCACACACTAGACATACGGGATTTGGCCGCATGCGGGTGGTGGGCCTCCAGTGGTCCGCCTAACGCGAACGGTTCCGGCTGCTCACGGCTCCGGCGAACCGCATCCCTCCGGGCCCGCAATGCACGATGCCCAGTCGCTGTGTCGCCCGAGTCACTGCCACATAGAGATCACTGAAACCGCGCGGTGACCCACTCGCGATTTCCTCCGGCGCCACCACGATCACCGAGTCGAACTCCAGCCCCTTGGCCCGTTGCACCGTCAGCACCGACACCCGGCTCCGACTCAGGGCCGGGCGCAACATGTCCACCAAGGCGGCCGGGCATAGCACGGCCACCGTGCCTTCCCCGACCGCGGCGAGCTCCTCAGCCACCAGCTCACCCACCCACTCGGTGAGTGCATCCGCGGACTGATCGACCTCCCACGGCGGAATGCCAGATTCTCGAACCGAGGTCGGCGGCTGGAGATCAGAATCTAGCGCGGCCAACGCTTCGGCCGCCACCTCCATGATCTCGGCCGGAGTCCGGTAGTTGATGGTCAACTCGGCCAGGCGCCATCGGTCGGAAACGTAGGGCGCCAGCATCCCTTCCCACGATCCCGCTCCCCCGGCCGCGCTGGTCTGGGCGACATCCCCGACCAGCGTCATCGACCTGCTCTGGCTTCGGCGCAAGATCATTCGCCAGTCCATCGCGGTGAGCTCCTGCGCCTCATCCACGATGACGTGCCCGAACGTCCAGGTGCGGTCCGCTGCCGCCCGCTCGGCAGCGGTGAGCTGGCCGCGTTGCTGCTCACGCTCGGCGAGCAGCTCGGCGTCCAGCACATCCGCCACCCGCAGCCGCTCCTCATCGGCGATCTCGTCGTCCTGGTCCAGCACATGCAGCACGCCCTGTGCGTAAGCAAGCCGCTCCCGCTCGCCGCGTTCCCGCTTCGCCCGCGTTCCCGTGTCGTCCTCGCCGAGCAGTTCGGCGAGCTCGTCGAGCAGAGGCACATCCGCGGGCGTCCAGGCAGCCGAACGATGCCGCAGCACCGCGATCATGTCCGCATCGCTGAGGAGTTCACCGGCCGCGGTTGCCAGCAGAGCCTTGTCGGTCAGCAGGTCGCCGAGCAGCCGCTGCGGAGTGAGCTCCGGCCACAACGAGTCGAGCGTCCGGCGCATCGCGGGATGGTCGGCCAACTCGGCGCGAATGTCGGCGACGTCACCCTCGTTGAGCACCTCCGCGTCCGGATCCTCGCCCTCCGCATAGCTGATCTCCGGCACACCATCGAGCACATCGTTGGCCAGGCGATCGGCCGACCGACGCGCCAGCGCGTCCAGCACGGCGTCCACGAATACCCGTCGGGCGAGGTTGTGCGGGCGATCCGACCGACGCCCCCGAGCGCGCGCCGCGGCGCACAGATCCGGCTCCAGCCGCACGACCTCCCGATCCACCTCGACCTCCAGCACGGCATCGGGAACCTGTTGCCGGTCGCTCACCGCCGCCGCGAGAACGTCCGCCATCACCGGCCGACCTTTGACCTCGGCGGCTTGCCGGGTGTCCACCGCGCGTGGCATGACCCCTGGGAACAGCTGTCCCACGGTGGACAGCAGCACGCCGGACTCACCGAGCGACGGCAGGATCTGCCCGATGTAGCGCAGGAACGTCGAACTGGGACCGACCACCAGCACACCACGGGAGGCGAGCGCGGCACGATGCTCGTAGAGCAGGTACGCCGCTCGGTGCAGCGCGACCGCCGTCTTGCCAGTTCCCGGCCCGCCCTGCACCACGAGCACGCCGGACAGATCGGCGCGGATGATGTCGTCCTGCTCGGCCTGAATGGTCGCGACGATGTCGCGCATCTGCTCGCCACGCTGGCGGTTCAGCGCCGCCAGGAGTGCGGCCTCACCGGCCAGACCGAGGTCCTGGCCCGCGTCCTCGGCATCAAGGTCGAGCACCTCGTCATCGATGCCGACCACATTGCGCAGCCGGATACGAAGGTGTCTGCGCCTGCGCACGCCAAGCGGCGATGCCGCGGTAGCGAGGTAGAAGGGACGGGCCACCGGAGCGCGCCAGTCGATCAGGAGCGGCTCGTAGTCGTTGTCCTCGTCGAACAACCCGATCCGTCCAATGTGGATGGTCTCGCCATCGGTGTTGTCCAGCCTGCCGAAGCACAGACCCGCTTCGACACCCTCGAGCTGGGTCAACCGCTCGCGGTACATCGTGCTGGACACGTCGCGCTCGGTCCTCGCCCAGGGTGTGCCACCGGCTTCCCGCAGCGTCTTGGCCAGCCGAGCCGCCGTGGCATCGCGTTCGGCATCCAGCTTTTCGTACACGGTGGTGACGTAGGCTTGCTCGTCGGCAAGATCATGGAGGGCCGCATGAGACACGTGGTCATATACCCGGTCGGCTCGGGACGCGGACAACTCACCCAACTTTCTGCTCGGGAGTCCTGGTGTCTTATTCATAAGTCGGGCAGCTAGGCCGAGTGGCCGACCATCCAACGTACCGATTCCGCACCGGATTTGCCACGTGCGGGCGAGCTGAAGGTGACCTTCGGTACCGCATATGCACTGGAGGACCCCTTCGGCTCCCCAGGGCGAGGTGCGTGGATCAGAAGGGCAGGCCGAGCACCGGGAGGCCGATGGCGGAATCCACCGCGAGGGCGCAGAAGACGATCATCAGATAGGTGTTGGACCGGTGGAACAACGCCATCGGCTTGGTCTTCTCCCCGGCCCGGACGGCACCGTAGAGCCGGTGCGCGTAGAACAGGAACCACACGCCTGCCAGCGCGGCGAACACCGCGTACAGCCAACTCGTCGCGGGCGCCAGCAGCAGCGTCCAGGCGACCATCACCCACGAGTAGATGACGATCTGCTTGGCCACGTGTTGCGGAGTCGCCACCACCGGCAGCATCGGCACGCCTGCGCGCTCGTAGTCCTCGCGGTAGCGCATCGCCAGCGCCCAGGTGTGCGGAGGCGTCCAGAAGAAGATCACCCCGAACATGACAAGCGCGGGCCACTCGACGCTCCCGGTCACGGCCGACCAGCCGATCACCACTGGCATGCAGCCCGCGGCACCGCCCCACACCACGTTCTGCGCGGTCCGGCGCTTGAGCACCATCGTGTAGACGAAGATGTAGAACAAGATCGTGGCGACGGCGAGCAGCGCGGACAGCGGGTTCACCGTGAGATAGAGCACGACGAAGGAGGCGACGCCGAGGGCAAGGCCGAAGATCAGCGCCCCACCACGCGGGACCGAGTCGCGCACCAGCGGACGCCGCTTGGTGCGGTTCATCACCTTGTCGATGTCGGCATCGACCACGCAGTTCAGTGCGTTCGCGCTGCCCGCGGCCATGGTGCCGCCGACCAAGGTGGCCAGCACCAGCCAGGGCGAGGGGAACTCCCGGCCGGCCAGGAACATCGCCGGAATGGTGGTGACGAGCAGGAGTTCGATGACCCGCGGCTTGGCCAGCGCCGCATAAGCGCCCATCAGCACCCACGCCCGGCGCAGTCCGGTCGAGGGCACCGCGTCCACCCGGACCTTGCCGCCGCCACGGCCCATGCCATGCGCTCCTGCCAGGTCCGGCGGCGTCGTGGCGTCGGCGTCCACGGCGCGAGAGTGCGCGCCGTTCACCAGCGTCATGTCGCTCCCAAGATCAGTCGGCACTGTGGCAGGTCGGGTTCGGGCGGATCGGCGAGAACGCCAACACCACAGGGGAAAGTCGTTGTGGTCTTGCCGTAAAGCCTCCACAGATGGTAATCGCGACCAGGCGCACCTCCCACGTCGGGTGGCCCGACACACGCCGTACAGTCTCGCGCGCACGTCTCCATTACCCTTGCAGGTACCTGAGCAATCAGGTGCCCATATCGCGGTAGCACACATCAGCGTCGGCAATGCCGGTCGGCTGAGGTGTCGCGAGTGGAACTCGGCCGGCAAGCAACCGTGAGACGGAGTTAAGAGTTCAGTGTCCGACATCGCCTCTACCAGCGAAAACCCGCTCGTGCGACGCAACGTTCCTTCGGACTGGACTCCATTGGACACCCGTGCGGTGGACACCGTCCGCGTCCTGGCCGCCGACGCCGTGGAGAACTGCGGCAGCGGTCACCCCGGCACCGCGATGAGCTTGGCGCCCACGGCCTACACCCTTTTCCAGCGTGTGATGCGCCACGATCCCGCCGACCCGGAGTGGCCCGCGCGTGACCGGTTCATCCTGTCGGCCGGGCACAGCAGCCTGACCCTCTACATCCAGCTCTACCTGTCCGGGTACGGCCTGGAACTCGAGGACCTCCAGCAGTTGCGCAAGTGGGGCTCCAGGACCCCTGGTCACCCCGAGTACCGGCATACCCCCGGGGTGGAGACCACCACCGGCCCGTTGGGCCAGGGGCTGGCCAACGCGGTCGGGATGGCGATGGCCGCCCGCAGGGAGCGTGGCCTGCTCGACCCGGAGACCCCGCTCGGCGAGAGTGTGTTCGACCACCATATCTACGTGATCGCCTCCGACGGTGACATCGAGGAAGGCGTCACCTCTGAGGCCTCGTCGATCGCCGGCCGTCAGGAGCTCGGCAACCTCGTGCTGATCTACGACGACAACGAGATCTCCATCGAGGACGACACGAACATCGCGCTGTCCGAGGACACCGCCAAGCGCTACCAGGCCTACGGCTGGCACGTGCAGGTGGTCGAGGGCGGCGAGGACGTGGTGGCGATCGAAGCGGCGATCGAAGCGGCGAAGGCGGAGACGACCAAGCCGTCTCTGATCCTGCTGCGCACCATCATCGGCTACCCGGCGCCCAACCTGGCCAACACCGGCAAGGCGCACGGCGCGGCGCTTGGCGGGGACGAAGTGGCTGCGGTCAAGCGGATCCTCGACTTCGACCCGGAGCAGACCTTCCAGGTGGACGACGACGTGCTCGACCACGCCCGCCAGGTCGGCGAGCGCGCCAAGCGGGCGCACGCCGAGTGGGACGAACGCTTCGACGCCTGGGCGCAAGCCAACCCGGAGCGCAAAGCCCTTGCCGATCGCCTGTGCACCCGCACCCTGCCCGACGGCTGGGTGGAGAAGCTGCCGACCTGGGAGCCCGATGCGAAGGGTATCGCTACCCGCAAGGCCTCCGGCGAGGTGCTCAACGCGATCGCCGACCTGCTGCCCGAACTGTGGGGTGGCTCTGCAGACCTCGCCGAGAGCAACAACACGCTGATCAAGAACGCCGACTCGTTCGGTCCGCCCAGCGCGAGCACGGACATGTTCAGCACCAGTCCGTTCGGCCGCAATCTGCACTTCGGGGTGCGCGAGCACGCCATGGGCGCGATCCTCAACGGCATCGCGCTGCACGGCGGCACCCGCCCCTACGGCGGTACGTTCCTCATCTTCAGCGACTACATGCGGCCGTCGGTACGCCTTGCCGCGCTGATGAAGGCGCCGGTGCTCTACGTCTGGACGCACGACTCGATCGGCCTCGGCGAGGACGGCCCGACCCACCAGCCGATCGAGCATCTCGCCTCGCTGCGTGCCATTCCCGGCCTCAACGTGGCCAGGCCGGCCGACGCCAACGAGACGGCAGCGGTGTGGAAGCGGGCGCTGGAGATCAACGACGCGCCGACCGGGCTCGCGCTGACCCGCCAGAACGTTCCGGTGCTCGATGGCACCGACTCCGACGGCGTCGCCAGGGGCGGTTACGTGCTCGCCGAGGCCGACGGCGGCACACCCCAGGTCGTGCTGATCGGCACCGGCTCCGAGGTCCAACTGGCCGTTGCCGCACGCGAGACCCTACAGGCCGACGGCGTGCCCACCCGCGTGGTGTCCATGCCGTGCGTCGAGTGGTTCGACGCGCAGGACGAGGCGTACCGGAACTCGGTCATACCGCCCGAACTCAAGGCGCGTGTCGCCGTCGAGGCGGGCATCGCCCAGCCCTGGCACCGGTTCGTCGGCGATGTGGGTGAGATCGTGTCGATCGAGCACTTCGGTGCTTCGGCGGACTTCGCGACGCTGTTCCGCGAGTTCGGCATCACCGAGGAGGCCGTGACCGACGCCGCCCGTCGCTCCATCGAGAAGGCGGCCAAGTAAGCGGGAGCGCCGCGAACAAGTGAACACGTGCACACACCGACAACCAAGGGGTGACGAAGGCATGACCACGACCGACCGTCTGGCCGAACTCGCCGACGAGGGCGTGTCCCTCTGGCTCGACGACCTGTCCCGCGAAAGGCTCACCTCGGGCAACCTCGCCGAGTTGATCAGTGACAAGCACGTCGTCGGGGTGACCACCAACCCGACCATCTTCGCGGCCGCCCTTGCCGACGGGGCGGCCTATGACGAGCAGGTGCGGGCGCTGGCCGCGCGCGGGGCGGAGCTGCACCAGGCGGTGCGGGAGCTCACCACCACCGATGTCCGCGATGCCTGCGATCTGTTCCGACAGACGCATGAGGCGACCGGAGGCGTTGACGGGCGGGTGTCCATCGAGGTCGACCCGGGACTGGCCCGCGACGCCGACAAGACGGTGGCCGAGGCGCTTGAGCTGTGGAAGACGGTGGACCGCCCCAACCTGCTGGTGAAGATCCCCGCGACCGCGCAGGGCCTGCCCGCGATCACCAGGACATTGGCCGAGGGCGTCAGCGTGAACGTCACCCTGATCTTCTCCACCGACCGGTACCGGGAAGTGATCGACGCGTTCATGACCGGCCTCGAACAAGCCAAGGCCAACGGCCATGATCTGGCAGGCATTCACTCCGTCGCCTCGTTCTTCGTGTCCCGAGTGGACACCGAGGTGGACAAGCGCATCGACGCGCTGGGGACCGAAGCGGCGATGCGGCTGCGGGGCCTGGCGGCCATCGCCAATGCGCGGCTGGCCTACGCGACCTACGAGGAACTGTTCGACTCCGAGCGATGGCGGCGACTCGCCGACGCGGGAGCCCGTCCGCAGCGCCCGCTGTGGGCTTCCACCGGCGTCAAGGATCCGTCCTATTCGGACACTCGGTACGTTGATCAGCTGGTCGTCCGGAACACCGTGAACACGGTGCCGGAGAAGACCCTGCACGCGGTGGCCGACCACGCGGAGATCACCGGCGACACGGTCACCGGCATGGCGGCCGAGGCCCGTGAGGTGTTCGACCGGCTCGAATCCGCAGGCATCGACGTCGCCGACGTGTTCGTCGTATTGGAGCACGAGGGCGTGGACAAGTTCGACAAGTCTTGGGACGAGTTGCTGGACACCGTGCGTGGCCAACTGGACAAGACACCGAGGAGCTGACCGGAGCTGTGGGAAACGGCGTCACACTCAAGATCATCGATCCCGAGCTGGAGGCCGCGGCACGTCCGTTGGTCCAGCAGCTGATCGCCGAGCGGATCCCTGGCAAGCTGACCGCCCAGGACCCCACGCTGTGGGGCGCCCAAGCCGAGCCGGAAGCATCCGTTCGGCTGTCCTGGACCACCCTGCACCAGACCTCCCGGCCACTGATCGGGGAGATCGCCACCCTGCGCGCGGAACTGCGTAGCGAGGGCATCGACCGGGTAGTGCTCGCCGGAATGGGCGGTTCGTCGTTGGCGCCCGAGGTCATCACCAACGCCGAAGGCGTCGCACTGACCGTCCTGGACACCACCGACCCCGGTCAGGTGGCGGATGCCATGGCAGGCGACCTCGCCCGCACCGTGCTCGTGGTGTCATCGAAGTCCGGTGGGACGGTCGAGACGGACAGCCAGCGGAGGATCTTCGCCGAAGCGTTCGCCAAGGAAGGCATCGATCCGGCAAGCCGCATGGTGATAGTGACCGACCCTGGCTCACCATTCGCCGAACTGGCGGAGCGGGAGGGCTATCGCAAGGTCTTTCTCGCAGACCCTCAGGTGGGTGGCCGCTATTCGGCGCTGACCGCGTTCGGCCTCGTCCCGGCCGGGCTGGCCGGAGCGGATATCGCTCGTCTACTCGACCAATCCGCCGGTTCCGCGGCCGAGTTTTCGGCCGACTCCGCCGACAACCCGGCGGTGCTGCTGGGTGCCGCGCTGGGCGCGGCGCACGCGGCGGGCGCCGAGAAGGTGGTGCTGGCCGACGCGGAGTCGGGACTCCCCGGCCTCGGGGACTGGATCGAGCAACTGGTCGCCGAATCCACCGGCAAACAGCAGACCGGCCTGCTGCCGGTGGTCGTGGAGGGCCCAGGCGCCCCCGGGTTCGGCAATGCCGGCCCAGATGCGACCACGGTTGCCATCGGATCCACTGTGGACGGAGCCCAGATAGTCACGGACGGCCCGCTGGGTGCGCAGTTCCTGCTCTGGGAGTACGCCACGGCGATCGCGGGCAGGCTGCTGGAGATCAACCCGTTCGATCAGCCCGACGTCGAGGCGGCCAAGCAGGCGGCACGATCGCTGCTCGATGCCGCCGAGAGCACCGCGGCACCTCGGGATCCCTCCGCGGTGCACGGTTCGGTCGAGGTGTTCGCCCACCCGTCGCCCCACCCACCA
>JBOHER010000012.1:0-2508 GCA_050701115.1 Haloechinothrix sp. | reverse complement strand
CAACTCCGCGTTGCGCGCAACCACGTCGTCATACGACGGCAACGACGACCCAGCGGACACGACCAGTCAACCTACCAGCGTCCACAACAGACACCGGAGCCGCCCGACTACCTATCCAGTCACCCCGGACGAAGACGGCGGTCATCCCGTCGACTCCGGCCGAGCGTGCGCCCTTGTTGCCCGCCACCCGTTCCCAGGCCATCAGCAAGAACCCGGGATCGGCGACAAGGTTGAAAACATCGTCTAACCGACGATGAGGATCGTCGTTCGCCCAACGGTGCAGCTTGGTCTGGATCTCCAGTACCCGCCGCTCGGCCTGCCCCAACTGGGGCCATGCCGCGGTCGGCGGCGCGTCGGTATTCACCAGCGTCCCTTCGGCATTCCAGTCCTTCCGCTGCCGACTTGCTGGCTCCCTTGGCCATGTGGCCGGCTTTCCCGGCCGCGGACTACTACGGAGCCTCCGCCCCGCCCGACGCCATCAGCAGACGACGCGCCTGCCCTTCCCCACGCTGGCCGCACAGGGCGAGGGCGGCGCCGGACGGTTCCCACGTTCACACGAAGTCGATCGACGGGTGAGGCGCCCAGCTCTACCCCTGCGGCATCGCCACGGTTATCTTGAGCCTCTGAACGCGTGTCTTCCATGTGCGCCACGGGGTTCTGGGGCGGTGTGATTGGCGTGGTGGACGTGGTTATCTCCGGCTCGTCCAGCACGTTGATCACGTTGGAGGAGCTGTGCACGTGCAGCGCGTGGAGATGCCCGCGTCCCGGGTTCTGTCGTGGACCGTCTTGGGCGAGGACGACGTCCCGATCGAGCCGATTGAGCGGTATCTGGCGTATCTGACCGACATCGAGCGGTCCCCGAACACCATCAAGGCGTACGCACATGATCTGAAGGACTTCTGGGTCTTCCTGCGGCAGCGGGGGTTGGACTGGCGGGAGATGCGGCTGGAGGACATCGGCGAGTTCGTCGCGTGGCTGCGCCTGCCGCCGGCCGGCCGCGACGGCCAGGTGGCCGTGTTGCCGTCGGTCCAGCCGCACGTGGCGGCGTCCACGGTCAACCGGAAGCTGTCGGCGTTGGCGGCGTTTTACTCCCATCAAGCGCGGAACGGGGTGGATGTCGGCGAGTTGCTGACCACCTGGCAGTTGCCGGGCCGTCGGGGTGGGTGGAAGCCGCTCCTGCACCACATCAGCAAGGGCAAGCCCCAGCCCCGGCGGGCTATCTCGGTGCGGGCGGAGAGGAAGCTTCCCCGCGTCCTGACGGTGGCCGAGATGCAGTCCATTATGGACGCATGCGATCGGCTGCGGGATCGCTTTCTGCTGGCTTTGTTGTGGGACAGCGGTGTTCGGATCGGCGAGGCGTTAGGACTGCGGCACGCCGACATCGCCGCGGCTGAGCGCGAGGTGACGATCGTGCCGAGGATCAACGACAACGGCGCGCGATCCAAGTCGCGCGAGCAGCGCACCATCCCGGTGTCGGCGGAGCTGATCCGGTTGTGGGGCGACTACCTGCACTGCGAGTACGCAGACCTCGACTCGGATTACGTGTTCGTGAACCTCTTCGCCGAGCCCCGAGGACGGGCGTTGTCCTATCCAGCGGTCTATGACCTGGTCCGGCGGCTGCGGCGCCGCACGGGGATCGCGTTCGACCCGCACTGGTGTCGGCATTCGGCGGCGACCAGGATGCTGCGCGACGGCGTTCCGATCGAGGTCGTATCCAAGCTACTTGGTCATTCCTCGGTGACCACGACGTTGTCCGTCTACGGGCACCTGACGGCCGAGGATGCCCGGCGGGAGCTGGAGAAGGCCGGCTGGTTCACCGGGCGGGAGGTGGGCTGGTGACCGACGCGTCCGGAGCGGCGTTGGGGAGCGTGACGCATCCCGGGCTGCTGGAGAAGCTGATGGCCGCGGTCCGGCCGGAGTTCAGGGCGGAGGTGCTCGCCTTCGGCCCGGACGATCCTGTCCTGGGAGGAAAACCGTGCCGGGTCGCCGGATGCGGGCGCACCGGGCGCATCCGAGGACTGTGCTTCGGCCACGACAGTCGGTGGCGGCGCGAGGGAAAGCCCGAGCTGGGCGACTTCATCGCGACCACCGACCCGCGGATGAAGGGCCACCAGCCGTTGGCGCCATGTCGGGTTCCCGGCTGTCGCCGCGGGCGCAAGGAACGGGGGCTGTGCACCCGGCACCATTACGCCTGGACGCGGTCCGGGCAGCCTGACCTGGACCGGTGGGCGGCCGGGCTGCCGCCGGTGGTGGAGGCTGATCCGCCGGCAACGTGCCGGATCTCCTACTGCGACTTGTGGGTCCATGCGGACCTGCCGTTCTGCCTGACGCACGGCGTCCGCTGGAAGGAGCAGGGCCGCCCGGACATCGACGAGTACACCCTTAGCCTGGATCCGTGGAGCAGCCAGTGCAGTGATCCGCGTCGTCGTTGTTGATCTTGGCGTGGTGTCTGGGCAGGCGCGGCCCGCTGGCCTGTTCCAGCTTGTCTACTGTGGTCTCCGGTCGGGC
>JBOHER010000011.1:0-17896 GCA_050701115.1 Haloechinothrix sp. | reverse complement strand
ACTCCAGCGCGCGCTCGATCGCGTGCACCTCGGCCGGCGAGTTCACCTTCGGCACGACGATGGCGGCCGGCCCGGCCTTCGCGGCCGCGCGCAGGTCGGCGTCGTGCCACTCGGTGTCCAGCCCGTTGAGTCGGATGGTCAGCTCACGGTTGCCGTACTCACCCGCGGTGACCGCCGCGCATACCCGCTCCCGAGCGGCATCCTTCGCATCGGGAGCCACCGCGTCCTCGAGGTCGAGGATCAGCGCGTCTGCGTCCAGCGTCTTGGCCTTCTCCAGCGCCCGCTCGTTCGCGCCGGGCATATAGAGCACCGACCGCCGGGGGCGCAGGGTCTGGTCAGTCATCGGCCATCGCTTTCTTGGTAGCTGTGTCGTAGGCGTCTGCCAACTCAGGGTCACGGGCAGCGAGCGCGTCGGCCAGTTCGGCCACCACCTTGCACTGCTCGTAGGTCGCGTCGTCCTGCATCTTGCCGTCGATCATCACCGCGCCGGTGCCGTCGCCCATGGCGGCGATGACGCGCCGCGCCCAAGCGACCTCGGACGCCTCCGGGGAGAACACCTTCTTGGCGATGTCGATCTGCACCGGGTGCAGGCTCCATGCGCCGACACAGCCCAGCAGGAAGGCGTTGCGGAACTGGTCCTCGCAGCCGACCACATCGCGGATGTCGCCGAACGGCCCGTAGTAGGGCAGGATCCCGTTCGCCGCGCAGGCGTCCACCATGCGCGCCACCGTGTAGTGCCACAGGTCCTGCTGGAAGGTGGTGCGGCCTTCGGTGAGGTCCTCGCTCACCGGGTCGGTGCGCACCAGGTAGCCGGGGTGGCCGCCGCCGACCCGGGTTGTCTTCATCCGGCGGCTGGCGGCAAGGTCGGCTGGACCGAGCGAGATGCCCTGCATGCGCGGGCTGGCGCCTGCGATGTCTTCGACGTTGGCCACCCCGCTCGCGGTCTCCAGGATGGCGTGCACCAGCAGCGGCGTCGTGAGGCCTGCGCGGGCCTCCAGTTGGGCCAGCAGGCGGTCGACGTAGTGGATGTCCTGGGCGCCCTCGACCTTCGGCACCATGATCACGTCGAGCTTGTCGCCGATCTCGGTGACCAGCGTGATGAGGTCGTCCAGCACCCACGGCGAGTCCAGGCTGTTCACCCGCGTCCACAGTTGCGTCTCACCGAAATCGGTCGCCTTGGCGACCTCGACCAGGCCGTAACGGGCGGCTTCCTTGCTATCCGCCGACACCGCGTCCTCGAGGTTGCCCAGCAGCACGTCGACCCGCGCGGCGATGGTTGGCACCTTGGTTCGCATCTTCTCGTTGCTCGGATCGAAGAAGTGGATCATTCGCGAGGGCCGGAACGGGATTTCTCTGACCGGATTGGGAGCGCCGAGGGCGAGCGGTGCGAAGAAGTCCTTCGGTGAGCGCACTGAGAACCTCCGTGGTCTGGCCCCGCATTCGATTAACGAGTCGGCGCGGGTTAGGTCGCGGTCCCGCTCACCCTAGAACGCGAGTGCGGTTGGGAACCTGCATGCGGCTCAGTTCGTTAGGTACGCCACTTCCGGGGTTAGTCCATGTGGGTGGTTATCGGCGTGTTCGGGCGCTGTGATCGGTGACGTACCGTGCTCGACCTGGATCGTCATCGTTTGCGCCGGCGAGTGAGGGTTCGCCTAGCCGGGTGGAAGGCGATCTAGTACGGCAGCCTTGGTAGGCCGCCAATAATCATCCATCCGGGTCACGCACTGGTTAATTCGGATGAATCGAAGTCGGCGGTCGCTTTTCGTTTGTTCGGTATTCATGGACGCGCGTGTCGCTTGCCGAATTCCCGACGACTACTAGCGTGCGGATCGTCAGATATTTGGGGAACGCAGATCGAGGCCGTGAAGAATGGTGGATCGGCGAGCGGATACGGAGTTCCGACCGGGGCTGCCCGGGTGGCGGAATAACCTTCAGCTCGCCCTGCTGCGCCTTACCCTGCTTGCCGCCTTCGTCATTCTCGGCGTGATCGTGGCCGGCGTCGCCGGCCGGTCCGAAGCCGATGCGTCCCAGGAAACCGGCCGGATCGGCAAATCCTGCTCCTTGAGCGCAAGGCTGCTGGGGGAGCTGTCGATGGCCGGGGCTCTGAACCCGCACCCGACCTGCGTCGCGGCCGAAGATCTCGCGGATCCGGCTCGCCGGATCACCGCGCCGACGCGGCAGTCCACCTCGGTGGAGCATGCGGCCGCGCCGAGCCTCGTCGATCAGGTCGACGTCGCTGTGGACACGTCCATCGAGGTGCTGACGACCATCGCACCCCGCACGGTGGAATCGAAGTTGACCGCCGTGTATCCCGCCGCTATCCACCCTGTCACCAGCGAGGATGTGGTGACTTCTCAGGGTGCGCAACACCGCAGGTCTCCGTCCGACGCCCCAGCATGGGGTGGCCGTCCCGTGCCGCAGCAGGCTGACGATGCGCTCTCCTGGGTCGGCCACGGGCCCTCCGCCCCTGATTTCCCCGCTGGTCCACTGGTACCCCCGGCAGGCACGAATTCCGCCTCGGCGCCCTCCGGTGGCGGATCCATGCTGAGCGCGACGCTGACCACCGAGCCGTCTTACGGCGACCTGTTCCTTGCCGACGTCGCGCCCCCCGGGCGGCTGTCGGCCATTCACCTGCTGGCCGCCGATCCGCCGGTCTCCCCGGACTGAGCCGTCCCGCCGCCGACCTCGATCAACGGCAGGCATCGCAAGGCTGTTCGCAGACAACCCTCGGACCACCACGCCAACCGCAGGCCGGAATCTTCATTCCTGCCTGCGCTGCACAGAATACGGAGCAATCCCATGACTATTTCCCAACGGGGCGGCCGTCATCGCGCCGACGCCCCTACTGGATGGCGCCCGATGGGGCTGCCACCCGAACCCGGCGATACCCGTGCGGAGGAAATCACCGCACCCATCCAGCCGCCCAAGAACCGCCGTTCCGGTCGGGCATTGACGACCTCGGTGAGAGCCGTTGCCGGTGCTTTCATCGGTCTGATCACCGCGGTCGGGATGATGAGCTCAGCCGCGGCCCAGCCCGCCGACGGGATGCTGCCGAGCCTGCCGGACAGTTCGACCATGTCGTTGCCCACCATCGACGGCAGCACCGACGAGAACGTGTGGACGCCTGGTAGCCCGGCGAGCACCCCGGACGGTCCGACCTACTTCGGCACCCTCAGCGATGACGCCACTCCGGGACAGGCGCTGCCCGACGGCGGCCACGTGTACCTCGCTGACCCTGCGGCCAGGAACTTCAACGGTTCGACCGGCGGCTGGTCGGCCTACCAGGAGTACTCGCCGAACTGCTTCGTCCGCGGTGTCACGTGCGTGAACTGGAACTTCGCGCACGAGACCGGCGGCCAGGATGGCCCGGACGACGCCTTCCTCCGGGTCAACGGCACCTCGTTCGGCGTCGCGCCGTGCACGCCGAACAACGGCGTCGCCCGGTGGGTGTCGCCGAAGTTCACTTACCTCACCGCCAGCGCGGAGAGCTGGAAGCTCAACTTCGACCACCGGCAGACCGAGGTGCTCTTCGGTGAGGGCCACTCGACCTTCAACATCCAGATCCTGGATGACGCGGGCCGCGTGGTGACCACCGCACACGGACCGGAGGCGACCTTCCCGCTCAACCAGTGGCAGAGCGTGGAAACCGGCTTCGACGGTTCCAAGCTGGTCTACGGCAAGGACTACCGGATCTCCATCATGGTCGACGTCGTGCACGCAGAGACGGCCCTCAGCTGGGGCAACCTCGACTTCGACAACATCTCCATGACGGCGACCCCGGGTGATGGCCCGGCACCGGTCACCATCTGCCAGGTCGGCGACGACCAGGCAGCGGCCATGGGTGGTCTGCTCTCCGGTCGTCAGCAGGACTTCTGCCCGCTGACCAATCAGCTCGGGCAGGGTGCCGCCCCGCTGCTGGACGCGGCTGCCGAGGTGATGAACACCGATCCGATGGACGATCTGCTCGACAAGGGCAGCGGCGCCTTCGCCGTCGCTGACCTGGAGTCCGGGCAGTTCGTCGGATACATGTTCGGCAAGGAGTCCATTCCCAGCACCGACCCCAGAAACATGCTCGTCTACCTCAAGGACGGCACGGCCGGCGAAGCGGGCAACTTCGCTGTCATGTTCGTGATGAACACGGTGACCGATCCGATGATGTTGCTGGACGACCCGGCGTACAACGTGCAGACCATCACCGCCGGACAGCTCGGCAACGCCACCGACCTGCTCGCCGACCCCGGCCGGGTGTTCCGCATCCCGGTCGACTGGCAGGCCGACAACGCCAAGTTCCTGGTCGAGACGATCCTCAACCCGATGGTGGCCACGTCCGAGCGCGACACCGCGCTCGGCGGAGTGGTCTGGTCCGACGAGAACCGCAACGGAGCCTTCGACCAGGGCGAACCGGTGGTAGAGGGTGTCGACGTCACGCTGACCGACGCCAACGACAACGACTACGGCACGCAGACCACCGGCGACGACGGCCGATACCTGTTCGACGACCTGGAGCCGCGGTCGGATCCGTCCAGCTACTTCCTCACCTTCGACGAGGGATCGCTGCCTGCGGGTACGAGCTTCACCACGCAGCACGCGCCGGGAACGGTGCACGGAACCACGTCGCACGCGGACGAGGAGACCGGCCGGACCGACCGAATCACGCTGAGCCGTTATCAGCGTGACCTGCGGTGGAACGCCGGTGTGATGCCGGGTGACACGGCATCCGGTGCTCCGGGCACGGACTCCGACGGCGTGGTGTCGATCACCGTCGGCGCGCCGACAGTGAACGGAACGGCCGCCGGGTCGGGCCCCGGCCCGGAGGTGCCCGCAGGAAGCGAGATCACCATCTCCATCCCGGTGACCAACGACGGCGAAGTCCCGGTCACCGGACTCGGCGGGGACACCTCGCTCGGCGAGCTGACCTGCAGTCCGGATCCGCTGCAGCCGGGTGACACCGCGACCTGCACGCTCACCACGACCGCGCAGCCGGGTGAGAACACGCTGACCGTCAACTTCACCGCGATCGGTGAGAACGGCGAGCAGTCCAGCACCGGCTGCAAGGTCAACTACGTCGGTGTTTCCTGCTCGTGCGCACGAGAGAACTCCATCGACGGCGAGCAGCTGGGTGAGCTCTCCCAGCTGGTCGGCTGATCGAGAAGCGAAAGGTTCTCCCATGCGTACCTGGATTCGACGATCACTGCAGACCGGTCTGGTGGCCTGCGCCTTGCTGATTTCGGGCGTGGGTGTCGGCCACGCCGAGGAGGCGACCGATGTCGAGCTGCCCGGGCCGGTGACCTCGGTGCTGTCCGGTACCGAGGCGGGCTCCGCTCCGGCGGAGACCAATGACGCCGATGCGGCACAGGGTTCGGTGACGATCACCTCGGAGGGATCCGGCGAGCCGGTGCAGGCCGAGGACTGTCCGTGTGATGATTCCGCGCCCAAGCCGGAACCCCCTCCGGTAGTGGACAGCGACGAGGGATGCGACTGCGATCTGACCGTGGGCACGCCCGCGGTCGAGGGGCAGTCGGCCGGGGCGCCCGGCAGCGCGAAGGTCCCGGCAGGCGAGCAAGCCACGGTCGTGGTGCCGGTGACCAATACCGGGTCGACCAACCTGAGCTCGCTGCGGGCATCGGGTCCCGGCGGTCCGATGACCTGTGCCGCGGACAGCCTCGCCGTGGGCGAGTCGACCGCGTGCCGGGGTTCTTTCGCGCCGACGGAGGGAGCCTCCTCGGCTCCGGTCACCGTCACGGCCACCACAGCCAGTGGTGACCCGGCGGAGGCCACCGGGACGCTGTTCGTCACCGGAACGGCCGGGACCGAGCCCGCGCCCGGCTCCGGCGCCGGCTCGGCAGCCACCGGAGACGGGTCCAGCGGTTCTCCCGCCGGCTCGGTCACCGTCGGCTCTTCGGGCGGCTTTCCGATTCCCGTGGGCTCGGTCGAGGCAGGGGCAGGCGGCCATACCGCCGAGCCCACCGGCCTCGTCGCGCTGGGAATCGGCCTGCTGCTCGGGGTAGCGGCGTTCCTGACGGTGGCGACGCGACGCACGGCGGTCCGTCGCAGCTGATGAGAAAGGGCTGTGGTGTGGTCGTGCCCCGGCCACACCACAGTCGCCCTTCTGCCGTACTCAACGGAAAGGCACGTCTTGGTCGTGCAGGCCCCGACCATTCTTGGTCGCCGCAGAACGTTCCTCCTCGGCTCCCTGCTGGTGGTGGCCGGTGTGCTGCTGCATCTGCCGATGTTCGGCAGCGCGGCCGACATGCACTACCGGATGCGCGGGATGGCGATCGACCTGCCGATGGCGATCGGCATGATGCTGCTCGTGGGTGGCATGGCGCTGGGATTCGCCGGCGTCCTCCGGCCCCGGTCCGACCCTCACGGTGCCGCACAGGTGCATCGGGTCGCCGCCGTGGACGAGAGCACCCTGCTCCCGGCGCATCGCGTGCTGATCGCGGGTCTGATCTTCGCCATCGCGGTGGACACCCAGAAGCCGTTCACGTTCACCTTCATCCTGCCCGCGGTGGCCGCCGAGTACGGACTGTCCTCGCTCGCCCAACTCGTTCCGGGAGCGGAGCCGGTGGCATGGCTACCGTTCGCCGGGATCCTGGGCACCGCGATCGGTTCCTTCGCCTGGGGATACCTCGGTGACCGCATCGGGCGCCGCTCCTCGATTCTGGTCGCAGCGCTGCTGTTTGTCGCCACCTCGGTCTGCGGCGTCATGCCGAGCTTCGGCGGGAACATCCTGATGTGTTTTCTGATGGGGCTCGGTGCGGGCGGGATGCTGCCAGCCGCCTACACCCTGCTCGCCGAGATGATTCCCGCCGGCCGACGAGGACAGGTGATGGTGCTGGTCTCCGGACTGGGGACCGCGCTCGGCTTCCTCATTTCCAGTTGGACGGCGACCCTGCTGATGCCGGTGTTCGGCTGGCGGATCCTCTGGCTGGCCGGCCTGCCCACCGGCCTGGTGCTGCTCGCGGTCAGCCGATACATTCCCGAGTCTCCCCGCTACCTGCTGCTACACGGCCGGGTCGCCGAAGCGCAACGGGTGCTCACGCGCTTCGGCATGGTGCTGGTCCCCGAGACGGCTGCCGCGCCACCGGCCTCCCTCGGATCCTTCAGTTCGGTGCTGCGGGGATCCCTCGGGCGGATCACCGGCGCGCTGGTGTTCTGCGGGCTGGCCTGGGGGCTGGTCAACTTCGGGTTCCTCGTCTGGCTGCCGACCACGGTAGGGGCGCTGGGGCAGGCCACCCAGGACGTCACCGAGCTGCTGGCCGGGGCGGCGCTGTTCGCGGTGCTCGGTGCGGTCCTCGTCGCCCATCTGTACGGGCGGTGGAGCACTCGCCGGACCACGATCGCCGCCACCACCCTGACCGGCGGGACGCTGGTGGTTTTCTGGACGTCCGGTACGGAACTGGCGCGCTCATCGACGTTGCTGCCGCTGGTCGTCGTGCTGCTGGTGGGGTCGTGGGCGGTGAACGCGGTGCTGGCGCCTTACTCGGCGGAGGTGTATCCGACCGCGGTGCGGGCCAGGGGCGCCGCGCTGACGGCGGGCGCGGGCAAGCTTGGTGGGGTGCTCGCGCTCGGCATGGCGGTCACCGGCGTCGCCCCGCCGGGCCTGGCCTCATCGGCCGCGCTCGCGGCCGTTCCGATGCTGCTCGGCGCCGGGTTGCTCCATCTGGTCGCGGTGGAGACCCGGGCCCGGCCGCTCGAAGAGATCGCCGCAGGAGGACCAACCCAGGTGGTGCGCTGAGTATGCCGACGAAACTCGCCGAGCACAGGCTCATCGACGTCACCGTGCTCACCGAGGGCCTGCTGGCCGAGCGTGGGGTACGGGTGATCGACGCCGAAGTGGTCAGCGTCGGCGGGGGACTGGGCTCCTTCGCCCTGGTGGACCTGCTGCGGGTCACCGGCATGCCTGCGGACCGGATCCGGGTGGTATCCCCTGAGCGCCTGCCGGGCGAGCGGTTCCTCCGGTTGTGTGCCGTGTCCGGCCTGCGCGACGACGACCCGTTGCGCTCGGATTCGTCGGCGCGCATCGATAACGTGTGGGGCTTCCCCAGCTACGCGATGGAACAGGCATGGCGGGAGCGCAAGCGCGGCCGGGCGGCGCTGGCTCCGCTGCTGCGGGTACTCGCCGAACCGGTGTTCGCCGAGTTCTACACCCCGAGTCCGGCGCTCGTGCGCACCGGACTGGAGCGGGAGGCCGCGCGCATCGGCTGGGCCGACATGCTGGTCGACGGCATCGCGGTCGCGGTACGGCGCAGGGCTGGGGGCGGTTACTTCGTGCTGGTCCGGCCGTCCGGGGATGGCTCCCGCCTGCTCGCGCTGCGCTGCCGGTTCGCGCATCTTGGCTTGGGCTATGCCGGGCTACGGCACGGCGACGCCTCGCCGGAGTTCCGCGCGGTCGCGCCTGACAAGGGCCATCTGGTGCACGCGTACGAGCCGCACGAGCATTGCTATCGCACCTTGGCTGCCCGGGGCGGCTCGGTGCTGGTCCGGGGCGCGGGGATCGCGGCGTCGCGGGTACTGCAACGCCTGATCGACGACCGTGCGGAATCGGGGCAGGACGTGCGGATCTGGCAGGTCTTCCGGCACTACCCCGATGGCGGTTCGGGCCGTTCTGCCTTCCGCGGGAAGGGCGGGTGTGGATTCAACTACCAGCCGTTCAACTTCCCGAAGGCTGCCTTCGGTGGCCAGCTACGGGACCGGACCCGTCGACTGCCCGCCGCCGAGCGGGCCGAACTGATCAGCTCGATGGGCGGAACGACCACTCCGTATCGCAGGCAGTGGGCCCGGCAACTGCGGACCGGGCGTGAGCGCGGCTGGTACCAGGCGGTCGTCGGCCAGGTGACGCGGCTGCGGCCGCAAGAAACGGGGATCGCGGTCCGGGTCCGCCCTCGGCACGGCAAGCCGCTGACGCTCGAGGTGGACTTCGTCATCGACGCGACCGGCCTTGACCCCGACGCCGGTCACCATCCGCTGCTTGCCGACCTGCTGACGCGGTCAGCGGCGTGCCGGAATTCGTTGGGGGGTCTCGACGTGGCGCCTGACTTTCAACTTACCGGCATGGCAGGCGGTGCCGCTGGGCTGTATGTGTCCGGGGTGGCGGCAGCAGGCGGGTATCTTGCCCCGGTCGATTCGTTCGCCGGCCTGCAGTATGCCGCCCTCGCGATCGCTGATTCCCTTGCCGCACAGGGCTGTGGGCGCGCCTTGCTGACGACCCGGTCACTTCGTGCATGGTGGCGTTGGATGCGGAACGCACCGCCATGACCCCGACCCTGTGCGGACGTCTGGAATCCCGGGTCGCGCTGCTCGTCCTGGTCGGTGTTCCGTGGACGGTGCTGGTGGTCCCACTGCTCCCCGGCGCGGCAAACTACCGTGCCGCGCTGCTGACGCTGGCCGTCATCGCCGCGCTCGGCATGGGCTGGGAGTTGCTGTATCACGCCGTGCAGCAGCTGCGCTGGGACAGGGACTGGCCGAGCGTGTTCGCCCTGCTCGCTGGGCTGCCCGAGGGGTTCGCCGCCGTGCCGGTGCTGTGCGCGTCGGGCCTGATGCCGCCGAATCGGCTCGCCTACGTGCTGCATTTCGGCTCCACCTGGTTGATCATCTGGCTGGCGATGCAGGGGCCGATCCGGGTCATCGCGCCACGATGGCGACATGTCGGCGGGCGGGTTGTCGGTGTTCGCACGGTCACGTCGGCGGGACCCACCCGCCCTGACCTGGTCCGGGCATTGCTCACCTGCGTCCTGCTGCTGGCCGCGGTGGGTTGTGCGGCCGCTCCGGCTGCCGTGTCGCAGCCAGTACCGATCCCGGCCGCTCCGGCGGAAGCGGACCCGGTGTCGGCTCGGCTGGAACCGGTGTCGGTATCGGTACCGGCCATCGGCGCGGAGTCGCCACTGCTTCGCCTCGGGCTCAACGCGGACGGCACGCTGGAGGTGCCGCCACTTGCCGAGTCGAAGACCGCGGGCTGGTATGCGCTGGGCCCCGCGCCCGGTGAGCCTGGTCCCGCCGTGATCGTGGGACACGTCGACGGCGGTGGTGAGCCGGGCGTTTTCCTTCGGCTCGCCGAACTCACGGTGGGCGCCGACGTCCTCATCCGCCGGGAAGACGGCTCGGTACTGCGTTTCGTCGTGGACCGTGTCCGTGAGGTCGCCAAGACGGAGTTCCCGACCGCCGAGGTGTACGGGTGGACCGATCGGGCCGAACTTCGGCTGATCACCTGCGGCGGCAGCTTCGACCAAATGGCCGATTCCTACCGCAACAACGTCCTGGTTTTCGCTCACCTCGCGCACCGGTGAGGGACGCTCCGATGACGGAACGTTCAGCTGAGTATTGCTCTGCGTAGATAGATTGCTCCGTTCGATGGAGTCGTTCGCGCTGCAGCTCACCTATCCGGCCGCACCGCCGGACTGAAGTGAGTTAACCGCCTATCGACCGGTCACCGACCGCTGGGCGCCGTCGATCGCAGGCACCGCGTCAACCAGGCGACGCAGGGGCAGCCGATTGGTAGGCAGGGTATGTGCCACTTTTCACGAGCGGCGCACGGCAGGTTTTCTCGAGGAGGCTGAGTTCGTGGCGGTAACACCAGGGCGCACGGGGCGTGTCTCGGCGACGGGCTCTTCGCAGGGCACGAGCACACATCCGAGCCGGGTAGTTCCGCCCGGTCCGTTGCCCGCAGACTCGCTGCGGTTGGCGCAGGAGGCGGCGGTCCAGCTTGGGTGGGGCGGCATAGTGCTACCCGAGATGCTGATCCTCGGCCGGAAGGTGCACCTGGTCGTCAGGTTGCGCACCGACGTGCACGCCGAACGGATCGCCACCGGCATCGGCCCGGTTACCGACCGCACCGCGGTCGCCACCTGGACCTGGACCGAGCTCGCGGCCTCCGCGCCGGGCTCCGCGGTCGAGATCGTGGGCGTTCTCGCCGTCGCGCGGCACTGGCGCACGGCGCTGGCCCGGGCGGTGCCGTTCGCCCGGTATCACCAGGCAGCGATGGTGCTGCCGAGGTCGGTGGCGATGTCGCACGACTACGTGAACAACTGCCTGCCCCGGGCACGGGCGTACGGCCTCGCCATCCTCACCGCGAACGACTCGGTGGACGAGGTCCCGGACAACGCCCTGGTCGAGCGCGATGTAGCCGCCGCGCCGGATCGGGTGATCCTCGCCGTGGACGCCATCTCCCGCTGGATCAACGAACTGGCCTACGAGCAGCTGCTCAGTACCGCCGAGGTTGCCGTATAACCGCACTTGGGCGCGTCTGCAAGTACCACCAAGTAGGCCGCAACGGGCAGCTCTCTACTACCGGGCAGGGATAGGGTCGATCCATGCGAGTAGTGATCGCGGGCGGCCACGGACAGATCGCACTCCAGTTGTCCCGGCTGCTGTCCACCCGCGGAGATCAGGTCACCGGGATCATCCGCAATCCCGGCCACGCCGACGATCTGGCGGCGGTCGGCGCACGCGCCACCGTGCTCGATCTCGAGCAGGCCAACCCGGACGACGTCGTGAGTGCCCTCGCGGGCGCCGATGCGGCCGTGTTCGCGGCGGGTGCGGGCCCCGGCAGCGGGCTCACGCGCAAGGACACCGTCGATCGGGCAGCGGCCGCGCTGTTCGCAGAGGCGGCCGAGCGGGCCGGGGTGCGCAGGTTCGTGCAGATCAGTGCGATGGCCCTTGAGCGCGCCGATGACCCGTCGGTGGGCGAGGTATTCGCCGCCTACCTGAAGGCCAAGGCCGCCGCCGAGGACGACCTGCGGGCACGCTCCCTCGACTGGACGATCCTGCGACCCGGCAGGCTGACCGACGATCCGGGCACCGGTCGGGTGCGACTGGCCGAGCAGGTCGCCCGCGGGGACATCTCCCGGCAGGACGTGGCCGCGGTGTTGCTGGCCGTGCTCGATGAGCCGCGCACCATCCGACGCACCGTGGAGGTCGTCGTCGGCGACACCCCGATCGCCGAGGCGCTCAGCGCTCTGTGACGAGGTCCGGCTCGGCTGAAGTTGTCCCGGTTGGTCCAGCTGCGACGGCTCAATTGTCAGCTACGCAACAGTACGCGAAAATGTTTCGCTTTCGCCCTCGTTCGGGCGTACCGTACTGACTGTGGGTACCCCGACCAAAGACTTCACCGTGCACGGCGAGCAACTTCGCCAGGTGTATGACCGGGCTACCCGCGATCTGGACACCCCGTTGGCGATCGTCGACCTGGACGTGTTCGACGCCAATGCCGACCAGTTGGTGCGGCGGGCCGCTGGCAGGCCCATCCGGCTGGCCAGCAAGTCCATCCGGTGCCGATACCTGCTGGACCGCACGCTCGCCCGTGAGGGCTTTTCCGGTGTGTTGTGCTACTCGCTCGCCGAGGCGTTGTGGCTGCTCGACCAGGGCGTCAGCGACGACCTGCTGGTCGGGTACCCCTCGGTCGATCAGTCTGGGCTGCGCCGGTTGGCGACCGAGGAGAGGGCGCGGGCGGCAATCACGCTGATGATCGATTCTTCTGAACAGCTCGACCTCGTCGAACAGGCAGCGGGCAACGACCTCGGCAGCGACCCGGCGATCCGGGTGTGCCTCGAACTCGACGTGTCGTGGCGGCCTGCTCCCGGAGTACATGTGGGCACCCGTCGCTCGCCGGTGTTCACTCCGGAGCAGGCGGCCGAACTCGCGCGAAACGTGCTGGCACGCAAGGGATTCCGGCTGGTCGGCCTGATGGGCTACGAGGGACAGATCGCCGGTGTGGGTGACGCAGGGCCGAACCCGGCGCGAGCGTTGTCCGTGCGCCTGATGCAGTGGAAGTCCGGTGAGGAGCTCCGTCAGCGGCGATCCGATGCGGTGCGCGTTATTCGCGAGTTCGCCGATCTGGAGTT
Organism: Haloechinothrix sp.; assembly: GCA_050701115.1. Taxonomy (GTDB): domain Bacteria; phylum Actinomycetota; class Actinomycetes; order Mycobacteriales; family Pseudonocardiaceae; genus JBOHER01. Next base: position 5,054 of record JBOHER010000011.1, on the reverse strand, counting down.
CGTCAACGGCGGCGGCACCGGCAGCATCGAGAGCACGCTGGCCGATGACTCGGTGACCGAACTCGGCGCGGGGTCCGGGCTGATCGGCCCCACCCTGTTCGACTCGTATTCGCGGTTCCGGCCTCGCCCCGCTGTGCTCTTCGCGCTGTCCGTGGTCCGCAAACCCTCGCCCGAGTTGGCCACTCTCTTCGCAGGCGGCTATGTGGCGTCAGGGCCCGCTGTTCCCAGCAGGCTGCCGTCGCCGTACCTGCCCCAGGGCCTCAAACTGCTCGGCCTGGAAGGCGCGGGCGAGGTGCAGACACCGGTGCAGGGCGTTGGCGCCAAGCATCTGCGGGTCGGCGACCGGGTGTGGATGCGGCACGCCAAGGCGGGTGAGTTGGCCGAGCGGTTCAATGCCTACCACGTTGTGATCGGTGATCGGCTCGAGCGGACCGTGCCCACCTACCGTGGCGAGGGCATCAACTTCGGCTGACCCTCTCAGGTGCCGAAGCGGCTCTCCAGATACCCCTTGATCATGTCTTTGGTCTCGTCGACAATGGCCTGATCGCCGTCTGGGTTGCGCCTGAACGCGAACTTGAGCAGGGCATCGGCGGCCTCGACGCCGACCGTGATCGGCAGGGCGATCTGTTCGGGCGGCACATCAAGACGGCCGCTTACCAAGGTGGCGAGCGAATCGGCGACCACGGCGTTGTTGTCCCGGTGCTCGTCGAGCAGGTGGACGTCGACCACATCGCCGAAGTGCACCTTGGCGAAGCCGGGCAGTTCCCGGTGCATCTGCAGGTAGACGTCAAGCAGGGTGTCGACGATGTCCCACCAGTGCGTGGTGTCGATCGAGGTGAGCCGCTCCTGTACTCGCTGCATGAAGTGCTCGAAGTTGCGCTGAGTCAACGCCTGCACGACGGCGCGCTTGTCGGGGAAGAACTGGTAGAGCGAGCCGACGGCCACTTCCGCGCGCTTGGCGATCAGGGTGGTGGTCAGCGCGTCGTACCCGAGCTCGTCGATGAGCGCTGCGCACGAATCCAGCATCTGGGCGACACGCTTCGCGCTCCGCTGCTGCACGGGCTGGCGGCGGAGGGGGGTCAGCTCGGGGTGAACGGCCACGGTATTCACTCTAGAGATCGTCTGAACGTTGGACACCTTCAACTCCTCGTGTCAACAGAAATTCCCCTGTGCCCATGGGTTATGGCGTCAAGGCTGTCGTAGGTGTTCAATCCGGCCTCGACTAGGTACAACGAGCAACGTGAGGAAGAAGTTATTCGTCACTAGGTGAACACGTGTCCGTGGTTGAGGGTCCGCGGGCTGTGCTGGATGGGCCTGACCTCGGGTGCGGGTGTCCCGCAAGGAGCTGCGCTCGGCGTGCCGGGCCCGCGATGGTGTGTGGTTGTTTACCGAACGGGGTCCGCGGGCCGGTGCCGGTCGGGGGAGGGGGATGGCACAGCACCGGCCCACGGAGTTCGGGGCCACCAGAGGGCGGGAGATAGCGACGCTCTGTGGTTGTGGTTGACCAAGGAGGCTCGTAGCGCTCGGGGGACGTACGAGCCTCCTCAGCCGGGCGAGCGATCGCGTCAATCCGATGGGGGCGGTTCGGGTCAGCCATGCTCGCCGGTCTTTCGCCTCAGCCCGCGCGGACCCCGGCGACTCGAATCGTCGAGCGCAGCGCGTGCCGTCCGGTACTGGGCACCGAGCGGGAACGCACCGCGCGCCGGGTCTGCGCGGGTGCCAGGCCACCCGAGACAAGGTGCTCGTGCGCCGCCTGCCAGACGGAGCACGGGGCCTTGCTGCGGTGCCACCTGGTCGAACATGTGGGGCAGTCTCCGCGCTCATCCGGCTCGTGCGCGCGCAACATTGCACGCCAGGCCTCTGCCAGTCGAGGTAGCTCGGTGCGAGCAACCGACAGCAACGAGGCGGCATCCGCGCGATTGGCTAGATCGGAGAGCATGTCCAGTCGTTCCCACACGGCATCGCGGAGAACCTGCCCGAGGATCTGATCCACTGAAAATTCACCGTCACCTTTCAGCCAGCTTGGCTGCTTCATTGAGCGCTGCGCGTAGCTGGCTGACCTGGCCAGTCGACAGTCGTGCTGTTTCTCCAGGGGGACTCATGACGACGACTTCGCCCGCGTCGACGAACACGGTCACGCAACGATCCCGATTGATCATGTCGCCGCACTGGATACGCCAGACGGTGTGGCCGCTTACCTCCTGCCGCACCATCTGATGCTCGTTGTTTCGCGGATCCTTCCGAGCGGGGGCCGAGTGCAGGGCCCGCGCCACGGTGGGACGTGCGGGACTGGCCACTGCCACGAGGCGTCCTGCTGCGATGGAGTCAACGAGCTCCACTGGCGATCAACTCCACTCCTGATCGTCGAGATGAACCGACTGGTCGTACGTCGGCCTGGCTTGGCGCTCCTCGTGTGCTGGCTCACAGTTATTGCGCACTGTGTTGATTGCGTACTGTGTTGACTCGCTCACGGAGATCTAATACTCAGGTTGCGCCTTCACGGAGCCCGTCGGCAGAGGTGAGCGGCGACCGGCGCGTGTTCACCGATAAGCGGTAAATCGAGTTCGTTTGAGCCGATCAACCTCCACTTTTCGGGTTTCGCGCGGTTCAATGGGTGTGCTTACGCTGCTTGTGAAGCCCATCGGACAAGTGAGGCCGAGGATGGACGTCAGCGATACCAAGCCGGGTCATCCGATCGCCGCAGGCACCTGGGAAGACGACGAGATGCGCGAAGCGCTCGCCGCCAGGCGGGTCAGCGAGGTGTACCGGATGCTGCGTACGACCGGCATCTCCCAGCGCCAGATCGCCGCCATGACCGGCCAGTCGCAGTCGGAAGTCTCGGAGATCCTCAAGGGTCGTCAGGTCATGGCCTATGACGTGCTCGCACGGATCGCGGACGGACTCGGCATTCCGAGGGGCTACATGGGGCTCGCCTATGACGAGGCGACCCTGGTACAGGTCGTCAGCGCCGCCGACGACCAGCAAGCCGAGGAGGACGAGTCGGTGAAACGACGGAGGTTCCTCGCGCACGCCGCTCAGGTCACCATGGGTGCAGCGGTGTTTGGCGCGGACTCCGGGTCGTGGGCTGCCGCGAGTCCGGCGATGACGCCGGCACCGGGACGCATCGGCATGGCCGACGTTCGGCAGGTGGAAGCCGCGACGCGGGCGCTTCGAGCGCTCGATTACCAGTACGGCGGTGGCTTCTGCCGGGACGCCGTTGTTGCCCAGTTGTCCTGGGGCAGGCAGATGCTCGGCGCCAGCGGTACCGAACAGGTGAAGTCACGGCTCTACGTCGCGCTCGCCGACCTGCACAACGTGGCGGGCTGGACGTCGTTCGACACCGGCCTGATCGACTCCGCGCGCGGGTACTTCGCCAACGCGCTCGAGCTTGCCAAGGAAGGCGGGAGCTATCCGCTGGTCGCCAACGTGCTCTACCGCATGGGCCGGGTGTATCTGCACCAGGAAGCCGCCGACGACGCGCTCAAGCTGTTCCAGCTCGGCCAGATCGCCGCGCAGGAATCCGGCTCCGAGCTGGCGGTCGCCGTGCTCTGCGCGAACGAGGCGTGGGCCTACGCGATGATGCACAACGAGAAGCAGGCGATGAAGCTGCTGGGCAGGACCCGCGACGAATTTGCCCGTGCGGACCTGGACGGCGCGGAGTCCTGGGTGCGGTTCTTCAACCAGACCGACGTGCACGCCATGATCGGCACTGTGCACACGGTGCTCGCCCAGACCACGGATGTCGCCCACACCAAGTACGCGATTCCGGCTCTGACCAGGGCGATCGACGACTACGGCGATGAGATGGCGCGCAGCAAGACGTTCAACCTGAGCGCGCTGGCCACCAACCATCTGCTGGATGGCGACATCGACCAAGGTGCCCGGGTGGGCCGTGCCGCGTTGGACTGCGCCGAGGGCCTGAAGTCGGCGCGGATCAGGGACCGGATGAACCCGATGAAGATCGAGGCGGAACGGCGCAGCAACAACGCCGACGCCCGCGACCTGTCCGAGCGGATCAACGCGTTCTACGCGGCCTGAGCCGGCCAGCCTCGTGCAGCTGGTTGAGCCGCGCTTCACCAGGGAGAAGCTGGACGCCGCGCTGGTCGGGTTCTGCGCGGAGCTTGGGCTGGACCACAGTGGCGCCCGGCTGTTGCGGTTCACCAACAATGCCGTCTACGCCCTGACAGGCGCCCCGGTCATCGTGCGGATCACCGGTTCGCGGACCCTGCGGCATCGCGCCTACAAAGTGGTCACCGTGGCCCGGCATTTCGCCAGATACGGCGTGCCCGCGGTGCGGCTGTACTCCGGTGTCGCGCAGCCGCTCGAGGTGGGCGAGCATCTCGCGACGGTGTGGCGGATGGTGCAGGAGACCGGCGGCAAATCCACCCCGCGCGAACTCGCCGCTCTGCTGCGCAGGGTGCACCGGCTGCCGGTGCCGACCGACCTGCCTGCCTGGTCGCCGCTGGCCGACGTGCGGGCTCGGCTGGCCGACGCCGAGGAGTTGGATGCGGGTGATCGGCGGTTCCTGCTGCGGCGCTGCGACTGGGTGAGCGAGCAGCTGAACCAGCTCGAGTTCCCGCTGCGGCCCGCGTTGCTGCACGGGGACGCCCACCTGGGCAATGTGCTCGTCGGGCCGAAGGGTCCGGTGTTGTGTGACTTCGACTCGTCCTGCGTCGGGCCGCCGGAATGGGACCTGACGCCGGTCGCACTGGGGGTGCTGCGCTTCGGCGAGCCGGAGCGGCTGCACAAAGAACTGGCCGATGCCTACGGGTTCGACGTGATGGCGTGGGACGGGTTCGATGTGCTGCGTGCCGCGCGCGAGCTGAAGCTGGTGACCAGCGTGCTGCCGAGCCTGCGCAGCAACCCCGAGGTGCGCAAGGAGTTCTACCGGCGGCTGGGCGACCTGCGTTCGGGCCGGTCTGCCCAGCCGTGGGATCGGTACCGCTAGGAGCCGCTACTCACCGACTGGTACATACCGTTCACCGTTCGGGGTCATGACGGCCAAAAATGATCGCGACTTCGGCCCGACTAGTCACTTCAGGTGGGGGTAAGGG
>JBOHER010000010.1:0-2612 GCA_050701115.1 Haloechinothrix sp. | reverse complement strand
CTGCGCCCTCACCAACCCGGCGCGACCGCTGAGCTTGTCGTCTCACTCCGGGTTCGGTAGTTTACGTCGAGGTTGAAGTTGAGGATCAGCTTCGACTGCATGATAGGAGCGGTAACGGCGCTGTGCGCTCCGGACACCAGTAGCGCGTTGGAAATACCACGGTTGGGCGTGTCCAGATAGCCCTCCGGCAGGATGCCGTTGGACAGGATGCCGGTGGCGGACTGATCGGTGGTGGTCGCCTCGATCAACGCAGGCGTGCCGAACGAGACTGACAGGTCATTGTGGACTGTCGTGGGCGACTCCGGGTCGTCGGCCGAGCGGAACGCCTGCCACACCTTGGTGCCTGCCTGAGTCCCATAACGGGCCCGTGCCTCGATCAGCGCGAGCGCGGAGGCCATCTCGGCAATGTGCGCACGGTGAGCTTGGTCGCTCGCGCCACAGGTGCTCCACGCTGCTGGGCGTTTCGACCTGGCGGTTATGTCCCAGGTCACTCTGCCGCCCGGATCTAGGCGCATCAATGGCGGTGAAGTCCCGGAGTCGGTAGCGCAATCTCGGAGGCTTTGAGTACCTCTCGCAGCGCCGGGCTGTTGTCGTGCTCCCGCCACGCCAGCCGGGCGTAGGTGGCAGGCACGCCTTCTTTGAGCGGTACGACATTGATGCCGTTCTTCGGTATGTGTTCGACCGCCGTGTCGAGCGAAAAGGTGATGCCGACGCCCGCCGCCACCAGCGCCATGACCGTCCAGGAGTCCGGTGCTACCTGCACGATGTTCGGCGCGTACCCGGTCTCGTAGCAGGCCTTGATGAAGGCGTCGCGGACGCTGGACCCAGGGTCGGCGGGCAACGCGACGAACGGCTCGTCGCGCACGTCCGCCATGCCGACCATCTCGCGACCGGCCAGCGGATGCCCATCAGGCACCACGAGTACGTAGTGCTCCTCCTGCACCACTCTCGAGGCGATGCCGGGAGGCGCCATACTCCACCGGACGATCGCCAGGTCCATCGATCCTTCCAGGACATTGCCCAGGGCTTCGTGCCCGTAGGTGACGCTGCGCAGGCTGAGTTCGATACCGGGCTGTTCCTGGCGGACCATGCGAGCCAGTCTTCCGATCAACACATGGGAGGAGGGACCCGCGAAACCCACCCGAACCCGCCCAATCTCGCCCTGACCGGCGGCCTTGACGGCTACCCTGGCAATCCTGCATCCGTCGAGGATGTCCCGCGCCGGGGCAAGGAGCGCCTCACCAGCGGACGTCAGCCGCACCGAGCGGGTGGTCCGTTCGAAGAGTTGGGTTCCCAGGTCCCGCTCGAGCTGCTGGATCGTCCTGCTCAGGGGCGGCTGACCGACGTGGAGCCGCTCCGCGGCGCGACCGAAGTGCAGTTCTTCGGCGACTGCGAGAAAGGCCCGCAGGTGTTGGAGGTCCATGGCGTCCATTATTGCCTAAGAGGACAACAGTGAGCGCCGGATTAAGTATTGGACATCTTCAATGGCGCAGCCAATATTGAGTACATGGCCAGCGACACTCACGTCAGTCCCGAGGACTTCAACGACATCCTTGCGCAGACACGGGACTTCGTCCGTACCAAGGTGGTCCCGCGCGAGCAGGAGATCATGGACACCGATGCGATCCCGGACGACTTACGCAAGCAGGTCGCGGAGATGGGGCTGTTCGGCTACGCGATCCCGCAGCAATGGGGTGGCATGGGGCTCGATCTGACCCAGGACGTCGAGTTGGCCATGGAACTCGGGTACACCTCGCTGGCTCTGCGTTCGATGTTCGGCACCAACAACGGCATCGCCGGGCAGGTGCTCGTGAACTTCGGGACCGATCAGCAGAAGGCTCAGTGGCTGCAGCGCATCGCCTCGGGTGAGGTGGTTGCTTCGTTCGCGCTCACCGAACCGGGAGCGGGCTCCAACCCAGCGGGACTCCGCACGAAGGCTGTCCGCGACGGCGACGATTGGGTGATCAACGGTGGGAAGCGCTTCATCACCAACGCTCCCATCGCGGACCTCTTCGTGGCGTTCGCCCGGGCCCGGCCCGCCGACGAAACCGGGGCGGGCATCGCGGTCTTCCTGGTGCCTGCCGGCACCCCCGGAGTCGAAGTAGGGGCCAAGGACAGGAAGATGGGACAGGAGGGCGCCTGGACCGCGGACGTCTACTTCACCGATGTCCGCGTTCCCGGCTCGGCACTGGTCGGTGGCGCCGATGACGCCGGGTACCGCGCCGCGATGACCTCCCTGGCCCGGGGTCGGGTGCACATCGGAGCGCTGGCGGTGGGTACGGCGCAACGCGCCCTTGACGAGTCGGTGGCGTATGCCGCGTCCGCCACCCAGGGCGGAACCCCCATCGGTGGGTTCCAACTGGTCCAGGCGATGATCGCTGATCAGCAGACCGGCGTCATGACCGGCCGTGCCCTGGTTCGCGAGGCTGCTCGTCTCTACGTCAGCGGTGAGGACCGGCGGATCGCCCCGTCGGTGGCCAAGCTCTACTGCACCGAGATGGTCGGCAAGGTCGCCGACCTCGCGGTTCAGGTGCACGGTGGGACCGGCTACATGCGCGACGTTCCGGTCGAACGCATCTACCGCGACGCACGGCTGCTTCGACTGTACGAGG
>JBOHER010000009.1:0-26048 GCA_050701115.1 Haloechinothrix sp. | reverse complement strand
TTCGGCCAACTCACACGGCTTGGTGCGGTACGGGTTTTCGGTACCCAAGGAGAGTGTCAGGATGTAGGTGAGATCATCCCGCACGCCCACGTTGAGCGTGCAGTCACCGTTCTTCCGATTGTCGGTCAAGCTGTTCACAACCGCCGGGTAGCCCGCAACGGACAACTCTTCGAAGTACGCCCACTCACCGGCTTGGTACTGCGCGTACTGGGTGCTCAGTCCATCGGAGTTCGCGGTGAGCACAGCCCCGGAAAATTGGCCCCATTCGAACGTCGAGTACCACGTGCAACTCGGGCCAACCTGGTTGTCCGGCTCGGGCTTGACCTCGTCAATGTTGACTCGTTCCTCCGCCAATTGCTGCTCGGTTATGGCTGAACACGGATCCGCTTCGAAGGCGGCGGTGTCGATCGGGTTCTCGACCTTGGGGGCGCCGCTGTGCGGCAAGCCACTGTCCGCGGGCGGCTCGCCGGACGACCCCAGTTCCCCGCCGGTCTCACTGGAACAGCCAGCGAGGAACGAGACAGCAGCCAGCCCAACCACCAGTGTTGTGCATATCCTCATACGCATTCAGGTGCCCGTCCCATGGAATCCGTCGCCGATCTCTTCTTCTTGTTGGGCATACTTGTCACGAATGACTTTCAAGTCGTCGATGTACTGCTCAAGGTCCGCCTTGAAGCTGTCGAGGTGCTCGACGTAGACCCTTCCCGCCTCGTTGGCGGTCCCAGCGTAGTGATCGCTGACTGGCTCCCCGCGTCTCACGATGTTCGTGAGATACTCCGCGTGCATTTCGGCATCACGGAGCTGTCGCCCGATGTCCTGCGCGCGCGATCGCCTGGTCGACCCCGGCGCGGTCGAAGGCGATGTTCTGCACGCCGCCTGCCCGTGCCCGCGCCTCGACGTCGCGCATGTAGGCATCCGCGCCGGGCAGCAGAAGACCCCGCAGGCCCCGCGGGCCGCTCGCCGTGCCCGTGCTGGGGTCGGCGCTCACCAGGTCGTGGACATACCCATCCACCCCGCCGGGCGCTGGCCCCGGCGCCGGACTCGGCGATGCCGCAGGAACGGGCCCCACTCCGCCGCCGTCGGTCGGCGGCAGCGGCAACGGCGGACCACCGCCAGCCTGATCACCCATGATGCTCGAACCTCCCCCGTGCCCGGTATCGCTGCGAGAAGCCCATCAGCTCGCAAAACGATCACGGCTTCCGCCAGCATCATGGCACAAGCGGCGCGCGAGGTCCGGCAAACAGCAGTTCACCAACCACGGTCAACCGCGAGCCACGGTCGGCGAGCGCCGGCCCGCCGGGGCGGCCGTACGCTTGCCCAGCGATTCGGTGAACGTCCCCGGCGCCTGCATCCTCCGGTAGACGTGGAGACCGCCGAGGCCACCGCCGTCGCCATCTGCCAGGTGCGCCATCACGCGCCCCCCGTCATCGTCTGGATCGCCATCGTGGCGAGTTCTTCGGCCCCGCCGCACGGATCGGAGTAGAACGGACTTTCGTCATCGAGCTGCACGTGGACGTAGAGCGTGAGATCATCGCGCACGCCCACGTTGACGGTGCAGTAGCCATCTTTGCGATCGTCATTGTCGTCCGCCGCCACTGCGGGATACGCGGCGATCGTGAGCTTTTCAAAGAACGCCCAATCGCCATCCAAGTTCTTCTGGTACATGGTGCTCAGTCCGTCCTTGTTCGCGGTCAGCAACGCCGCGTTGAACTGACCCCACTCGAAAGGCGGATACCACGTGCACGTTGGCCCGAAGGAGTTGCCAGGATCAGGTTTCACATTTTCGATGCCGATTTCGGCTTCTGCCAACTGCTGATCAGTGAGCATAGTGCATGGACTCGCTTCGAACCCGGCCGTGTCGATCGGGTTCTCGACCTTTGGGGCGCCACTGTGCGGCAGGCCGCTGCTCGCAGTTGGCGAGGTGGTGGCCACTGGCTCCCCAGCTGTCCCACCGGAGCAGCCAGCCACCAGCGAACCTGCTACCAGCCCAGCCACCAGTGTTGCCCATGTCTTCATGCGCATTCAGGTGCCCGTCCCGTGGAAGCCGCCGCCGATCTCTTCTTCTTGGCGCACGTACTTGTCGCGGATGATTTCCAGTTCTTCAATATAGTTCTGTAGGTCATCCTCCGTCTTGCGTAGATATGCTTCATACGCCTTGCCTGCTTCGTTCGCGACACCGGCGTAGTGGTCTGAGACGGGCTCACCCCGAGTCTCGATACTGGTAAGCATGTCCGCGTGCATTTCGGCATCACGGAGCTGTCGCCCGATGTCCTGCACGCGCGCGATCGCCTTGTCGACCCCGGCGCGGTCGAAGGCGATGCTCTGCACGCCGCCTGCTCGTGCCCGCGCCTCGACGTCGCGCATGTAGGCATCCGCGCCGGGCAGCAGAAGACCCCGCAGGCCCCGCGGGCCGCTCGCCGTGCCCGCACTGGGGTCGGCGCTCACCAGGTCGTGGACATACCCATCCACCCCGCCGGGCGCTGGCCCCGGTGCCGTACTCGGCGCAGCGTTCGGAACCGGCCCTGCCGCTCCGCCGCTGTCGGTCGGCGGAAGCGGCAACGCGGACCGCCGCCAGCCTGATCACCCATGATCCTCGAACCTCCCCCGTGCCCCGTATCGCTGCGAGAAGCCCATCAGTTCGCAAAACGATCACGGCTTCCGCCAGCATCATGGCACAAGCGGCGCGCGAGGTCCGGCGAACCGCCAGCAGTTCACCAACCACGGTCAACGGCACGACCGGTCGGCAAACGCAGGCCCACCGGGCCGGCCGGTACCCTGCCAGCCATGGCCAGCAAGCCGAAGGCGCTGCTCGAAGAGTTGACCTACCCCGGTCCGCACGAGGTGCTGCGCGGAAACCTCGCGCTCACCGGCCTGCCCGGCGTGGTGTTCACCCCCCGCGAGGGACTGAACCTGCCCGCGGTGGTGTTCGGGCACGGCTGGCTGCAGCCGCCGCACCGATACCGCGGCTTGCTGCGGCACCTGGCGTCCTGGGGCATCGTGGCGGCGGCACCCGCGACGCAGCGCGGGCCGCTGCCGTCACACCGGCTGCTGGCCGCCGACCTGCGCAGCACCCTCGAGGTCGTCACCTCGGTTCGGCTCGGCCCGGAGGGCATCAGCGTCGGCCCGGCCCGGCTCGGCCTCGCCGGGCACTCGACGGGAGCCAGCGCGGCCATACTGGCGGCCGCGACGGACGGGGAGCCGAAGGTGCGGGCGGTGGCCACGGTTGCCCCGGCGCAGGGTATGCCGTCGGCAGCGGCGGCGGCCCGCTCGCTGACCATGCCCGGAATGCACCTGACCATGGCCGAGGACCTGGTCACGCCGACGGTGGGCAACGCCATGGCCATCGCCGAAGCGTGGGGCGGCCCGGTGCAACTGCGCACGATCGCGAAGTCGACACATCTCGCGGTGACCGAGGGGTTCCACTGGAGCCAGCTGTTCATCCACGGAAAGCCGCACTTCGGTACGCAACGGCTGGTCCGCGCCCTGTTCGCCGCGTTCTTCCTCGCCCACCTGACGGGCACCGAGCGCTACCAGCCGCTACTCCAGGCCGACCACAAGCGCGCGCCGATCGACTTCGCGCGGGACGGCGCACCCGCGCGGTAAGGGAACCGCGCCAGCCGCTGATGCGGCGGAGTGGGCGGCAGGTCGCACGGTGTGTTGCACACGCTCGGCGTGGTGCACGAGACTGCCGGAGGCAGGAACTCCATACGCAGCACAGAGGGGCACAAGCCATGGCGGCCGGGGGCTACCAGATCGACCTCGAAGGGGTCGGATCGCTGATCAGCACGCGGCGGGCGCGGAGTTCCAGGATCGATGGGAACACGGAATCAGCAAGATCGCGCGTTGACCGGATCGATGGTGGAATCCCTGACCCAGGTCAGGAAGTTCTACGCGGAGATGGACAACCAGATATCGCAGATGTTCGCGGGCGGTTCGGGCGGCGGGTCGGCGCAGCCTGCCTCCAGCACACCGTCGACCATCACCGAGCGGCTCGGCTGAGGGGACACGATGAACCTCTACGGCGCCGCCGACAAGATCGCCCCCGTGCAGACCGGCCACTATCCCGCACCCGGCTTCGACCCGGCACCCGGCGGTGTCGCGCGGGTCGTGGAGGTCGCGACCGACCTGGACAACGTGGCCAGGGAACTGGGCGAGGCTTACACGGATCTGACCCGGATCGGCCGGTCCGGCGGCATCTGGCAAGGCGATGCCGCCGAAGCGTCCCAGGGCAAGGTCGGCGAACTGCCCGACTACCTCGACAAGGCGCACCGGTCGCTGTCCGGCGCGGCAGGCACCCTCAACAGCTCGCGTCCGATGCGTGGGAATGGATTCAGGAACACGCCGATGTCATCGCCCAGATCGGCGATGCGCTGTCCGTGATCGGCAACGTTCTCGGCGTCGTCGCCCTCGCCACGTCCTGGATCCCCGGGGTCAACGCCGTCACCGCGGCGGCCGCGATCGGCGTGGGCGCAGCCGCCGTCGGAACCAAACTGCTGGCCAAGGCCGCGGGAGCCGACGTGTCCTGGGGAAGCATCGGCATGGATGCCCTCGGCGTCATCCCCGGCGGGCGGGTCGTCGCAGGCGCGAAGAACGCCGCTGTCCAAGCGGCAAGGACATCGGGCGCTGCGAGCAAGGTTCCTGGCCTTGGCCTCAAGACCATTACCGGTATCGGCGGTGACACCGTCAAGATTGCCGGTAAGCCCCTCAAGCTCGACGGGCAAGTGATCAAAATCGGCGGACAAGATGTCAGCCCTATCACCGCCCAAGCGCTGAGAGGCAATCCAAGCGCCGCCATTGATCAGGCGGCTCGATACACCCACGGCCATGCTGTCAATCTCGCCAACAAACTACCGGGTGTGAACCTGACACCGTTCTCAAACGCCGGAATTGTTGCCGGGACGGCTGTTCAATCGGGAATCGGGGTTACCAAGGCGGAAGCGAAAGACTACGCAGCCGACAAGATAACGGGTGGATAGGTATAGCCTTCGACGATCCGTAAATACGAGAGGCCAACCATGACTCAGCGTGAAACCGCCAACGCTCAACGCATGGCCGTACACCAATACACAGAGACGAACTGGAGGGAGCCGGCAGAAATCCTATACTTTAAGGTTAAGGATTTCAGATTGGACTATCCCGACAGAAGTTCGTTTGGCGCGCTGACAATGTGGGGAAAAGTTCGACGAATCACCCGATTCATTTTTAGGCTCCCGCTGTGGCTGTTCGGAATCACCCTCGTTGTACTCCTTGAATCGACTGATTTTGACTTCAGGCACGAATCTCGACCCGGCACAGTGCATGTCGACGGCAGGGTGCGTAACCAATCGGCCACACAACTGATCGATTCGCTGAGCAAAGCGCGGGGTTCGCTGCTGATCACATTTTCGCGTACCCGTATGGCATTTTTCGAGAGTGCCGACCTGATGAAGGGTTCAACGCCGATCTGGCAAAGCCCGCCGGACGCTCAAGTTCGATTCGGACCCGTGTGGCCAAACAAGATCAGTGTGGACTGGCCAGATGGAACTCAGGCGTGGCTGAATCTAACTGACGATCAACACAAAGTGATCGTTCAATTCTTCATGGAACAGAGTGGCAGAGAAATCTGAACACGCGAACACCTCCCAAACGAACCGTCCACATCAAAGGTGTCCAATAATGGCCACATCGAGAGAAACAGCTGCCGAGACACCTCCCGGCTTCAACCTCTTCCTGCCCCCTGGGTTCATGACCCTTCCAACAGGAGAGCCGAGCGTCGAGCAGATCCAGTCGCTGGCTGCTGAGACCTCCACGGCGTTTGGTCTTGATCCCGACCAGCAAATGGACCAAGGACTCGCCGAGACAACCGTCATGCTGCTCACCATGGGTGCAGCCTCGGCTGCCGGCGGATCGACCTACACCGCGGCAGGGTTCTTCCGCTCGCCGGATAAGACCGACCGGCCGATCATGGCGCTGATCAACTGCTTCTACCTGGAGACCGAGCGGCAGTCCGTGCACACCGCTATCGCGGGCCTGGAAGAAATCCACCGGCACTCCGGCGCCTGTTCGACCATCGTCGACCTGCCCGCTGGCCGTGCAGTGATCACCCACACTCGCGAGACCAACCCCCTGCTCCTTAACGACGGGTCGGTGGACGTCGTCCAGCACGCCAGCACGGCATGGATCCCCAACCTGGCAGGTGCTGGCGTGGCGAGTGTGGCGGTGACCAGCAACAACACCGAGGACTGGTCGCATGTTGCGGACATGGCAACAGGAGTATTCGAGACGTTCGAGCGAGGAGGCGACTAAAGGCGAACCTCCTGAATGAACACGCTCCCGCATACCCGCATACCTCCCCCTTCGGTCTTGATAATGCATCCGACGACGAGGACGCCAATGAATAACAGCGCACCGCGACCGGCGCCACTGAACGCGCCCAACGTCCACCGACTGGGCCAGGACGTGCGGCGACTGGCTCGAAACTCTTGGCAACAGGATTTCACGGGCGTCCTACGCATTCGAGAGCTCCGGCCTAAATACCAGATCCCGGGTCGACGAAAGAATGGATCTATCTCCGGGAAAAATCGCGTCAAGTGGGCACTAGACCAAATGTGGCTCCCGGTGCGCGACGTTATGCTGTCCATCTTCGGGACCCTGGTCATACTGCCGATCAGCCTGCTGAACAGCGACGTCGACTTCGCTATAGCGTCGAGTCGTCGCAAAAGCCTGGTGACCGGAAACGTCGACTGTGCGGCATCGGGGTTCGCTGATGCCAGCAAGAACGATCAGCAGCGAGCCCGTGTCCCCGACCTGTGGCTGCTCTGGTCGCAAGACCGCGTTGTCCTGACCAAGATCCACGACATGGACACAAACCCGCGGATAGAGTTGATCTGGGCAGCAGAGGGGGGTCCGTTGCCACACATCAACTCCGCACAACGTCTCCTGACTTGGCCTGGTGGATCATCCGTCCAGATCGCTGACAAGTAGTCCGGTCAGCGAATGCCAGCGTCCTCGCAATGACTCACGACGGAAGGCTGAGCGTGGCCGAGCCGGAAGTGCCGAGCGAGCTGCGCACCGCCCTTCGACAGGACGCGGAGCGGTGGCGAGAACCAGCAACGATACTCACCGTCACGGTCAAGGTGCCTTATGCGAAAGTCGGGTTATGCACGGTCGTCGGTGCACCCGCCGTGCGTGTCTCACCTGTCGAGTTCTATCGGCGCTGCTTCGATGGAGATGGCCGAGAAATCTCATGACTGTCAAGCTCATTCACGTCGCAGACTTGGCACGTGGCGTCGCAGAGTTGGCCGTCAGCGAGGTAGTGGCGTGGACAGGAACAGCCAACTCGCGCCCCCGGGCGGCCAAACCAGCGCCAGGAACAGCCAAACCGGCGCCAGGGACGGCAAACGCACTGCCCGAAACAGCCAACATGATGACCTGCGGCCGCCGCAACTACCGCAGCCAGTTGTTACTGGAGAAGTCGTCCTCGTCGAAGTCGTTCGCCGGCTTGGCGTGCCGGCCAGCACGAGCGTCAGTCGACTCCGGCGGAGCCGCACGTGGTGGGGTCCACGGCGCAGGCGCGGACACCTTGGCCGGTTCCTGATCTTCGTCGTCCTCGATCTGGCCGAAGGCAATGTTCTCGGGCTCACGCGCAGGCAGCGCCCATGCGTTCTTCGCCTTCGGGTTGGCCTTTTCGAACGCCGCTCGGGCATCGCTGACCGATTTCGCGATCTGCTCCTGCTTAGCGGCGTCCTCCTTGTCCCGCTGCTCGCGGTACCGCTCGAACTCCTCGGCCTTCGCCGTGAACTCTTCGTCGATTCGTTCCACCGCGGCTTCATGCGCCGCGACGAGCTCCTGATACGGAGCGAGCGCGGCACGATAAATCGGGTCCCTCTCGTCAAGCACCTGCACCAACCTCGCCCTCACTGCGTGCCTTCGCCTCAGTGATCATCGTCATCCAGCGATCCGCTGATTCGCGCGGTTCCAAACGGCCCGGTCGCGATCTCGTCCTCGAACAATCCGCCATCGATCCGGTAGGCGCCCGTGGTGCGTTCCTGATCGCCGTCAGCGCCTCCCGCTCCGGCACCCATACCGCCCATCATTCCGCCACCCATCATTCCGCTGCCCGACTCGCCGGACGGTCCAGCAGCATGGGGCCCGGGTGGAACCACGCCGCCTGGAACGGAGCCAAGGCCTGCAGACGCTCCCGCGGGCTGTTGGGCACCAGCCCCGAAGTGGTTGCCCGCTTCGAGCGACGAGGTGTCCCCGAGACCCACGCCTCCCGTGTCCCCGATGCCGCCAAAGCCGCCGGCGCCCCCACCGACCGAAGCGCCAACCGCTTCGGCGGCACCGCCAAGGAACTGGGGGTGGGTTGCCTGGGCGGAACCATCCGTGGCGCTGCCACCACCGCTTCCCCCGAACCCGGCAGTTCCGCTGCCGGATGGTGCGGGTTTACCGATCTCGCTGGCCGTCGACGGCCTGCTGTCGGTTGGCGCGCCGGCCGAACCGACATTCCGAGCACCGTCGGCGTCCCCGACTGTGTTGGTCGTCGGTTCGCCCTTGCCGTCATCGACGGTCACCACGGTCGGCCCATCTGGGCCATCCGGTCGCTCCGCGGTGAACTTCAGGTCGCCGTCCTCGATGTGGATCTTCCCATCGGGGCCAGGTCGGTAGACCTGCCCGCCGTCGGCATCCTCGTGCGGTGCGCCCTCGTCTTCGTCGCCGAAGTCGAGGTTGTACTCCTTGGGGTCCCCCTTGCCGTCGTCGATGGTGATCCCCATCTTGCCGTCCTCGTCCGGCTCGGTGATGGAGATTTCGTTGTCACCCTTCTTGACCGTCACGGTGTCCTGATCTCTGCCTACATCCGTGATGGCCTCGCCGGTCTCCGGATCGATCGGACACGGTCCCCCTGTCTCAGGGTTCGACTCCAGCGGCTTCCCGGTCACCGGGTTCATGCCGGGCAGCGTGGGTTCCTGCGGCATCAGGTCTTCCGGCTTGGGGAGGTCCACTCCGGCCGGGGATGTCCCGCCACCACCCGGCATACCGCCGCCACCGCCCCCGGGGACGCCGGCAGGACCGCCGGGTGGCGTTGGGCCTGGTGATTGCTCGCCGCCAGGGTTGGATACGTCCTTCGGCGGAGCGAGCTTGTAGTACGGGTTGGACTTCTCTGGTGACAGCCAGAACTCAGAAGTGAATTTTTCGCTCGCCACCTCGAATGACTTCTGGACCGCATCGTACGTTTGCTCGATTCGTGCGCGAAACTCGTTGATGGTGTCGTTGTATTGCTGGCAATAGTCGTCGAGCCAGCTGATTTTGCTTTGAGCATCGTCGGCCGCGTCCCTGAGTCGCTGACCGTCGACACCGGTGATCTTCTCGCCGATCCAGTTCGCCAGCTTCGACTCTAAATCGTGGACATCTCCGGTCACAATTCTCTTGACATAGCTTACATACTCGTACAGCCCAGAGGCTGGGGCTGCCCAACCCAGCGCGTCCAGCCCTTCCTCACGATTCGATACTTGCGTCTGCTCGATGAAGTACTCGAAGTCATCGATGTGCTTGCCGCGTTCGCCATCGTCGGTCGTCTCGTAGATCCGGCAGAAGTTACCTACCCGTCCGTCGTCCGCGAGCTTGCACAGGTCTACTACCGGTTCCCGCGTGCTGTGCCAGAGGCCCATCACATGGCCGGACAGCCAACTGTTGGACGCCTGGTACATAACGGATCCCGATTCGAGATCGGTGAACTTCTTCAACGCGGCGTCGGCTGCTTCGCCCTTCCACACCGCATCAAGTTCAGAATGAGCGCCCCTGGCGCCCGCCTTGAGGTTCTCGCCGACCTTGGACATCGTCGCCAGCCGCGCCTGAAGGTCGTAGATGTGTCCCCAATTGAGTCCACCCAATTCGGGAAGCAGTTCCTTCTCCGCAAAGCCCTCTCCCCATGGTTTGGCGTTCCAACTCTTGCGAGATAAGAGGCACTCGGTCCACTTCGTATACAGAAATCCCATGCGCTCGTGCGCGACAATCTGCCGATACAGATCGAACTTCTGGAGGTGGTTATCGCTGGTGTCGGCCGCGTTGACGTTCTCCGGCGGGCGCTCGATAAGCTCCCTAATGTCGTCCTCAGCGCCCTGCATCGCACCCATATTGCTATACCCCACTAATCTGAGTGTTCGCAAAGGTCGAGGCCGTGTCGGTGTCGATCCCCTCCAGCGCCCCGCCCGCGGCCCTGATTGCCTCAGCCGTGCTGTTCATGAAGGTGGCCGCAAATCCCAGCGACTGGGCAAGTTGCTCAACAGCCTTCATGAGGTCGTTGCCGAGGGCGGCGCCCTGCGGCATCATGCCGAAGTTCTCCGCGCTGGCCTCAATGGCGCCTGCGTAGGCGACAGCGCCTGATCGTTCTGCACCGACAGCGTCGGCCAGGAGCTTGAAGTCCACAACAACCTCACGCACACCTTCATTGTCTAAATTGATGCCGCCCGATGACTGGCCGTCTGGCATCCCTGTCCCCCTTGCTCCGAGGTCGGTACCTGCATGTCGCCCACTACGACGCACACCAGCCGCGTTCGGTGCCGTCGCATGCACAGAGAATCTACCGAGGTCGCGATCACGGCGCAGCGGATTGCGAGGTTTGCGCCCGCACATCACCTTGGATGCGGTTACGACGCCGCTGCCACCACGCCGACCAGCCGATCCGCCGCCGCCTGTGCGGTCGCCGGATCGGTGGCTTCCACCATCACCCGCACCAACTGCTCGGTGCCCGAGGGGCGCAGCAGCACCCTGCCCTCCTCGCCGAGTTCGGCCTCGACGGCGGCAACAGCGTCCCTGACCTGCTGGGATGCCGCGATCGCTGCCTTGTCTGCGACCGGCACATTTACCAGCACCTGGGGCAGTCGGCGCATCACTCCGGCCAGGTCGGCCAGCGACCTGCCGGTTGCAGCCATCCGGCTGATCAGCCGCAGCGCGGTCAGCACACCGTCGCCCGTGGTGGCATGGCCAGGCAGCACCACGTGCCCCGACTGCTCTCCGCCGAGCGTGTACCCCCCGGTGCGCAGCTCTTCGAGTACATAGCGGTCGCCGACGGCGGTGGTGCGCAGTTTCACGCCGTTCTCACGCATCGCGATGTGCAGGCCGAGGTTGCTCATCACCGTGGCCACCACCGTCTGATCGGCCAGTTCCCCGGATTCGGCCATCGCCAGCGCCAGGATCGCCATGATCTGGTCTCCGTCGACCATCTCACCTGCCGCGTTCACCGCGAGGCACCGGTCGGCGTCACCGTCGTGCGCGATCCCCAGATCCGCGCCACGCTCGATGACCGCGGCCTGAAGGGCGCCCAGGTGCGTCGAACCGCAGTCCTCGTTGATGTTGATGCCGTCCGGCTCCGCGTGGATCGCGATGACTTCAGCGCCCGCCCTCCGGTACGCCTCAGGGGCGGCAGCCGAGGCCGCGCCGTGTGCGCAGTCGACCACCACGCGCACGCCCCGCAGCGACTGCCGCGTGGCGGCCAGCAGGTGGTCGACGTACCGCTCGAGCGCATCACCCACATCGGTGACGCGGCCGATCTGCGCTCCGGTTGGCGCCGGCCCGGTGTAGTCGAGCTCAGCCTCGATCTCGTCCTCGATACCGTCGGGAAGCTTGTGCCCACCCGCCGCGAACAGCTTGATCCCGTTGTCCGGCATCGGGTTGTGCGATGCGGAGATCATCACGCCGAGGTCGGCACCCATCTGGGCGACCAGGTATGCGACTGCGGGAGTGGGCAGCACGCCGACTCGGCGCACGTCGGCGCCGGCGGAGGTAAGCCCGGCGACCACCGCGGCCTCGAGCATCTCGCCGCTGGCCCGCGGGTCCCGCCCGACGACAGCGACCGGCCGGTGCGACCGGTCATGCGCGGCGAGCACCCTGGCCGCACTGGCCGCCAGGGAGAGCGCCAGAGCGGGGGTGAGCTCGACGTTCGCGAGGCCTCGCACCCCGTCGGTGCCAAACAGGCGTGCCATCTCTAACGACCTCCTCGTGCGGGTGAACGCCGAACAACGTAACCCGCTCACGACGGTGCGCTCACCCGGGGTTCGAATGCAGCGAGAGCGCTCATCCGACTGACGGATGAGCGCTCTCGCTGTGATACGGGGGCGCGATCAGCGCTTGCTGTACTGGGGCGCCTTGCGGGCCTTCTTGAGGCCGTACTTCTTCCGCTCCGTGGCGCGCGCGTCACGGGTCAGGAAGCCGGCCTTCTTCAGCGCGGGACGGTCGTCGGCGTCGATTTCGGCGAGCGCGCGGGCGATCGCCAGGCGCAGCGCACCGGCCTGACCGGAGATACCGCCGCCGTTGAGGTTGCCGAAGATGTCGAACGAGTCCGGCTTGTCGACGGTGACCAGCGGCTCCTGGATGAGCTGCTGGTGGACCTTGTTCGGGAAGTACACGTCGAGCGGCTTGCCGTTGAGCTTGAACTCACCGGTGCCAGGAATCAGGCGAACCCGGACGACGGCTTCCTTGCGGCGGCCCACGGTGTGCGCGCTGCCGCCTGCCGGACGCGACGGCTTGGGGGCCGCGGGCGTCTCGGTGGTCACGACGGCCGCCTCGGCCTCGGTCTCGGTGCTGGTCACAGACTGTTCCTCGCTCACTGGGCGGTCACCTGCTCGATCTTGGTGATCTCGTGCGGCTTCGGCTGCTGCGCGGCGTGCGGGTGCTCGGGGCCTGCGTAGACCTTGAGCTTCTTACCCTGCGCGCGGCCGAGCTTGCTCTTGGGCAGCATTCCCTTGACGACCTTCTCGACCAGCCGCTCAGGCTTGGTGTCGAGCAGTTCGCCGAAGGAGCGCTTGCGCAGGCCGCCGGGATAGCCGCTGTGGCGGTAGGCGAACTTCTGCTCACGCTTGTTGCCGGTCAGGGCGACCTTCTCGGCGTTGACGATGATGACGAAGTCACCGGTGTCCACGTGCGGCGCGTAAGTCGCCTTGTGCTTGCCGCGCAGCAAGGTCGCGACCTCGGTCGCCAAGCGGCCGAGAACAACGTCCTCGGCGTCGATCACGTGCCAGGCGCGCGTGATGTCGCCGGGCTTGGGGCTGTACGTAGGCAAGGTGCTACCTCATCGTCAACATGGCTTGTGGGTGTCTGTACGGGCCGAACGCGAACGCGCCGCATCGCACAACGACATATGAAGATACCCGGCCGTCTGGATCACGGTCAAAGCGGGGTACCCGTCGCTGCTGGTGCGCGAGTCTAGATGAACTGCCCCTGGTCACAAGGGCTGTCGACGCACGGATTCTCACCCGGGGCACAGTGTGACCGCGCAGACAGGTACCCGCCGCAGGCACGTTCGAACTGGTCATACCTTCACCTGCACTGTTGAGATCGCGGTCCAGACAGCCCAAGAAGATAGGCATCCGTGTTCTCAACGACAAACCGGAGTTCGAGGTAGGTGCTCCTGCCTGAGCAGCAGGCGTGCGGGCCGAAACATCAGAGATGGCCCCGAACAGAGTCCGGGGCCATCTCCACGCCAGTCGATTACTGGAACATGCGGGTCGCCGAACCCTCGCCCTCCTGGTAGCGGCCGAGCGCGTCGTTGACGGCGGTGCCGATGGACGCCAGCACCTTGTTGATGTCCTCGGCGGCCTGGTCCCACTGAGCCTGCTTCTCGCGGTAGGCGGTCTGTGCCTCACCCTCCCAGGTGTTGACCAGCGGAGCGATGTCGCTCTTGAGCTGATCGAGGATGCCGTTGACCTGGGTGGTGGTGCTCTTGATGTCGTCGGACGCCACCTGGAGCGCACCGTAATTGACGTTGATGCTCATCTAAGTCTCCCTCTGTAAGTCGTGGTGGAATGCGGCGGCGAAGTCGCCGTCAGCCGTCCAGCGCGCTGGTGATGCCGCTGAAGGATGAGGAGTGCTCCTCTTCCTGCGCCTCGTACTGGCTGCCGGCCTGCTGGAGCAGTTCGGCGATACCCTGCAGGGCCTCGCTGAGCTTGAACGCGTCCTCGTCGAAGCGGTTCATCAGCGAGCGGAAAGCGGTGGCCGCGGGGCCCTCCCACTGCCCGGCAGTGGCTTCCATGTTCCCGCGGAGCTTCTTCAGTTCCTGGTCGATCGTGGTCTTGTTGTCCGAGACCTTCTGGTGCGCCGCGGTAAACTCTGCGACCTCACCCTTGTAACCACCTGGCATTGGGAGCTACCCCCTTCATTCGTAGTGTGGCCATACGTCGTTTGTTTCGTACTGGCCTTACGACGAAGACCCTGCCATGGTTGGTTCCCCGCTGTCGCAAGATCTTCACAAGTAGTTGCTTGCGTGAACGCCCCAGTGCGGAACCCGACCGCACGTCACCCCGGCACGGGGTCACACGACGCCGACGATCCTCGTTGATCGCGCCCATGCTGAGCTGCATGAACACGGCCAGGCACATGGTTAGCGGCTGCACACGCCGGGGTTACGCACCCAGATTCGCGGTTGCGAAAAGTCTCCCGAACCTCACCCTTCCGGGCCCGCGAACCTCACCCGGTGATCCGCAGCGTCCGCACGATCTGCTCGCACGCCGCACGCACCCGGTCCACCCCGCCATAGGTGTACTGGCAGCCCACGCTGATCTGCACCTGCTTCTCGGCGAGCACGTACCAGTCGACCGTGGTGCCGTCGCCGTGCTGGACGTATCGGACCACCTGACGCTCACCGAAGTTCGCGTCCGGCTCAAGGTCGGCGAACGCCGGGCCTGCGCTCTCGATCTGCGCCCTGAGTTCGCGTACCAACCGGTCGCGGTCAGCGGTGGCATCGAAGGTCAATGGGAACTCCTGCACCACGACCAAGTCGTCCCCGCTCGGGGATCCCTCCGGCCGGACCACCACCTTGCGCTGTTCGACGACGCCACCGGTGTGCACCCAGTCCAGCGGCCTGAGGAACTCGTAGTCGTACTGGGCCAGCCGATGGCCCTCCGGCTCGGGGTCGCCGAGCAACAGCACCAGACCCACCGCGACCGCTCCGATCAGGGCGAACGCGCCGCCTACGAGCCATGCCAGCTTGCCGCGTCCTCGCGAGGGCTCTACCTGCGACACAGACGCGGCGAGATTGCGCGGCGCTGGGCGCACCGGCATCGGCTGCGGCTGCGGTCCGGCGGGCATTGGGTGCCCAGGCGGCCGAACGCTCCGATGCGGCTCCGAGAGGACGGTGCGCATCGCGCCGCGGGCGACGACGGTCTCCGGCTGGTCCAGCGTCGTGGGCACGATGCCGATCCGCTCGTGAACGAGCCTGGAGATCATCGGGATCCGGCTCGACCCGCCAACCAGGAAGATTCCGGCAAGCTGCCGCGGCCCAAGTCCCGCCTGCGCGATGGTCGCCGAGGTAAGGTCGACCGCGCGCCCGAGCGGACCGGCGATGATCCGCTCCAGGCTCTCTCGGGTGACGTGCGTGTCCGCGAACGGCGGCGGCATGGGCACGTCGGTGTAGGCGTGCCGCGACAGCGTTTCCTTTGCTCCCCGCACGTCCTGGCGCAGCACCCTGCGGCGACGGCGGTCCGCAAGTTCCCGACCGTCCATGAGCGCCCGCCACGCATCGGGATCGGTACCGGACGCCAGTGAGCCGACATGCTCCAGCAGCGCCTGATCGATGTCGGCGCCACCGAAACGGGGATCGCCCTTGGTCGCGAGCACGCGGAAGCCGCCGCGCGCGGCGTGCGCGGGACCCTGAACTCCGTTCCTGCGCACCACGCTGACGTCCACGGTGCCACCGCCAAGGTCAAGCACCGCGAGGGTCGAGTCCGCCCCGGCCGCCCCGGAGGCCGCGGCGTGGAACACCGCGGCCGCTACCGGCTCGGGAACCAACGCCACGTCCCGCGCGAGGCCGCTCGCCGCCTGCCGCAGGACCCGGGTGCGCACGACGCCCCAGTCGGCCGGATGGGTGAGCACCAGCAGGCCGACCTCGGCCCCACCGGCGAACCTGCGCGCCTCGGCCACGGCCCTGCGCAGCACGGCGTGTACGACGTCCCGCACCGGCAGTACGCTCGCGCCGAGCAGGAGTTCACCCTCGTCGATCCGGCGTTTCGGATGCGGTTCGTACCGAGCGGGATCGACCGCGGCCTGGCGCTCGGCCTCCTGCCCGACGAACAGGGTGCCGTCGGGCGCGGCGTACACCGCAGAGGGCAGCAGCGGGTGGCCGTCGATCACCACCATCTGCGGTTCGCGCCCCTGCAGCGACGCGACCACGCAGGTGCTGGACGTCCCGAAGTCCACAGCCACCCGCAGGTTCATGGGCGAACCCTAACCACAGGGGAATGGCGTTCCAGGTGGATGCATCGCAAGACGGAGGGGCGCGCCGCGTACATGTGGTGCGGGAATCGGTCGTACGCAAGCGCCCCGACAACGCCGCGAGGCGCCGCCTTGGACGTCATTCCGGGTCGATCCAGGACACCTGCATCAACTGCTTGCCCACCTTGCGGCTGATGAAGGTGCCCCGGCCGGGCGGCATCGCCGACGGCTTGATGTTGCCGAGCAGCTGTCCCTCGTCCTTGGACCCGTTCATGATCAGACCCGGTGCGGCGATCTCCTTGAGCTTGCCGAGCACCGGGTCGTACAGGGCTCGGCTGGCGCCACCGGTGCGCCGGACCGCGATCAGGTGCAGGCCGACGTCCTTGGCTTGCGCGAGGAACGGTGCGATCGGCTGTAGCGGGTTGCCGCTCTGGGTGACCACAAGGTCGTAGTCGTCGACGATGACGAACAGCTCGGGGCCCTTCCACCAGGACCGGTTCCTCAGCTGATCCTGGGTGACATCCGGGCCGGGCAGGCGCTTGTTCATCGAACCCGCGACGTCCTTGATCACGCCCTCCAGCTGGTTGGACGACACCGCGTAGCTGAGCAGCTGGTCGCCCTCCAGGAACCCCAGCATGGTGCGCCGGTAGTCGACCAGGATGACAACACCTTCCTTGGCCGTGTACCGCTGGCTGATCCCGCGCACGATCTGCCGGAGCAGGTTCGTTTTTCCCGACTCGCCGTCGGCGAAGGCGAGGAAGTGCGGATCGGCGTTGAAGTCGAGGTACACCGGGGCGAGCTCGTCCTCGTTGATGCCGATCGGAATGAGCTTGGTGTCCTTGCGGGTGTCCTGCGTGAGCAGGTCCTCGTAGCGGAACAACTCGGGCAGCAACCGCACCTTCGGGGCGGGCCTGCCCCGCCACGCGGCCTTGATCTTGGCGACCGCATCGGCAACGCCGTCACCGACCGATTCGTCATCGCTGGATCCGTCGATCCGCGGCAGACCGGCGAGGAAGTGCAGCTTGTCATTGGTCAACCCGCGGCCGGGGCGTGCCGCGGGCACGTTCACCGCTGCCCGGCGGTCGATGTCCGACTCACTCGGGTCACCGAGCCGGAGCTCGAACCGGGTACCCAGCATGTCCTTGATCGCCGGGCGGATGTCGGCCCACCGGTTGTTCGAGATGATCACGTGGATGCCGAAGCCGAGGCCCTGGGTGGCCAGCTTGGTGATCGGCACTTCGAGTTCCTCGAAGTCGTCGCGCAGCGCTTTCCAGCCGTCGACGATCAGGAACGCGTCACCGAACGGGTCCTGCTCCGGAGTGATCCGGCCCTGCCTGCGCATGTTCCGGAAGTCCTGCATCGAGTCGATACCCAGCTGACCGAACCGCGCCTCACGCTCGGCCAGCAACGAGGACAGCTCGGCCACGATACGACGCGCCTTGTCCGGCTCGCGCCGGGCGACCGCGACCCCGCCAACGTGCGGCAGCTCGGCGAGCGACGCAAGGGTGCCACCGCCGAGGTCGATGCAGAAGAACTGCGCCTCAAGCGGGGTGTGCGTCAACGCCATCGACATGACCAGCGTGCGCAGCATCATCGACTTACCCGTTTGCGGACCGCCGACCACAGCTCCATGGCCCGCGCCGCCGGAGAAATCCGCCCACAACAGGTCACGACGCTGCTCGTAGGGCTTGTCCACGATACCGACCGGCACCTGCAATCTGCCGTTGCCGAAGAAGTCGACCGGCGAGAGCCCCCTGTCCTCGGTGGGGTTGAGGTTGGGCAGCAGGGTGTCCAGCGAGTTCGGTTCCTTCAGCGGTGGCAGCCAGACCTCGTGCGCGGGCGGGCCCTGGCCCACCAGCCGCGCCACGATGACGTCGAGCTCGCTCGGCTCGACGGCCTCTTCCGATTCCCGCTTCGGCTCTTCCTTGACTTCCGGCTCGAGCTCGGGTTCCGGCTCCGGTGGCAGCTCGATGAAGTCGGGGACGAACAACTGCGGCCGCTTGCCGGCACGCACCACGGTGGCCGCTGGCCCGACCGTCTTGATGCCCGCCGGACGGTAGGGACCCGACACGTACGAGGCCTTGAACCGAACGAGCGAGGAGGTGTCGAACTTCAGGTACCCGCCGCCGGGCACGGACGGCAGCTCGAAGGCGTCCGGCACGCCGATGGCGGCCCGGGACTCCGCGGCGGAGAAGGTTTTCAGACCGATCCGGTAGGACAGGTGCGAGTCCAGGCCACGCAGCTTGCCCTCCTCAAGGCGCTGCGAGGCGAGCAGCATGTGCATCTGCAGCGAACGGCCGAGCCGGCCGATCGCGACGAACAGGTCGATGAAGTCCGGCTTGGCACTGAGCAGCTCGGAGAACTCGTCGACCACGATGAACAGCGCGGGCATCGGGTCCAGGTCGGCGCCGTTCTCCCGCGCCTTCTGGTACTCCCAGGCGTTCTTGAAGTTGCCGCCGTTCTTCAACGCTTCCTGGCGGCGGTTCATCTCGCCTGCCAGCGCGTCCTTCATCCGGTCGACCAGGGTGACCTCGTCGGCCAGGTTGGTGATCACCGCGGAGACGTGTGGCGCGTCGTCAAGGCCGAGGAAGGTCGCACCACCCTTGAAGTCGACGAGGACGAAGTTCAACGTTTCCGACGAGTGGGTGGCCAGCATGCCGAGCACCAGTGTGCGCAGGAACTCCGACTTACCGGAACCGGTGGCACCGATGCACAGGCCGTGCGGGCCCATACCCTCGGCAGCGGCCTCCTTGATGTCCAGTTCCACCGGCTGGCCGTGCTCGCCGACGCCGAACGGAACCCGGTACCGGTCCCTGATCGGCCGAGGGCGCCACGCCTGCTGCACGTCGAAGGTCATCGGGTCGCCCGGGATGCCCAGCAGTTCGAGCAGCGATGGGTTGGACAGCAGCGGCGTGTCCTCTTCCTCTTCGCCGGTGGCCGATACCCCGATCCGGTACGGCGAAAGCTTGCGCGCCAACGACTCCGCCTCGGTCAGGCTGAGCTTGTCGGCGGAACCGAACCATTCGATGCCGCCGACGTTCTGCGCGCCGAGGCGATCGCCGTCGACCACGAACCGCATCCCGCGACGTGCGGAGAGCTTCTCCAGTTGGCCCGAGATGTCGATGACCGTGACGCCGGACACCCCCTCCTCCAGGATGATCCTTTCTTCCTTGGTGAGGTCGGCCTCGTCCATGATGATCACGATGTGCGGACCGTCGGCGTACGGGGTCTTGCGCTGGAACCGTGGGCGAGCAGCCAGCTCATCGGCCAGCCATTCCTCGATCTGGGCCAACGAGTTCGACATCATCCGCAACTGACCGATGCCGTCGGTCACCGTCGGGTGCTGCGCGTGCGGCAGCCACTTCACCCATTCCCAGTGCTCTTTCGCGCGGCCCGCGCTCGCCACCGCGATGTACACATCTTCCGGGCTGTGCAAGGTGACCATTTGCGCGATCATCGCCCTGGTGAACGCCCGGCACTCCTCCCGCTCACCCAGCATCGTCATCGACGCGAAACCGCGCACCGACACCTGGGTCGGCAGGTCACGCACCATCGAGTTCGCGCGGGTGAATCGGCGCAGCGCCAGGGTGGAGATCGGCTCGAGCTCGTCGACCGGGCCGGTCTGCGGCGGCACCAGCCGGGTAGCCAGCCGGTGCGAGCTGCGACCCACCCGCAGGTGCATGAAGTCCTTGTCGTTAGCCCTGCGCTCCCACATCCGGCGGCTGGTCGCGATGGACAACATCGTCTGCGGGTCGGGGTGCACCCACTCCAGCGCCGCCCGTTGCTCGATCATCGCCTCGCGGGCACGCTCACGCATCTGACCTAGGTAACGCAGGTAGTCCTTGCGGTCCTCGTTCATCTCGGCCTTCTTCTGACCGTTTCCGCGCCCACCGCCCGCGAACATGCCGACCATCGACATCATCATCATCATCGGCATCATCAGGAACAGCGGATTCTTCGCGGCTGCCCCGCCCGCGGTGAACATGAACGCCACCATGCCGAGCATCGCGACGATCATCACGACGGGCATCAGCTTCATCAGGATGTTGCCCGGGATGGTGCGCGGGATCTCCGGTGGCGGTTCGAGGTGAACTTCCCCACCCGGCATCCGTGGAGCAGCCATACGTGGCGACCGCTTGAACTGCAGCGTGCTCACCGAGAACCCCTCTTCTCCTCGTCGACGACCGGTGGTCACGTTAGCGAACCGCGCGCGGCCATGGGTGCGGACCACCTAAATCGTTCGGGCCATCTTCCCCCGAACACCTGAATCGGGCACTGTTCGCCGGGAATTTTCGGGTAGCCGCTGAGCCGGACGCCCAAGTTCGGTATAAGTACACCGAGCATTCTCTCGAGGTAGGGGGCAAGCAAGTGGCCACGGGCACGACGGTTTTCAGCCGAGTGACGGTTGTAGCACCAAGCACGCGAATCGACATGGCGCTGCCTGCCGACGTCGCGGTGGCAGATCTGGTGCCGCTGGTCGTCGACATGGCGCACGAACGGACCCCGGACGGCGGGTCACGCCACGGCGGCTGGGTGCTCGCCAAGCTCGGGGACGCTCCCCTCGACCCAAGCCGCACGCTTGCCTCGCTCGGCGTGGTCGACGGCGAACTGCTGCAGCTACGCAAGCGGATAGAGAATCCGCCGCCGCCCTTGTACGACGACGTGGTGGACGCGATCGCCGACACCGACCCGGACAGCTTCCGGCCGTGGACGCCGGAGACGGCCAAGCGGATCGGCCACATCGCAGGCGGGTTCGCCCTTTTCGTCGCCGCCCTGACCTTGTTCATGGGCGGCTCATTGTTCGGTGGTAGCAGCCTGACCGCGGCGATCGTCGGTGGCGTCGGCGCGATCGGCTGCATCGCCCTCGGCGCGGTGCTCGCCAAGGGCTACCAGGCGCCGTCGACCGGGGTGGTCATCGTGGCCGCCGGTGGCCTGCCGCTGGCATTCGTGAGTGGTTTCTCCATCGTTCCCGGCGTCTCCGTGCGCGCGAGCCTGCTGCTCGCGTTCGTGCTGGTGGTCATCTTCGCCGCCGCGGCGATCATGTTGATCGGCTCGGGCATTTCGACCTTCATCGCGGCGGCGACCGCGGGCGCGATCGGCGCCGTTTCGTCCCTGTTCGCGGTGTTCATCGCCCATCCGGCTGCAGGCATCGCCGCGGGCACGGCCGCGTTCTCGCTCGCCATGGTGTCCGTCCTGCCCCGCACGACCATCTGGCTCGCCAAGCTTCCCCTGCCGACCGTGCCCGGCAGCGCGGAGGAACTGAAAGCCGACATCGGTGAACTCGACTACGCCACCATCGAACGCCGCACCGTGGTCGCGCACGAGTACATGACCGGGCTGCTGATCGGATGCGGTGCGGCAACGGCCATTTCGTCGATCATCGCGGCGACCTCGCCCAGCGTCTTCGGGCCGATCCTGGCCGTCGCAGCGACCGTCGCGCTGCTGCTGCGGGCCCGCACCTACGCCAACAGCGCCCAGGCCATCGCGCTGCTGACCATGGGCATGGTGGCAGCCTCCGGCATCACGCTCGGCTGGATGTTCGCGGCCAGCCCGTGGAGCAGGCTGATCTGGGTGTTCGCCGTGGCGCTGGTGATCGGCGCGGGCGCGCTCGTGGTCGGCGTCGTGTTCCCGCACCAGCGGTTCTCGCCCCCGCTGCGGCGTGCGGTGGAGATCTTCGAGGCGGTGTGCATCTCGGTGGTTCTGCCGCTGGCCCTCGGCGTGATGGGCCTGTACTCCGCGCTGCGCGGGGTGGGCTCCACCATCCTTGACTAGCGCGCCCTTGCGCGTGTGCGGATATCGTCCAGCTGAATCGACAATGGCGCTGATGGGATTGCGAGTGGGGACTGTGGGCAGGCGTTCGAGGAGAGCAGGCGCGGTTGTCCTTGCCGCTGCCCTGGGGATGCTCGCACCCGGGGTGAGCCCGTTCACTGTGGGAGCGCCCGCCGCACTGGCGCAGGAACGCCAACCGTGGATGCCGCCGGCTCCCTCCGGCGGGCCACCCGGTGACAATGGCGGCAAGCCCGACCAGGAGTACGTGCAGCAGACCGAGTGCGTCGCGTCCAACCAAGCACGCAACAAGGAACTTGTGCTGAAGAACCAGCCGTGGGGGCAGATGCATCTTCGGCTGGACGAGGTACACAACTACGTCGGGGCCAAGCAGGGCTCGATCGGTGGCGGCATCAAGGTCGCCGTCATCGACACCGGGGTCACACCGCACCCCTTCCTGGACGGCAGGCTCGAAGGTGGCGGCGATTACGTCGCGGGCGAGGACGGCCTCGAGGACTGCGACGGGCACGGGACACAGGTGGCAGGCATCATCGCCGCCAAGGTGACCGATCCGAGTGCGGCGTTCCGCGGAGTCGCTCCGGATGCGCGAATCGTGTCCATCCGGCAGTCCAGCCAGGTCTTCCGCCCCAAGTCGGACCAGGAGAAGGCGAGCGAGAAACAAGCGGCCGAGAGCAAGAAAGCGCTCGAGGATGCGGAGCGGGAAGCGCGGGAAGCCGAGGAGCGCGCGGAGCAAGCCGAGCGGGAGGCGCAAGAACGGGACAACGAGGAACCCGGCGGCGGTGGCACCGGAGCAGGAGCCACCAGCCCTGGCCAGGACAAGGGCCCCCGCGTACAGGAGAGCGCCGAGGCAGCGGGCAACCTGCACACCCTGGCGCAAGCCGTTGTCCGCGCGGCCGACACGCCGGGTGTCAAGGTCATCAACATGTCGGTGGACAGCTGCCGCCCGGGCGGTGGACCTATGACGAGCAAGGAGAAGGAACTCCAGTCCGCGGTGCACTACGCGGTCGGCAAGAAAGATGTCGTCGTGGTCGCCGCGGCCGGTAACACCTCCAACGTCTGCCAGCAGAACACCCAGGCCAACCCCGACAACCCGACGACCGTCGTGACGCCCCCGTGGTTCTCCGAGGACCTGCTGGCGGTTGCCGCCATCGACGAGAACGGTGGTGTCGCGCCTTTCAGCATGCACGGCCCGTGGGTGAGCGTGGCAGCACCGGGCACCAAGATCATTTCACTTGACCCGGCCAAGGGATCCAACCAGCTGGCCAACCTCACCTTCGAAGGCGGCGAGCCGACCGACATCAAGGGCACCAGTTTCGCCGCGCCGTACGTGGCGGGACTTGCCGTTCTGGTCCGCCAGCTGCACCCCGACCTCGACGCCCGCCAGGTGATGGAGCGGATCATGGCAACCGCCCAGCACCCTGGATCACGGTCCGGCAGGGATCAGTTCGTCGGCCACGGGGTAATCAACCCGATGGCCGCCCTGACCGCGACGGTTCCCTCGGAGATCGGCGTGGCACCCGCGACCGACATCGCGCTCCCGTCGGACATGCCACCGCCCAACCCACCCGACACGACGCCGTTGGTGGTCGCGCTCGCTGGATCCGGCGGAGCGGTGGCCGCGCTCGGTCTCACCTTGTTCATCGTGCACACCATCCGCCGCAACCGGCCTGGCTACCAGCCCCAGCGACGTGAGTCCGCCTGAGCGGCGCGCTCATGTTCGCCAGGTGGCGAGACTCGGGGTCTGAGAACGATCGGATCGCGGCGGGCCGCGATGTGCTCGCTGCTCGGCACCATCACGGGTGCACCCCTCCTCGACCCGGGGCTGGAAGATCAGCTGCACGCAGCCGTCGTCGGCGAACGTGCGCACCGACACGTGGTAGACGGGTTCGAGCACCTCGGGCGTCAGCACGTCGGCTGTCGCCCCGGACCGCGCCACGGTGCCGCGGTCGAGCAGCACCAGATGGTCGCAGTAGCGGGCGGCCAGGTTGAGGTCGTGCAGCACCACCACCGTCGTGATCCCGAGGGTGCGGACGAGCTGCAGGATCTCGTGCTGGTATCGGATGTCGAGATGGTTGGTGGGCTCGTCGAGCAACAGGTGCGGGGCCTCCTGCGCGAGCGCGCGGGCGATCAGGACCCGCTGCTTCTCCCCGCCCGACAGCGCCACGAAGCCGCGCTCGGCGTAGGGCCGCATGCCGACGCGACGCAGCGCCGTGGCCGCGATCTCGTGATCGCGCCCGGTGTAGGAGTGGAACGACGACCGGTGCGGGGACCGCCCGAGCAGCACCATCTCGGCCACCGAGATCGGCAGCTCCGGCGGGTTCTCCTGGGCCACCACCGACATCCGGCGCGCGAGGTCGCGCCCGGCAAGCGACGTCACCGGTTCGCCGTCGACGAGCACGGCACCGGTGCGCGGGGCGAGCGCGGTGTAGAGGATCCGCAGCAGCGTGGTCTTGCCGCTGCTGTTGGGCCCGATCAGCCCGACGACGCCACCCGCGCGCGCGTCCAGGCCCACGCCTGCGAGCACCGGGGTGCCGTCGTAGGCGAACGTGACGTCCTTGGCGCTGATCACGCGGTCACCGCTTTCTGCCGGGGGCCGGCCGGCTGCCGGGGGTCGGACAGCTGCCGGGAGCCGGGCACCAGCAGCGCGGCGGCACCGGCGGCGAGCGTCAGCAGGCCGCACGTGACCAGAACTGGGACCTGCCCGAACGCCGTCAGCACCAGGGGCATCACGACCAGCCCGATCGGCGCGAACCCGTAGGACACCATGAAGTCGAACGCAAAGATCCGCCCCATCCGCTCGCTCGGCACCTCCCGCTGGATGGCGCTGAACCACAGAATGTTGAACGTCTCGATGCCCGCGCCGCCCAGGACGTAGGCCGCTAGGATCAGCACCGGCGCGTCGGGCACGGTGAGCGCGAGCGGCACCAGGCCGAAGGCGCCCAGCCCGGCGAACGCCACCATCCCCGCGTGCCGCGGCGTCCACCGGCTCAGTACCAGTGCCGCCACCACCGCGCCTGCGGAGTAGGCGCCCAGCGCGATGCCCAGGAACGCGTCGCCGCCGAACTGCTCGCGGCTGACCAGCGGCAGGGTGAGCTGCTGCGCCGCGAACCCGATCGCGAGCCACACCATCAGCGCCCCGAGCCCGGCGACGAACCACCGGTGCCTGCCGACCTCGCGCAGCACGTCGCCGTAGTCGGCAAACGGGCGGCGCTTCGCGGCGTCCGATGGCCGGGGCGCCCCCCGGGGCAGGGCCAGCGCGACCGCCGCCGACACCAGCCACAGCATGCCGGTGACGGCCAGCGTCACGGACCCGCCGACGGCGATGTAGACCAGCGCCGCCAGCGTCGGCCCGCCGACCAGCAGCAGCCTGCTGCTCAGTGTCGACACGGCGTTGGCCCGCTGCCGCTGCTCCTCGGGCACGACCTCGCCGATCAGCGCCTGGTAGGCGCCGCGGAAGATGCCCTCCCCCACACCCGCGAGCAGGACGCACGCGCACAGCAGCGGCACCGACACCGCGAACGCGGCCACCGACGCGAAGATCATGGTGCCGCGCACCGCGCTCGCGATCGTCAGCACCGCGCGCCGGGGGTACCCGTCGGTGACGATGCCGCCGAGCACCGCGCCGAGGATGAACCCCAGCGTGCGGGCGCCGAGCACGAGCCCAAGCACGGCGACGCCATCCTGGGTGTCGAGGACGTAGAGCGTCAGCGCCACCGGCATCACCGAGGTCGCCGCGCCGGACGCGGTGTAGCTCAGCCACGCCAGCCGGAACGAGCGGTTGCGCAGGACCGTCAGCATGCGGCCGCCACGGTCCACAACGGTGTCATGCGATCTCCGATCTTCACGCCGCGCGCAGGCGGCGGACGAGCACGAGCAGGAAGGGCGCACCGACGATCGCCGTGACGATCCCGAGCGGCAGCTCCCTCGGATCGAACACGAGCCGGGCGACGACGTCGGCCCATATCAGGAACACCGCGCCGATCAGCGCGGCGACGGGGACCACCCGGCGGTGCACGCCACCGACGCAGAGCCGCGCGACGTGCGGCACGACGAGGCCGACGAACCCGATCCCCCCGGAC
>JBOHER010000008.1:0-20153 GCA_050701115.1 Haloechinothrix sp. | reverse complement strand
CAGGCCGGCCGCGACCATGGCGATCGCCAGCTTGTGCGCGTGCCGATGGAACCGCCGGTGCAGCACGACGGTCAGCAGCACAAGGGCGGGCAGCGCCGCGAGCACCGACACCGAGGTGTAGCGGCTGAACAGACCGGCCTCGGCGCCGTAGTCGATGCGGGCCATGGCGATCATCCCGCAGGCCATCAGCGCGTGGGCGGCCAGCGCCCACCAGAACCGCAACTGCGGGCCGCGCGCGACCCGGTTGGTGAGCAGCACCGCGTACACCGCGAGCAGCGCGACAGCCGCGATGGCCGCGAGCGCCACACTCTCCGCGGTCCACAGGTGTCCGATCACGGTGAGGAAGCGGAAGAGCAGGGTGCCGAAATCGTTGGCGGGCTCGTGACCGGGTGCGAGACCCTGCTCGTTGAGGCTCAGCCAGGTCAGCACCACCCCGGCCCCGATGCCCAGCGGAGCGATGCGCCGCCAGCGGGGCTCGCCGTTCATGGTCGCGACCAGCGCCAGCGCGGGCCACACCGGAAACGCCGTGCCGTAGGTGACACAGGCGAGCAGGCCAAGCCCCCAGGCGGGCGCCCACCGCCCCCGGACCGCGAGCAGCAGGGCGGCGATCACCAGCAGGTTCGCGCCCAGCCAGGCGATGCCGCTCATGGAGCGGGTGAAGTTGTGCAACCCGTGCAGGCTGAACACCAGGAACGAGCCGGCCAGCACGATGCTCGCCCGCAGCACCGGCGGCAGGCTCTTGGGCAGGGCCGCCCGCAGCACCAGCACGGTAGCCCCGCCGATGAGCACGACCAGGTAGCCCAGCGCGCGGTTGTCACCCTCGAACAGCCGAGCGTCGGCCCAATACAGCAGCGAGGGCAGCACCAGCGGGTGCTCGTTCTGCAGGAATCGCAGGCCAGGCACGTAGAGCGAACCGTCAAGGTGGGTGATCCGCAGCAGCACCCACCAGTAGTCGAGGAACTGCAGCCGGGGCGACCGGGCGACCTCGACCAGCGTCGTGATCAACGGGAGCACCGCGGCGATCTCGATCAGTCGAGCGACCGCGGGCTCGGTGGCCAACCGCTGGGTCCACCCGGACGTCCGGCGTGTGCTCGAGGCAGGTCCGTGACCCTGGGCGCCTGCCACTCGTTCTGGTTGCGAGCCCTTCATCGACCTGGTCCTGCTCACGGGATCCCTTGCAGTCCGTCTGGCGGGGACGGCGTGTCCGCCGCCACCGTATCCTTCCGCTCGAACAGACCACGACGACCCGCCCGCACGATGAGGTGGGCGTAGGTGACTCGCCCATCCCCAGCGTGCGCTCATCTTAGTCAGGTGGGTGTTTGGTCACCCGGTGCCCGGGTGCCCTGAATGTCATCCTTGCCGGGGCTGCCGGTGAGCCGGTTGAGAATGCCAAGGCCGACGGTGCGGTCGATGCCCCAGAGGGTGCTGTACACACCGTTGACCGCCGCGTCGTGCGCGTCGCGCAACACCCGGACGGTCTCCTTGGGCATCGGGCTGGCCTCGATCAGCGCGAACGGCACCCCGGCGATCACGTCGTAGGAGCGCCGGATGACGTTCTCGTCCGCCGACCCGATGACTTCCGACCGCGCGCGCTGGACCCGTTCGGTCTCCCCGATCGCCGCCTGCGACCGATGCATCGCACGCGAGGTCGCCGCGATCTGCCGCCGCAGCCGCAGCCATTCCCTGCCAAGCACGACGGCCGCGGCGATCAGCACCAACCCGGCGATCAGGGCGACGCTACCTGGCACGGTGCACCTGCACGTCTGCCTCGATGTTCAGCACGGCCAGTTGCTTGCGCACCTGGCTGGCCGCCGACTTGTAGACGATCTCCCGCAGCAGGTTGGGGTTGACCGCGGTCAGCGGCCGGGCGATCCAGGTCTTTTCCGCGGCGAGTTCGACCGGGTTGAGCAGTTCGGCGGTCAGGATCAGCCGGTCTCCTTCACCGAGGAAGGACACCAGGTCCGGCGGCAGCGCGCGCATGTGTTCCGCGACGTCATCCGCGGCCAGGGCGAGTTCGTCCAGCATGGTGCGCAACTTGCGGATCTGCAGGGTCGCCAGAACCACGGTCACCAGGCCGAGCACGAGTACGAAGTAGCCGATGATGTCCAACTCCGCCACCACCTTCCTGACTCCTTCATCGTCGCACTGGTCGGGCCGCGGGTGCCGCCCAAGGTGCTAACGGCGGGGACGGTGCGGGTGTTTCCCCTGCGCATCCACAGTGGCGGGCGACACGGTGAAGCCCACACTGTTACCCGGTCGGCGCGGCGATGGTCAGCCCGGCCTCGGTGGCATGCGAGGCGAGGCGTTGGTCATAGGTGACCAACGTCGGCCGAGTGCCGGGAGAAAGCGCTGTGGCCAGGTGGATGGCGTCGAGGCTGCGCAGGTGCATACCGTCGAGCGCGGCAGCGCGTTCGAGTATGGCGTCGACCGGTCGCAGATGCACCCCGTTGAGCAGGGCGTTCGCCTGCTCCCGCGCCTCCGGCCCAGCTGACACCCTGGTCAGGGCACGGTGCAGCTCGACCCGAAGCAGCCCAGAGGACATGATCGGCTCGCCCGTCTGTTCCAACCAGTCGACGAGCGCTGCGGATTCAGGTTCGGGCAACACGAGCTTGATTGCCGCGCAGGAGTCGAGATAGATCACGCGCGCGACTCCGCCCGCGCTTTGAATGAGACGCCGGAGATCATCGGTCGGTCTCATCTCGATCGGCGCGGATTGCCGCCGACCCAATCGGCTCGCCCGCCGCCGCGCTGCGTACCGGGGCCTTGCGCAGCCACTCGCGCAGGCCCTTCTGGCGCTCGCGCCAGTCCTCCGGCGCTTCGCGGTCAGCGACCCACTGATCGAGCTGCACTTCATCCGGGTCCGGCGCGTGCAGCGTCCCGACCACCTGGCCACCACGGGTGACGACCAACCGCCGCTCGTGCTGCAGCCGGTCGAACACCTGCGTCGACCGGTGGATCAGGTCCGACACTGTGACAGTGTTTTCCGTCATGTCACTAGGTTACAAATCAAGTCAATATCAAGGGAGTGAGTTCACTATAGCGACCTGCGGTCCACCCGGGTCCGCCGGGACGTGGCAGCCGGCAGCGCGGCACAACGATGGATTGAGGCCGAGCCGGCAAGACACCAGTTGAGCGGACGACGGGATTCGAACCCGCGACCCTCACCTTGGCAAGGTGATGCGCTACCAGCTGCGCTACGTCCGCATTCGCCACATGGCGTGCGAACCAGTCTATACACAGCCGGGTGCCGCCGGGTGCGGGCTGGCGAATCGGTTCAGGGCACACCGGTGCACGGAAGTTCGCAGCAGGGTGATGACTGCACGTCGTTCACTCCGTAGTGTGTTGCAGTCAGCCGAGGCCGATCACAAGTCGGCAGGGAGGTGCCTGACCGGATGACTTCAGATCCGCATGTTCGGGTGACGCATGCCTGCGGTGTGACAGAAAGTGAAGACTCGGCTGAGTGTTCCGCCGTGCCCTCGGCCGCGGCGTCCGACGACGACCTTGTCGCTCGGTTGCGCGCGGGCACCGATGCGGCGTTCGCCGAGTTGTTCGAAGCGCACGCCCCCGCGGTGCGCAGATTCGCGCACGGGCTGGCTTCCGATGCCAGCCAAGCAGAAGACATCACCGCGGAGACGTTCTTCCGGGTGCTGCAGGCGCTCAAGCGCGGCAATGGGCCGAAGGACAGTGTGCGCGCCTATCTGCTCACCGTGGCGCGGCGGGTGGCCTGGGAGTGGAAGGGCGCCGAACGCGACGTTCCGGTCACCGACGACGAACTGACCACCCGAGCCGGGTGTTCCGAGCACAACGCGGCGCGCACCGCCGAGTACAGCTTGATCACCCGGGCCTTCTCCAGCTTGCCCGAGCGGTGGCGTTCGGTGTTGTGGCAGACCGAGGTGGAGGGTGAGCAGCCTGCTGTGGTCGCGCCGCACTTCGGCCTCAGCCCGAATGCGGCGTCGGCACTGGCTCGCCGTGCGCGGCAGGGGCTGCGCGCCGCTTACCTGCAGGCGCATCTAGCCGGTACCGCGGTCGAGCGCGACTGCCGGTCGGTGCTCGGCAAGCTGGGTAGCTACACGGCGGGCGGTGTGAGCGGAGCCGAGGCGCGCCGGATCAGCGCGCACCTGGGCAGCTGTGCGGGCTGCCGGTCCAACCATGACGAGTTGCGCGATGTGTGTTTCTCGCTGCGTGCGCACGCGGCCGGGCTGGAAGTCCTGGTGCCCGCGGCCGCCGTGGCGGGCGCGGCGAGTGCGGGCGCGAGCGGAGGACTCCTCGGGACCTGGAAAAGTGCCCTCGGCACAGCCAAGGTCAAGGTCGCGGCTGCGGTTGCCTCGACAGCGGCGGTCGGCGTCTTCGGATTGACCGCTGGGCCGGTGTTCACCGATGTGGACAACCTTGGCCTGAGCGGTCAGCAGGGCGCTCCGCCGCTGACGGCCGAACGGTCCACCGTAGGCCCGCCCGCCGAACCCAGGGTGGTCGATGACGGCCCGGATGCCGCGCGGCCCGAGCCCGTCGCCGAGCTCGCGCAACGGGACGAGCCGATCCACGCCATCGACGAGAACGAGACGGTGGCCGATCAGGTCGCCGTCGTGGATGCGGCCGAGGACGAGATCTCGGCCGCGGGCAATGACGAAGCGCCGGCCGACGACGAGGGGCTGTCCCGGTCGGGTGCGCGAGCAGCGGGTCCGGCAGCGGACTCGCCCACGGCGGATGGCCAAGGCGAACCAGCGGAACCTGCCGAATCCGCACCCGAGCCCGCCGAGTTCACCGGGGCCTCGACCGAGCCCGCCCAGCCCGAATCAATGGAGCCCGAATCCGCACCAGCCGAGTCCGAGTGCTCGACGAGCGAATCGAGCGACTATTCCTCGTACGAGTACGTCTCGCCAAGCGGCACGGTTTACTTCGTCGAGGTCTGGGAGTACACCAGCGAAACCAACTGCGGCAGTGGTGCGTGAACCGCCTGCCCTCCCGCCCCTGACCGCAACTGGGGGATCGCGCCTGAACGTGGCTCCACGGTAACGTTGGGTGTCCGCAGGCCCCCGTCGCGCGGCAGAAACTGGAGAGACGATGAACCGGCTGGTCAAGGGTGCTGACGGTCGCGAGTGGACCCTGCGCAGCCAGCTGGAGTGGCGCAAGCCTGCGACCGTCCAGGACTTCGAGCATGACGTGCGCGGCGGCTACCTGCCGGGCGTGATCATGTTGACCGTGTTGACCCTGTTCGTCGTGGTCTTGTTGATCTGGATGCCGGAGGGCGTGGTGGTGCCGGGGTGGTTCCTGCTGACGCTCACCTTGGTGGCGTTGTTCTTCCCGCTGCGCTGGGTGCTGCGCCGCCCGTGGACCGTGGTCGCCGAGACTGACGGAGACCCCATCGGGGAACAGCCCGCCGAGCGGTGGGTCGGCACGGTAACCGGCATGTTCGCCGTGCGCGGTGAGATGAGCCGGGTGCGGAAATCGATCGAACGGCACGCCCTGCCCGACTTCGACGGCCCGCTGCAACCGGTCGAGTAGCGCCGATCGGACCGCCACCATGCCGGAGCTGCCCGAGGTCGAAGCCCTCGCCCACTACCTGCGAGAACACGCGGCAGGCAACCGGATCGCGCGGATCGACGTCGCCTCGCTGGCGGTACTCAAGACATTCTCGCCGCCGGTCACCGACCTGGCCGGCGGCACCGTCACCGACGCGCATCGGCACGGCAAGCACCTCGATCTGGTGGTCGCCGCGGCGGCTGGTGAGCTGCACCTGATCGTGCACCTGGCGCGGGCAGGCTGGCTGCGGTGGTCGGACTCGCTCTCACCGGCTCCGCTGCGACCGGGCAAAGGGCCGATCGCCCTGCGGGTGCGGTTGGCCGGGAGCAGTGGCTTCGACCTGACCGAGGCGGGCACCAGAAAAGGCCTGGCCGTCTGGGTGGTGCGGGGTCCCACCGAGGTTTCGAGCATCGCCCGGCTCGGGCCGGACGCACTTGGCCTGCATCGTGATCAGCTTGCCCGGCTGCTGGACGGCCGGACCGAGCGGCTCAAGTGGGTGCTGACCGATCAATCGGTGATCGCCGGGATCGGCAACGCCTACTCCGACGAAATCCTGCACACCGCGCGGCTCTCCCCGTACGCGACCGCGGGCAAGCTGGACGAGGGCGCGGTGGACCGGCTGTCGGTGGCGGTCGCCGAGGTGCTGGCCGACGCCGTCGCGCGTTCGGTCGGGCAGGAGGCAGCGCGGCTGAAGGGGGAGAAGCGCTCGGGCCTGCGCGTGCACGCGCGGGCCGGCCTGCCCTGCCCGGTCTGCGGCGACACCATCCGCGAGGTTTCCTTCGCCGATAAGGCGTTCCAGTACTGCGCGACCTGCCAGACCAAGGGCAAACCGCTTTCCGACCGCCGCATCGACCGCCTGCTCAGATAGGGACCTTCGGCGGGGCATTGAATGAGACACAGAGAGTGAGTGCGCTACTTGTCAAGCAGGTCGCCAACGTCGAGCATTGACGCCGTGACCGGGTTGCCGATGTCCCAAGCGCTCCCGTGGGGGGTAGCCGCGCTGGCCGCGGTGATCGCGGTGGTGCTGTTCATCCGCTCCCGGCGGCCGGGCAACATTGTCGAGGACGCGGTGCTGGACGCCGTCCACCGGCTCTCGCTGGCCGCCCCCGACCTGCGCGAAGGATTTCACCAGGCGGCGGCCGACCGGATCACCATGCACCTGCTCGAACTGCTCAAATGCGTCGCGGTCGGCATCACCGACCGGGACGGCCAGCTGCAGAGCTGGGACGGCCAAGCCAACGACCACTACTACGACTTCGTCGATGCGATAACCGCGGCCAAGGTGGGTCATCGGCGGGAGATCGTCGTCCACGAGAAGCTGCCCTGCGACCAGGGTGGCGCCTGCCGCATGCGCACCGCGGTGATCGTCCCGCTGATCGTCGAGGGCGAGACACAGGCCGTGCTCATCGTGGTCGGACGCAGCAGGGGGCAGCGGCTGATCCAGATGGCCGACGCGGTCGCGCAGTTCGTGCGCACCCAGTTCGAGCTGGCCAGCCTCGAGGAGTCAAGGCACGCCCTGCACCAGGCCGAGATCAAGGCGTTGCGCGCGCAGATCTCGCCGCATTTTCTCTACAACGCGCTGAACACCATCTCAGCACTGATCCGGACCGATCCGGAGGAGGCCAACGAGCTGCTGCTGGAGTTCGCCGACTTCACCCGCTACTCGTTCCGCTCATCCGGCTTGTTCACCACGCTGTCCGACGAGATGCGCAACATCGACCGTTACCTGACCATCGAGGCCGCGCGCTTCGGCGGCCGGTTGAACGTCCGGATGAGGATCGCGCCCGAGGTGCTGTCGGTCACCGTGCCGTTCCTGATCATCCAGCCGCTGGTGGAGAACGCGATCAAGCACGGCCTGGCCGGCAAGCCCGGCGGCGGCACGGTCACGGTGATCGCCGAGGACGGCGGCAACGAGGCCGTGATCAGTGTCGAGGACGACGGCGCCGGCATGGATCCGAAGCTGTTGGAGGGCATTCGTCACTCGCATCGCACCGGCGAGCATGTCGGGCTGGGCAACATCAACCAGCGCATGCGGCAGCTGTTCGGCCCGGAGTACGCGCTGATCGTGGAAACCGCAAGGGGTGCCGGAATGAAGGTGACCCTGCGGGTGCCGAAGTTCGCGGCAGGCGTGCGCCCCGACCTGCCCGACTACTCGACGCCGCGCGGCCAGTCCCTCAGCGGCTCCACTCCGCCGCCGCCCAGCAAGCCTGCCGGTCGCAGGCGGGCGGGCACCAGGCCGCGCATGCGCCCGGCATCGAGGGAAGTCGTCGACGAATTGCCCTAGGGTTGGGGCTATGAGTGTGACGGACAAGCTGGCCTCGAGGCTGACCAGGATCGGTGACCGCGGCGACCGGACGGACGTAGTCGCCGTGGTCAAGCTGCACGGTGTGATCACCCCGACGCCGAACCCGCTGGCCAGGGGCACCCTGAACATCACGTCGGTGGAATCGGCGCTGACCAAGGCGTTCGCCCACGATCGCCTCAACGCCGTCGCCCTCCTGATCAACTCGCCCGGCGGTGCGCCCACCCAGTCCGGGCTGATCGCCGAGCGGATCCGCGAGCTCGCCGACGAGAAGAACGTGCCGGTGCTCGCCTTCGCCGAGGACCTGGCGGCCTCCGGTGGTTACTGGCTGGCCTGCGCAGCCGACGAGATCTTCGCGCACCGAACCTCGCTGGTCGGTTCGATCGGGGTGGTCAGCGGCGGGTTCGGCTTCTCAGGCCTGATCGAGCGGTTCGGCGTCGAGCGCAGGCTCTACACCGCGGGGGAGAACAAGCGCAGGCTCGACCCGTTCACCCCGGAGAAGCCGGAGGACGTCGCCTGGCTGCACTCGATGCACGAACAGCTGCACGAACTGTTCACCGAGTGGGTGCGCGAGCGCCGTGGCGTCCGGCTGGGCGAAGACCCCGACCTGTTCAGCGGGGACGTCTGGCTCGGCCAGAAGGCACTCGAACTCGGCCTGATCGATGGCATCGGCAGCCTGCGCGAAGTGATCAAGAAGCGCTACCCGGAAGCGGAGATCACCGTCGCCGAGCCGAAGAAGCCGCTGCTGGCCCGGCTGGGCATCGGCGCACCAGCGGCCGCGGGCATGTCCGCGCTGCTCGAGGCCGCCGAGCTGCGTGCCATGTGGTCCCGTTTCGGGCTGTGACACCGGGCGTTCTTGCGACCTTCCTCTAGACATCGGGGCCCGGGCTAGGCAGGATGCTCATCACTGTGAGTACTCAAGACGACACACGTAGGCTCGTTGTCCTCGCCGTGGACGACGAGCAACCAGGTATGCAGTTGCTGTCCGACTGCCTTGGCGACAACCCACACGTCGGCCGGGTTTTCGGCGCGGTCGATGCCTCCGAGGCGCTGCGGGTGATCTCCTACGACGACCCTGAGCTGCAGGAACGACGCAGCAACGGGCTGCCATCCGTGGACGTGGTGTTCGCCGACATCGAGATGCCCGGCTTGTCCGGCATGGAGATGGCCCGGGTGTTCGCCGCGCTGAATCCCGCGCCGTTGCTGGTTTTCGTCACCGGACACCCCAGTGAGGCGGTGAACGCATTCGAGCTCGGCGCGGTCGATTACGTGCTCAAGCCCTACCAGCAGAAGCGGCTGAACAAGGCCATCGACCGGGTGCTGGAGAAGCTGCGCGGCAGCGCGGAACCGGAGCCGGTCAGCGGGCTGAACAACAATGTGGATGAGGTCATCCCGGTCGAGCTCGCGGGCACCACCAAGCTCATCCCGCGCTCCAGCGTGCGCTGGGTCGAGGCGCAGGGCGACTACGCCCGGCTGTTCACCACCGACGGCTCGCACCTGGTGCGCATCCCGCTCGCGCAGCTGGAGGAGCGCTGGGCCAAGGCGGGCTTCGTGCGCATCCACCGGTCGTTCCTGGTGTCCCTGCGGCTGATCACCGAGCTGCGCATGGGCCAAGGCGGCTACCAGGTCGTCATCGGCAACGAGGAAAAGGTGCTTCCGGTGAGCAGGAGGCACACTCGTGATCTCAAGGACCGGCTGACCGGGAACTCCAGACATGAGTAGCGACCGGGCGGCGTCCGGTGCGGGCGCTCGGCGGTAGGACGCGGTCATGGGCGATTCAGGGCAGCTGCCGATAGGCAGGCACGCCGGCGGCCAGCCGCTGCCTCCCGGCGTGCGTGCGCCGGATCCGACGCTTGGCAGGTTGCGCCCGGTGGCCGCACCCGCGCGGCGGGAGCCGGTCGCGCCCGAGACTCCCGTTCCGCGTCCCGCCAAGCGGGCCAAGGTCGTGCCCAAAGTGCGCAGGCGGGCGTCCTTGGAGCGGATGACGAGCGAGCCCCCGAAGGCCGACGAGATCGACCCGCCGACCAAGCCGAAACGGGAGCGGGTGGTGCTCGCCGACCCGTCGCAGAGCACATCGACAACGCTGCGCGCGCGGGTGGAGCTCGCCGAGCAGACCAGCTGGGGCGAGCTGCTGATCAAGGACCTGATCCGCGCCCAGCTGCGCTCGGGGCTCGCGCTGGCCGCGCTGGTCGTGCTGCTGCTCGGCGGGCTGCCGCTGGCGTTCGCGCTCGCGCCGTCCTTCGCCTCGTTGACCTTCGTGGGTGTGCCGGTGGCCTGGTTGGTGCTCGGGGTGCTCCCGTTCCCGCTGCTGTTCGCAGTGGGTCTCTGGTACAACAGTCTTGCCGATCGGCACGAGCGCGCATTCGTCGACATGATCGAGAACTAGTGGGCACGGCGTGGAGCTGAACGCGTGGGCGTTGGCAGGCGTCGCGGTGGTGGGCTTCGCGACGTTCTACCTCGGCCACCGCTCGTCCAAGCTGGCGGACTCGACACACGATTTCCTGCTGGCCCGGCGGACCGTACGGTCCCGGCGTAACGCCGCGGCCATCTCCGGCGAGTACCTGTCCGCGGCGTCGTTCCTCGGCGTTGCCGGTGTGGTGCTCAAGGACGGCGCCGACGCGCTCTGGTACCCGATCGGATTCACCGCGGGCTACCTCGCGCTGATGCTCTTCGTCGCGGCGCCGCTGCGCAGGTCAGGGGCGTACACGCTGCCCGACTTCGTCGAGGCCAGGCTGTCCTCACGTGGGATGCGCATGTTCGCCAGCTACGTTGTCGTGCTGATCGGCGTGCTGTATCTGGTGCCGCAACTGCAGGGTGCCGGGCTCGCGCTGGCCACCATCCTGCCGACCCCGGCCTGGGTAGGTGGCGTGCT
Source organism: Haloechinothrix sp. (assembly GCA_050701115.1). Taxonomy (GTDB): domain Bacteria; phylum Actinomycetota; class Actinomycetes; order Mycobacteriales; family Pseudonocardiaceae; genus JBOHER01. The sequence goes on along the minus strand of JBOHER010000008.1, from coordinate 9,459 downwards.
GGTCACGCTGGTCGTGATGGTCAACGTGGTCGGCGGCGGGATGCGGGCGATCACCGTGGTGCAGGCGTTCCAGTACTGGTTCAAGCTGTTCGCGATCAGTGCGCCCACCTTTGTGCTGTGCCTGGTCTTCTTCGGCGGCGGTGCCGGCGGCGGATCGGGTGCGCTGGGCGCTCCCGCTCCGCCGATGTTCACCGAGGCCACCACGGTTACCGTGCAGACGCCGGTTGTGCTGCAGATCAGCGCGCCCACCTCGCTGCGGGCCGACGGGGTGGTGGACGGTGCGCCCGCAGACGGCGACGTGCTGTGGGCGCCCGAGGTCAGCCACGAGGTCGGCGCGGGCACCACGCTGCGCTTCGAGGCGGGCACCCCGGTGCCGATCGTGCAGGGCGCACCGGTGCACAACGACCGCTGGCTGACGCCGCACGACAGCGGTGGCTGGGACCTGATCGGCACCTACTCACTGATGTTCGCCACGTTCCTCGGCACGATGGGGCTACCGCACATCCTGGTGCGCTTCTACACCAACCCGGATGGCAAGGCGGCCCGCCGGACCACGCTGCATGTGCTGCTGCTGCTCGGGTTCTTCTACCTGTTCCCGACCATGCTCGGCGCGCTGTCCCGGCTCTACGTGCCGGAACTGCTGGTGACCGGCAAGACCGACGCCGCGGTGCTGCTGTTGCCTTCGGCGATGCTGCCCGGCGTACCCGGTCAGATCGTCACCGCGGTGATCACCGCGGGTGCCTTCGCCGCGTTCCTTTCGGTGTGCTCCGGCCTGGTGTTCAGTGTCGCGGGCGTGGTGTCCACCGACATGATGCCTGGCCGGGTGCGGGATTTCCGGCTCGCCTCGGTGTTCGTCGCGGTGATCCCGCTCGGGCTGGCGGTCGTACTGGTGCCTGCCGACCTCACCATGAGCATCGGCATGGCGTTCGCGCTTGCGGCCTCCACCTTCGCGCCGATCCTGCTGCTGGGCATCTGGTGGCGCGGGCTGACCGCGAAGGGCGCCATGATGGGCATGCTGGTCGGCGGCGGCCTGGTGCTGGCCGCCTTCGGGCTGACCGTCGTCAGCGGGTACACCGGAGGCTGGGCGCCCGCGCTGGTGCAGCAGCCCGCGCTGATCTCGGTACCCGCGGCCTTCCTGGTGGCGATCATCGTCAGCGGCGCGACCAAACACTCGATCCCCACCGACGTCAACGCCGTCATGCTGCGGATGCACGCGCCCGACCCGCTCGGCTTCCTGCACGACCGGGAGATCCCCCGCTACGGGCTGGCCGAGGAGCGCTTCCGCCTTGGTACCTCTGGCAGGCACCGCAAGTAGCCGGCCAGGGCTTACTCCCGCCTGACACGGGGTCGTGGGACCATCGAGGACGTGCCTTTCTTTCCCGAAGAAGTACCGACCGCACACGTACCGGACATGCCGGTGCAGCGCCTGGTGTTGCTGGACGTGCGCGAGGACGACGAATGGCGCGCGGGCCACGCCCCGGAAGCGCTGCACATCCCGCTGCGGGACGTGCCTGCCAGGATGGACGAACTCGCCGAGTTCCCCGATGATCAACCGATCTACGTGGTCTGCAGAACCGGCGGCCGGTCCGCGCAGGCGACCGCTTTTCTCAACGCCAACGGTTATGAGGCGGTCAATGTCGCGGGCGGCATGAAGTCCTGGCAGACCGAGGGCAGGCCGATGGTCGGCGAGTACGCCGACGTCGAGCCAGAGGTGCTGTAGCGAGATGCCGGACGGGCTGCGGATGGGCAGGCGGCCGGGCGGGCACTCGCCGGTCCGGCGGTTGCGCTGGGTCGCGATGCCGCCGCCGGGCACGCAGCGCGAATCCCGCACGCCACCCGCGGCGCCCTACACCGGTCCGCCGTGCTATCCCGCGCCGCCGCGGTGGGGTTTCCCCAGCCTGACCTGGCGCCGGCCCACCATGGTGCCCGGAACGCCGAGCGCGGCCGCCGATCCGTTGCTGCGCCAGCGGGCACTCGGCAGGCAGGTGCTCGCGGTGCTCGGCGCGACCGCACTGCTGGCCGCGATGGCGGCAGCGGCCGAGTTCTGGCGCTACGCGCTGCTCGTGCGGAGCCGAAGTTCCGCGCTGGACAGTGGCGTGGTGCTTTCCTCGGATGCCTTGGTGCTGGCCGCCGACCTGATGACCTTCGTGGTCGGCGCGTTCGCGGTCGGCACTGCCTTCTGGTGGCTGCTGCTGGCCAGGGCCGCCGCCGCCCGGCGCACCGGCTGGGCGCCCGCGCGCGACACCCGGCGGGTCGCGGTAGCGGTGTTCCTGCCGGTGCTCAATCTGGTGCTGGCCGGTCCGGTCGTCGCCGAGTTGGAGCACCAGGCGCTTGGCCGGGCGCCGGAGCACCGGCCGCAGCCGTCCCGGCTGGTGCTTGCCTGGTGGATCGCCTGGGTGGTCAATGGGGTGCTGGCGCTGGTCACCATCGGGTGGCGGATGCGCGAGGGCGTGCAGGCGCAGGCCGACAGTGTGCTGCTGACCGGATGCACCGACCTCGCGGCGTGCGTGCTTGCGGTGCTGACCGGCCTGGTGATCCACCGGATCATGGCGTTGCTCGGGCCGCTGGAGCCGGGTCGGCGGCGGCGGATGCGGGTCATCGGTGTTCGCGGCGCGCCCGAGCCCCCACTGCGCCCCCTGCGTCCGTCGGGTTCCGCGAGGTAAGGCGCTGCCGGATCGAGCAGAGCGGGTAGCGTCGTTGCTCGCGAAGCCGCACACATGAAGCAATGACACGGAGGTAGCGACGTGGGCAAGGGGTCGCGTAGAGCACGCACGGCGAGGCGGGCCGGGGAGGCCAGGCAACGCAAGGTGCGGGACGTTTTCGTCGGCCAGCCCTTCGATGGGCTCGCCGCCGAGCCGGAGTTGATCGCGCTGCGCGAGTTCGTGCCGTCCGCGACCGCGGAACTGTCCCTCGTGCACGCAGCGGACCGCGCGGTAACGCTGGCCACCGTGTTGCCCGGGGCCGCTGCGGCGATGGTGCGCGCCGATGGGGCCGCGTTCCTCGGATTGCAGGTGCAGACTCGATCCTCCGATATCAGCAGGGATCTGGGGCGTGCGCTGCGCTGGGTACTCGACGCCGAGCCGGGCGCGGTGCTGGCGGTACCGGACACGATGAGCCCGCCCGCGGAGGGGCAACGGCTGCAGGACCTGCTGGTCGCGGACGCGGTGCTGGAACCCCGGCTGCATGCCAACTTCTCCTGGTGGCTGCCAGAAGACACCGAGCCGACCAGTGAGGTGACGCTGTCGCTGCAACGGGCCAACGACGCCATCATGCCGACCGAAAGGCTTGGCGCTGCGGCCTATTGGGTCGACGCCGGGGAGAAGGCCCACCTGCGCTGGGTCCGGCCGGAACCGGAGAACGCCGTGCTGGCCGGTCTGGCCCGGCTGTCCGCGCGGGCTGAGATCGGGCTGGGCGAGGGCTCCCGGTATGCCGGTTCGTTCCGGGCGCACGGCCTGCTGGTGCCGGTGTGGGATCTCGACCCCGAAGCGCACGCGCGGGAGTGGGCCGAGCCTGCCGAACAGCTCGGGAAGCGGCTGGAGGAGGCGATCGCAGGCCTGGACGGCGAGCCCCTGAGTGCGGCCGAGCGACGCGCGCGGGACGGGTTGATCGGTCGGCAGCTGACGGTGCGGTGACGCGGCACGGCGAGGGTGCGCATTATCGATTCCTGGTCGCCGGTGACCTGGTCGAACACCTGCATCTCGCGCTCGACGACGAAGGCTGCGCAGGTCAGTAGGCGGTCCGCAGAGCACCCTCGGCCGGCTCGCGCGACATCGGGCAGGACATGCAGCGTGGTCCACCCCGGCCGGAGCCCAGTTCGGATCCAGCGATCGGCACGAACTCGATGCCCGCGGCTTCCAGGCGGGCGTTAGTTTCCACGTTCCGCTCGTAGCCGACGACCACACCCGGCGCGAGCGCGAGGGTGTTGTTGCCGTCGTCCCACTGCTCGCGCTCGGCGGTCACCGGGTCGAGCCCGGTGTCGATCACCCGCAGATGATCGATCCCCATCGCGTCGGCCGCCGCGGTCAGGAACGGCTGCGGACCGTCCACCCGCAGGCCGCCTGGCTCATCGCCGGGACGCAGCGGATAGGCGAGCAGCTCGTCGCGAGCCAGCGGGTACATCACGACCGCGTCGCGGTCGACCATCGTGCACACCGTGTCCAGGTGCATGGTGGCGCGGGTCTGCGCGATCGGCACGGCGAGCACCGTGTGCACGATGTTGTCGGCGAACAGCGATCGGGCCAGCGATTCGACCCCGGCTGCCGTGGTGCGCTCGCCGACGCCGACGGCGACGACACCGCGTGCCAGCAGCAGCACATCGCCGCCCTCCACCGGGGCGTGGTGCGCACCGTAGGCGCGCCCTGCTCCGGCGAAGCGCGGGTGGTAGGCGTAGATCACGTCCAGCAGCGCGGTTTCCCTGCGCCGGGCGGGCATGGCCAGCGATGCGACCGCCACCTTGTCCGCGATCCAGGCCGAGGAGTCCCGAGTGAACAGCAGGTTCGGTAGTGGCGCGACCGCGAAGTCGTGCGGATGGGTCATCTTGCGCACCAGTGATGCGCCCTCGGCGTCGGGCAGCTCCTCGAAGGTCATCCCGGACATCAGCACCTCGGCCAGCGTGTCCGCGTCCACACCGGACAGATGCGAACGCAGCGAGTCGGCCAGATCGGTGCCCAGGTGACGACGTTCGACGGCGGTCTGCACGCCCGCGGCGTGCGCGCGCGGATCACGCAGTGTGGTGCGCAGCAGGTCGGCGAGCAGCAGCACCTCCACCCCGTGGGAGCGCAGCACGTCGGCGAAGTGGTCGTGCTCGTCCTGGGCGCGGGACACCCACGGGATGGAGTCGAACAGCAGCGAGTCGTTGTTGCGTGGGGTGAGCCGCTTGAGTTCGTTGCCGGGCCGGTGCAGCAGCACCGTGCGCAGCGGGCCGACCTCGCTGTCCACCCGCGCGGTCGCCACGGGTGCGATCTCCGGTGCGGCCAGGTCGCCGGATGCGGTTTGCGCTGTCACGCCTGTGAGGGTAGCTCTAGACATGTGCGTTTGCCCTGCTCTGCGGCCTAAGAACAGCGAAACTTAACGCAACCTGCGACCTATGCGCACAGTTCATTAATCATATTACTTAGTCAATGTACGAATCGTTGCGTCACCTCGACGGCCGTGCCGAAGCAACTCGAACAAATGAGTCAATGCCTGATGTCGGTCGCGTCCTCAGGGCGCACGGTTGGAGATCACCGGGAGGGTGAGTGCTTGGCCGGTGTCGCCTGCGGTGATGGTGATCGGTGCGGGCAGCGGGCTGCCTCGGTGGTTCTGATCGCCGCTGGCCAGCACCACGCCGACCCGGTGGCCGGGCTGGAACCGGTGCACGAAGGCGGGCAGGGTGATCTCGAGCGGGCTGCTGAAGTCGGTGATCCGCACCGGCGCGACCAGATCCTTCACCCTGGTTCGGGTGCCATCCGGCGCGATGTCGTACACCTTGGCGAACAGCACCACATCGCCCGGGGTACCCGCCGGATCCAGTGGCGCACCGGTCGGCGACACCAGTCGCACGTCCAGCTTCGGGGCACCCGCCACGGTCAGCGCTCGCGGCAGCGGCCGGCTGGACCAGGACGCGAACGTGCCAGGGATGTTCGCATCCGGCAGCACGCCCTGCCTGCTGATCGCGTCGATCCGGCCGATACTGGAGGGCAGCCCGAGGGGTGAGCTGCCGAAACTCTGGGCGCCGACGCGCAGGTCGGCCGGATCGGTCACCAACTGGCCCGCGGCCGACAGGTAGAACTTCTTCGGCGCACCCACCGGATAGCCGGCTGCCGATGCGTAGGCCGGAGCGGCGTTGCCCTGGTAGGGGACCCAGTCGCGGAAGTAGGCGAAGTCCGGGCCGGTGCTCACCTTGCGGTCCTTGAGATAGCGGTCCATCCAGTCCACGAACCGGCCGGTGAGGTACTGGGTGGTGGGGTTGGGATTGTCCAGGCTGAGCTCGCCGGGGGCGGCCGCGCCGGAATGGCCGAACCGGTGCCAGATCATCTTGACCGGCGTGCCCTGTGCTTTGAGCCCCCGGTAGGTGGCGATCGCCTCGTTGAGGTTGAACAGCGTGTCGTGCTGGCCCTGAGCGAGCAGCACCGGGATGCGGATCCGGTCCAGGTAGGTGGCCACCGATGCGTGCCGGAACAGCGCGCGCAGCTCCGTCGGCGGGTAGCCGAGCACGCTGGTCTGGGCCAGGCTGTAGCAGATGGTGTCCGGGAAGTTGGGGCACACGCCGACCCGTTCGGCTGACGGGTGCTTAGCGCTTTCCACCACGGTCCCCGAGGCGAAGAACAGCGTCGACCAGGTGAGGTTGAGCGCGCCCGGCACGTCAGAGGACACGCCCTTGCGCAGCGCGGTGTTGTTGGGGGTGATCGAGTAGGTCAGGTCGTTCCAGGTGATGATCGGGATGATCGCGTCCACCCGTGGGTCCACCGATGCGGTGGCGAACTGCACCTGGCCGCCGTAGGAGCCGCCGATCATGCCGACCCGGGGGTCGATCTTGCGCTTGACGCCGTTGTGGTCGAACTTGTCGTGCACCACGTAGTTCAGGCCTGCCACCGGCTCGGTGTGCTCGGCGTCGGCGTAGGCGATCCCGTTGGCACCCCCGAGGAAGCTGACCAGTTGGCTGGCTGCGCGTCCGTCCCAGTCGGGGTCGTCCAGGGTGATCTCGCAGCTGGAGCCGCCGAAGCCGAGCCCGGAATAGGACAGCACGGCGTAGCCGCGGGCGGCCATGAACTTGGCCAGCCCGGCCTGGTCGTCCTTGGAGCCGCCGAAGCCGTTGGTGGTCAGGATGGCGGGGACGCGGTTGGCCGGGCTGGCGCCGGTGGGCCGGTAGAGGTCGCCGATGATGTTGCACCGCTGCACGTCGCCGGGTCCGGCGGCCACGTCGAAGTGCAGCGTCCGCACCGTGTAGGGTGCGTCCGCGAGCGCGGGAGTGCTCACTGGGAAGATCAACAAGGCAGCCATGGTCAGGGCCGCGAGGGTGCGGCTGAATCTGCGCATGACGACTCCGATCCGTGACGCGACCGTGGGCCGCAGGGCATTCGTACTACTTAACGTGAAGGTAAGCTCAGGGTTACGCCAACGGAGTTAACTGGAACGCGCACGGCTCATCAGGGGAGCCAGCTGACCGAGTCGCGCAGCAGCGAATACCCGACGAAGGCCACCACGTCGAGCAGCGTGTGCGCGATGACCAGCGGCCAGAGCCGGTTGGTGCGCTGCCAGACCCGCCCAAAGATCAGGCCCATCAGCAGGTTGCCGACGAAGCCGCCGAGGCCTTGATAGAAGTGGTAGGTGCCGCGCAGTACAGCGGAGACCAGCAGGGATGCGTTCTCCCCGACGCCCAGCTGCCGCAGCCGGGTGAGCAGGTAGCCGACCACGAGCACCTCTTCGGCGAAGGAGTTGCCGAACGCGGCGAGGGTCAGCGTGATCGGCCGCCACCAGGCCTCGTCCAGAGTGGACGGCAGCACCGCGAGGTTGAGTCCGAGCTGCCAGCCGATGAAGTACAGCGCGAGGCCGGGCAGGCCGATCAACGCGGCCAGGCCTGCGCCGATGGTGAAGTCCGAGCCGCGCAGCCTGCGGCCGAGGCCGACCTGGGCGAGCCCGATTCCGGCCCGCCACAACAGATACAGGCCCAGCGCGCCCCAGCCGAGCAGTTGCAGCACGCCCAGCAGTTGCTTGAGCAGATCGATGGTGTCGACGACCGCCTGTGGCCGGTTGAGGGCGACCTGCTGCTCGGCGAGCGGTTCCGGCCGCAGCAGCGAATCCATAAAGGACAGCAGGCTGCGCATGCCGGACAGCCCCAGGGTGATGGAGAAGACCAGCACCAGCTCGAACCCCACGGCCTTGCGCTCGTGCGGGTCCACGATGACTCTCGGCGTCGACGGCGCAGCCGGATTCAGCCAACCGCGCAGGGGAGTAAGCACGCCTTCACGTTAGCTGCATGTCGACCCGATCGTGATCCGTTCGGGTTAGCCTGCCGGCTACGCACAACGGCGGCAGGTGCACTCTGGCGGGGCGCCCTCGTGAGTGAAAGTTGTTGCATGGGCAACCCTCAGCACTCACGACCCCCTGGGCGGCCGTCGTGAGTGATTGTGGTCGCCAGGGCAACAACTTTCACTCACGAGGGTGGGCGGCCGTCATGAAGGGGCAGCCCACCAGCCTGCGGAGTTCAGCTGCGACATGGTGCTCGGTGCTTGCTGGGCGGGTGAAGGCCAGCCGCAGGTCGTGATCGCCTGCCTCGGACTCGATGCGGAGCCGCAGTCCGAAGCGGTCCAGGCCGAGTGGGCGGATCCTTCCGCCGCGCAGCTTTTCGGGAACATGTTTGGCGAGCAGTTCCAGCACGTCGGCGTGATCACACTCGAGGTGACGCAGCCAGCGGGTTTCCCACCGGCTGAACGGATCCGGCTGCGCTCCGGCGAATATGTGCGGCCGGATCGAATGGGTGCCCTCGCCGTCGGACAACACCAGCGACGCCGGGTACAGGCACAGCAGCGCGGCGCCGTGCCCGACATCCAGCAGGCCGCCGAGCGGGTCGGTCTCGGCGATCAGCAGCGCCCTGGCCCTGGCAGCCGAAGGGTTGAGCGCCCGCAGCCAGCCGGTGATCCACAGCAGTCCACGGGTGGGCTCGCGCAACTCCACCGGGGCCAGGTCGGCCAGTTCGCACATGACGGCGAGGTCGCCGCGCGGGGCGCTCCGCGCGGCGGCCACCAGCGGATGGTCGCCGTCGAGCAGCACGCTGACGCTGCCGTCGGGGTGTACGTGGTGCAGCGTCGGCGCCACCGCGACCGGGTCGACATCCCGCGCGCCGGAGGACGGCACGAGCGTTGCCGGACCGCGGCGCACGGCGATCGACTTGGCGCGCTCCGCGGCATGCGGTGCGGGCGGGCGGCGAGTACGTGCTCCAGCCACAGCGACCTCCCGAGGTGACATATTAGGTGAGCCTAACCTATGTCTCCGGTGGGCGGAAGTGGCCGCGCTGCTCAGCGCACGGTACGGCGATACCAGACCCGCCTGCCGACGTCGGGCAGCAGTATGCGCGCGATCAGCGTGGTCAGCGCGGCGCCGATGATCAGCCACAGGATGGCGGCGATGCCCTCGTTGAGCGCCACCTGGGCCTTCTCGTTGCCCGGAGTGAACAGGTTGTCCAGGCCAAGGTCCACCCCGCTCGCAAAGCTGGTGATGAACAGCGCGAAGGCGTTGCCCATGTTGGCCTCGCCGACGACCAGCAGGATGTGGATGGCCAGCACCGCGGCGAACACGCCGGTCACCAAGCTGATCAGCGCATTGACGATCCGCACAACGCCCAGGCGTCCGCTGGGTTCCTCGCGGATGATCTCGTCCCGTTCGATTCGGTCTTCGGGATCAGGAACAGTCATCAGGGCAACCTACTCGGATGCCGGGGTCACCGCATGCGGTCGTGAGTGGTTGTGGCCGCTATAGCGG
>JBOHER010000007.1:0-20332 GCA_050701115.1 Haloechinothrix sp. | reverse complement strand
GCGTATACGGCACCAAAGGCCACCTTCAGCTCGCCACACCGCTACCGGTGCTTCATGAGCTCCTTGCGAGCCAGCGAAGCCTTGTGCACCTCGTCCGGGCCGTCGGCGAACCGCAGCGTACGAATGCTGGCGAACCACTGCGCGACCGGGAAGTCCTGGCTCAGCCCACCCGCTCCGTGGGTCTGAATCGCCTTGTCCAGGATCCATTCCACAGTGGATGGTGTGGCGATCTTGATGGCCTGGATCTCGGTGTGCGCGCCCTTGTTGCCGACGGTGTCCATCAGCCATGCGGCCTTGAGCACCAGCAGCCGCAGCTGCTCCACCCGCACCCGCGATTCGGCGATCCAGTCGCGGACAACGCCCTGCTCCGCGATGGGCTTGCCGAAAGCGACTCGCTCCGAGGCGCGCCTGCACATCAGCTCGATCGCCCGCTCAGCGACGCCGATCGAGCGCATGCAGTGATGGATGCGTCCCGGCCCCAGCCGGGCCTGGGCGATGGCGAAACCGTCACCCTCGGCCCCGATCAGATTCTCCGCAGGCACCCGCACATTGGTGAACTCCAGCTCGGCGTGGCCACCGTGATCACTGTCGTCATAACCGAAGACCCGCATGCCTCGCTTGATGTCCAGGCCAGGGGCGTCTCGTGGCACCAGGATCATGCTCTGCTGGCGATGGCGATCAGCCGAAGGATCGGTCTTGCCCATCACGATCAAGATCTTCGCGTTGGGGTTCATCGCGCCGGTGATCCACCACTTGCGGCCATTGATGACGTAGTCGGTACCGTCCCGCTCGATCCGGGTCGCGATGTTGGTGGCGTCCGACGACGCCACGTCGGGTTCGGTCATCGCGAACGCCGACCGGATCTCCCCGTCGAGCAGCGGCCGCAGCCACTCCTTCTTCTGTTGCTCGGTGCCGAACATCGACAGCACTTCCATGTTGCCGGTGTCGGGTGCGGCGCAGTTCAACGCGACCGGGGCCAGGTGCGGGCTGTGTCCGGTGATCTCGGCCAGCGGGGCGTACTGCAGATTCGTCAACCCTCCGCCGTGCTCACCAGGGAGGAAGAAGTTCCAGAGGCCGCGGGCACGCGCCGCGCGCTTGAGTTCCTCGACGATGGGCACCGACGTCGTCCACGGCTCCGCGCGGTCGTGCAACTGCTGCTCGTAGACCGGTTCGGCCGGATGGACGTACTCATCCATGAACGCGAGCAGCGTCTGCCGCAGCTCCTCTGTTCGGGCGTCGTAGGCGAAGTCCATTAGTCCTCCTTGAGTGATGTGAGTCCTGCGGACACGAGAGGCTCGACGATGGTGCCGACCTTCTCGAACCCTGATCCGACTGTCTTTCTCTGGGTGTAGCGATAGTGGATCCCCTCGAGGATCACGGCGAGCTTGAAGTAGGCCAGTCCGACGTAGAACCCCATCGCCGAAAGGTCACGATCGGAGCGTTGCTGATAGCGGGCGAGCATCTCCGGCGGGGTGAGGAAACCGGGTGCCTCGCCGGCATCGGCGACCACGTCCGCTCCGTCGAGATCGGACAGACCTCCGTAAGCAACCAGGAGCGCCACGTCGGTGAGCGGATCGCCGAGCGTGGCCATCTCCCAGTCCAGCACCGCCGCGACCCGGTCGGCGTCGTCGACGAGCAGATTGTCCAGCCGGTAGTCGCCGTGCACGATGGCCGGGGGCGACTGGACGGGCACTCGGCTCTCCAGGAGTGCATGCAAGCCGTCGATCCCGGCCAGGTCCCGAGTCCGGCTCGCGTCGAGCTGCTGCTTCCAGCGCTTCACCTGGCGCACGAGAAATCCGTCCGGGCGCCCGAAATCGGCCAAGCCCACGCCCACCGGATCGACGTCATGGAGTACGGCGAGCGTGTCGACCATGCGCACGCAGACGGCTCGCGTGCGCTCCGCACCCAGCCGCTCGAGCTCACTGGCTCTGCGGTACGCCGTGCCGTCCACTTTGTCCATCACATAGAACGGCGCCCCGAGCACATCCGGGTCAGCACAGGAAACGACCGTGCCCGGCACGGGGACGTCGGTGGGTCCCAGCGCGTTGATCACCCGAAACTCGCGGCCCATATCGTGCGCGGTAGCGAGCACATGACCCAACGGTGGGCGCCGAACCACCCAGTCGGAGTGGCCGTCCGTGACGCGGTAGGTCAGATTCGATCGCCCGCCCGCGATCACACTCCCCCGCAGCTCGCCGCGCACCATGCCTGGCCGGGCGTCGTCGAGGAATGCGCGCAAGCCGGCCAGGTTCAGACCGGGCAACTCGTCGGTTCTCATCACTGTCCTAGTTCTCAGAACACCAGCAGAGCGAGGGTTTCCGCGACGCAGGCAGGCTTGTCGGAACCGTCGCACTCGATCGTCACGCGGACAACAACCTGAGCACCCTGCTCGCCGCGACTGACCTCGAGCAGGTCCGCGCCCGCCCGCACCTTGGCGCCGACCGGAACCGGCGCGGGGAACCTCACCTTGTTCAGTCCATAGTTGACTCCCATGCGCACCCCGTTCACTTGGTAGATCTGCTTGGCCAGCATGGGGATCAATGACAGAGTCAGGTAACCGTGCGCGATCGTGCTACCAAACGGACCCGCTTGGGCGCGCTCTGGGTCGACGTGGATCCACTGGTGGTCGCCAGTAGCCTCGGCGAACTGATTGACGGTCTCCTGGGTGACGGAATGCCAGTCGCTGTAACCGAGGTGTTTCCCGGTAGCGTCGGCCAATTCCTCCAGCCCCTGGAATACGCGCATCTGTGTTCCTCCTTCTTGGTCGAGGTCGGGTTGCAGGCCCTGCGCGCTAGGCATACGACGCCGCAGCCCGGAGTTCCATCTTCAGGATCTTTCCGGTCGGCCCCTTGGGTAGTTCGTCGACGATACGGACGACGCGCGGGCACTTGTAAGCCGCGAGTCGCACTCGCGTGAAGGCGATCACATCGTCGGCGTCAAGGCAGGCATCGGGCTTGGCGGCGAGGACCGCGACGACCTCCTCGCCCAGTCTGTCGTCCGGCTTGCCGATCACGGCTGCCTCGCCCACCGCGGGATGCGTATACAGAACCTCTTCGACCTCGCGTGGGTAGACGTTGTAGCCGCCGCGGATGATGAGATCCTTCTTCCGGTCCACAATGAAGAAATAGCCATCCTCGTCTCGGTAACCGAGGTCACCGCTGCGGAACCAGCCGCCCCGGAAAGCTTCCCGGGTCGCCTCCGGCCGGTTGTAGTAGCCCTTCATCACGTTGTGGCCGCGGATGACGATCTCACCGACGTGCTCCGCTCCCGGCGGCAACTCCTTGTCGTCATCGTCTACCACCCTCACCTCGACGCCCCAGATCGGCTTGCCGATCGAGCCGACCCGGCGTTCCTCGGCGCTGATGTTGAAGGTCGTGGTGCTCGCGGTTTCGGACAGGCCGTAGCCTTCAAGAATGACGACGCCGGGCAGCTTCTGCTCGAATGCGCGCATAACCTCACCGGGAATCGCCGCACCACCCGAAATGCCCACCCGGAGCGAGGACAGGTCCCTGCCGGACAGATCCTCGCTCAGCAACGCGAAGTACATCGTGGGAACCCCGGAGAAGATGGTGCAGCGGTGCTGCTCGATCGCATCGAGGACGGCGGCCGCATCGAAACGCGGAACCAGCACCAGGGTCCCGCCAAAACGCACGGCCGTGTTGAGCACGCTGGACAACCCGAAGACGTGGAACAGCGGCAACACAGCGAGGCCGATGTCGTCGTCGGAGAAGCCGAACAACTCGCCGCCCACCGTGCAGTTCATGTACAGCTCGAAATGGGTCAGCTCGGCGCCCTTGGGCTTGCCCGTGGTCCCACTCGTGTACAGCAGCACCGCGGTGTCCTCGGCACCCACCGGCGCGATGTCCCCGGTGTCCCGGGCCAGATACAGCTCGTCGAACTGCTTCGTGTTCGCCGGACACGCAGCACTGCCAGGCAGGTTCACCACATAGCAGGCCACGCCCTCGACCTCGGCCGCGCCGGTGAGCGCCTCGTCGGCGAACGACTCGAAGGTCACCAGGACCTTGGCATCGCTGTCGGCGAGGTGGTAGGCGATCTCCCCGGCCCGCAGCAGCGGATTGAGCGGAACCATCACCAGGCCCGCCTTGAGAATCGCGAAGTAGGCGATCAGAAACTGCGGCACGTTCGGCAACTGCACGGCGATCTTGTCGCCGCGCAGCAGCCCGAGTCCGAGCAGACCGCTGGCGACCCGGCCACTGATCTCGTCGACCTGCCGGTAACTCAACGACAGCTCGCCGATGTGCACCAACGGTTTGTCCGGCTGCTTGGCTGCCGACTCCCGCAGCATCGTTGCGAGGTTCAAACCCACGCTTCCTCCTTGCGGCTTGGTCAGGGAATGAAGACGGCGCGGCCGACCGTCTGGCCGTCGGCGAGTCGCTGCACGGTGTCGGCGACCCGGTCGAATCCGAGCCGTTCGCTGATCAGCGGTGCGACGACGCCGTCGGCGGCCAGCTTGGTCAGATCGTCGTGACATTGCCGGATAGCGGCCGGATCGCGCTGCTGGTAGAGGCCCCAGTGCAGGCCGACAATCGAATAGTTCTTCACCAGGGCGTGGTTGAGGCCCGGCGACGGGATCGTGCCGCTGGCGAATCCGACCACCAGGATGCGGCCCTCGAAGGCGATACATTTCGTTGAGCGCGCATAGGATTCGCCGCCGACCGGGTCGTAGACGACATCGGCGCCCCGGCCCTGGGTGACCTGCTTGACCACCTCGACAAAGTCCTCGGCGTGCCGGTCGACGACCACGTCGGCGCCCAGCTGCCGGGCCACTTCGACCTTGTCGGGACCGCCGACCACGCCGATCACGATGGCGCCTGCCGCCTTGCCCAACTGGACGGCCGCACTGCCCACACCGCCTGCCGCGGCGTGCACCAGCAGGGTCTCCCCCGTGCGCAGTGCCGCGCGGCGATGCAGGCCGAACCAGCCGGTCTGATATCCGATGTAGAACGCGGACGCCTCGGCGTCATCGAGAGCCTCGGGGGCAGGAAAAGTCCGCTCGGCAGCCATCAGTGCCTGCTCGACGAAGGCACCGGTCGGCAGTTCGGGAGCGCCGACCACTCGGTCGCCCACGGAAAACCCGGACACGCCTTCGCCCACCGCGGTGACCTCACCGCAGAGCTCGATGCCCGGAGTGAACGGCAGCGGTGGCTTGATCTGGTACTGGCCTCGGCACATCAGGGCGTCGGGGAAGTTCGCAGCGGCGGCGCGCACCGCGACCAGCACCTGCCCCGGACCTGGCCGTGGGTTCGGGACGTCCTCGAGTCGCAGGACATCGCGGGGCTCCCCGAGTTCATGGACACGCCAGGCCTTCATGCGCTACTCCCCTCGATGCGTTGCTGCAACCGGCCCATCCCGGCCAGCCATTTGTCGGTGCCGGTCGCGCGCAGTGCGTAGTACTCGCCCACCTCCGGATGGGGCAGGATCAGGAAACGGTTGTCCGCCAAGCCTTCCCAGAGCGCGTCGGCGACCTGCTCGGGCTCGATCGCGGTCTGCCGCAGGACCACGTCACCGGCCGCGCCGGTCTCCTCCAGCATCTGGGTGCGCACCCCTTGCGGGCAGATGCAGTGCACCGCGATACCCCGGTGGCCGTAGGTCGCCGCGAGCCACTCGGCGTAGGCCACCGCGGCGTGCTTGGTCGCCGAGTACGGCGCCGAACCGAGCATGGTGAGCAGACCTGCCGCCGAGGCGGTGGCGACGAATCTGCCGTGACCACGCTTCAGCCACCCAGGCAGGAGCTCGCGGGACGCGCGCACGTGGGCCATCACGTTGACCTCCCACGAACGCTGCCAGGTCTCCTCCGGGCTGTCCGGACCGGTTCCCACGCCGATTCCGGCATTGGCGCAGTAGATGTCGATCTCGCCGAGATGCCCACGGGCGGCCGCTATCAACTCGCGCACCCCTTGCTCGCTCGCGGCGTCGCCAGGCACGGCGTACCCGTCGATCTCCTGTGCGACTTTCTCCGCTGCTTCCGCGTCGAGGTCGTTGACCACCACGCGAGCGCCTTCCGCGGCGAACTTGCGGGCCAATGCCCGGCCGATTCCGTTGCCTCCGCCAGTGACGACGACGCCTGCTCCATCCACAATGGTCATGTCATACACCTCCGGTCAGCGTGACGCCGCCATCAACCACAATCACCTGGCCGGTCAGCCAGGCCGCGTCGGCGGACAGCAGGAAGGCCACCGCGCCCGCGATGTCGGAGGGCACGCCCAGCCGCTTGAGTGGGTATGCGTCTGCCACTTCGGTTTCGCGTCCCTCGTACAACTTCGTGGCGAAGTCGGTCTTCACCACTGCAGGAGCCACGCCATTGACCCTGATCTCGGGACCGAGTTCGACGGCGAGTTCCTGGGTGATGTGGCTGAGCATTGCCTTGCTCGCGCCATAGAACCCGATCCCTGGCGCCGGTTTGAGGCCGGCGACCGAGGACACGTTCACCACCGCGCCGCCATTACTCGCCATCCACGCCTTGTACGCATGTTGCGTCCAGGAGAGCGCGGCCAGCGCGTTGACCTCGAAGATCTTGCGTGCGGCGTCCAGGTCGATCTCGACCATCGGCCCGTACACGGGGTTGATCCCCGCGTTGTTCACCAGCATGTCCACCCGGCCGAACGCGTCGAGCGTGCGCGACATCGCCTCGGCCTGGTGATCGGTGCGGTCGGCCTTACCCGCGACGGCGATCGCGTTGGCCGGACCGCCGAGCGCGGCCACCGCGTCGTCGAGCGCGTCCTGATTTCGGGCGGTCACACACACTTTCGCGCCCTCGGCCACCAAACGCCGTGCGATGCCGAGTCCGATGCCCCGGCTGGCGCCGGTCACCACGGCCACCTGATCAGTGAACTTCCTCTGCACTAGTTGACTCCTTCTGTCTCATTCAAAAACTCGCGCCATTCACGCGGCGGGTGGTTGCGAATGGTGCTGCTACCTGCACCGACCGCTCGCACGGGCCTAACGGCCCGCGATCGCTGGGTCGGTTGTGAACAGCGCTCCTTCTGTCACGAGATCGGCCTCGGTGCGTTCGGACCGGCCCGCGGACCGGAATTCGTTGTTCCTGCCCTCCTTGAGCACCCAGGTGCAGCCGAGCGTGACCAGACCCATGACCAGGATGTACCCGGATACCGATGCGCTGCTGCCGGTCGCCGCGAGCAGGGCGGTCATGATGAACGGAGTTCCGCCGCTGACCAGGATCGCCGCGAGTTGGTAGGCGAGCGAGGCCGCTGAGTAGCACACCCGCGGCTCGAATATCTCCGACAGCAGAGCGGCCAACGGCCCGTAGGTCAAGCTCGACCCGACAGCGCCGACAATCACGGCGATCGCGATCAGGACGATCGATCCGGTGTCGATCAGCCAGAAGAACGGGAATGCCCACGCCGCAATCAGCCCGGCTCCGGCGAACAGCAACGGGCGGCGACCCACCCGGTCGGACAGCCAACCGGACAGGAAGATCACCACGATCCCGACGACCGAGGAGAGCAAGGCGACGGCCAGCAGGGGTGAGCGCTGCAGACCGAGTTCGCGGGTGCCGTAGTCGAGCACGCCTGCGATGGAGATGTAGAAGATCGCGTTGGTGGCGAACAGCAAACCGGATCCCAGCAGGATCTGCTTGCGGTGAAGAAGTCGTACCACTCGATCGAGCTCCCGATGAGCCCGGAGACCATGATCCGGCGAAGCTGCCGGTTGCCTGCTTGGGGAGTTTCCGTCGCCTCGGCCATGCGGTTCCTTTCTTTCGTGGACTTCACCAGGTGTCGATGCAGGGGCGATGGCCCCAGGACGGCGATTCGCCGGAAGTAAGCAGGGAAGTGATCCAGCGGCGAGAATCGGCCGGATCGATGACATCGTCGATTTCGAATGCCGATGCCACGTTGGTGGCTTTGCCGTGCTCGTAGGCCGCGGCCACCATCTCCTCGAACCGGCGCTGCCGCTGCGCTGGGTCGGCGATCGCGTCAAGTTCCTTGCGGTAGCCGAGCCGCACGGCACCTTCCAGCCCCATCGGGCCGAATTCACCGGTAGGCCAGGAGATGGTGAACCGCGGAATCCGGAACCCGCCGCCGGCCATCGCCTGCGCGCCGAGCCCGTACCCCTTGCGCAGCACGATGGCGCCGAACGGCACGGTCAGGCTCGCCGCGGTCACGAACATCCGGCTGACGTGCCGCACCGCCGCCGTGCGCTCGGAGTCCGGCCCGACCATGAACCCCGGTGTGTCCACAAGCGACACGATCGATAGCCCGAAGGCGTCGCACAACTGGAGAAACCGAGCCGCCTTGTCCGCCGCATCGGAATCGATGGCCCCACCGAGATGCGCGGGGTCGTTGGCGAGCAGGCCGAGTGGCCGTCCCTCGACCCGCACCAAGGCGGTCAGCACACTACGTCCGAAGTCACGGCGCAGTTCGAGGACCGACCCGGCGTCGGCCAGCGTGGAGATCACCTCTCGAACGTCGTAGACGCGCACCCGGTTCTGCGGGACGGCATGCCGCAGCGTGCGCTGGTCGGGCTCCGCCCAGTCGGTCACGGAGCCCTGGAAGTAGCTCAGGTAGCGCTGGGCGAGCGCGACGGCGTCGGCGTCATCTGCGGCCATCAGGTCGATCACGCCGTTGGCACGCTGCATTGACGCGGGGCCGACCTCGTCTGGCCGGAAGACGCCGAGACCGCCGCCTTCGATCATGGCAGGCCCGCCCATCCCGATAGTCGCGTCCGGGGTGGCGATGATGACGTCGGAGCAGCCCAGCAAGGCGGCATTGCCCGCGAAGCACCGGCCCGAGGCGACCCCCACCAGCGGCACGACCCCGGACAGCTTCGCGTACAGCGCGAACGCCATACAGTCCAGCCCGGTGACCTCGCTGCCGTCGGTGTCGCCCGGCCTGCCGCCGCCGCCTTCCGCGAACAGCACAACCGGCAGCCGGTCATGTCCGGCGAGGGCGAACATGCGGTCCTTCTTGGCGTGCCCGAAATGTCCCTGCGTGCCTGCGAGAACGAGGTAGTCGTAGGACATCGCGATCGCGCGGGACCGCTGGTCACCGAACAGCGCGGAGTTGATCGTGCCTATCCCAGCGACCAGCCCGTCGGCGGGCGTGCGCTCGATCAGCTCCTGCAGCGGCCGCCGCTGGCGCTGTGCTGCGATGACCAGACCGCCGTATTCGATGAAGCTGCCCGCATCACACAAATCCGCGATGTTCTCCCGCGCGGTACGCCGACCGGCCGCGTGCCACCTGGCTACCTGTTCCGGCCGGGCGTCGTCCTGGATGAAGGTGCGTCGCGCGAACAGCGCGGCGAGATCGGGGCGCGGCTGGTCCAGATCGCGGTGCCGGCCCTCGGCCTCCGGAGCCGTCTGCACATCGCCGCGCGCGAGCAGCACGAGCGGCTGCGTGGCGGACACCAGATCGCCTTGCCGAACCAGGACTTCCCGCACCGTGCCGCTCACGCTCGCGGTGACAAGGTGTTCCATCTTCATCGCCTCGAGCACGAGCAGGGTAGCGCCGGCAGGCACGGTGTCGCCCGGCCCGCAGACGACCTCCACGACTGTGGCTGGCATCGCCGCGGTGACCTCGACCGCGCCGTCCGTCGGCCCGGACACGGCAGGCGCCGGGGATACCGGGATCAGCTCGGGCAGCACGTCGTCCACGAACCGGGTGTGCAACTGCCCGGACCGGACCTCGGGGCGTGCCAGCAGATTCAGTAGCACGTCGCGGTTGGTCGCCACCCCTTCGATCCGGAACTCCGCCAAGGCCCGGCGAGCGCGCCGCATGGCGTCGTCCAGCCGGGGGGAGGTCACCCGGACAATCAGCTTGGCCAGCATGGAGTCGTAGCGAGCGCCGAACCGGTAACCCACGTATCCGCCGCCGTCGACCCGGACGCCGGGTCCGCCCGGCGGTTCGTATGCCGTGATCGTGCCCGCCTGCGGCGTGGCCGAACCGTCAGCGTTCATCGTCTCGGCGTTGATCCGCGCCTGGACCGCGAATCCACGCGGAACGGGCGGCGGATCGAGGTCCAGCCCGAGCTCATCGAGGCTTACACCGGCCGCGACTCGAAGCTGCGCCTTGACCATGTCGACTCCCGCCACCTCTTCGGTGACGGTGTGTTCGACCTGCAGCCGCGGGTTCGCCTCCATGAAGAAGAACTCAGGTTCCGCGGTGTCGGAGTCGATGTCGAGCAGGAACTCGAAGGTGCCGAGGCCTCGGTAGCGGACATGCGTTGCCATCGCCGTCGCCGCGTCGGCCAGCGCCTTCCGGGTACGGTCCGGCAGACCGGGCGAGGGTGCGATCTCGATCAGCTTCTGCCGGTGGCGCTGCAGGCTGCAGTCGCGATCGCCGAGCACCGCGACGCTTCCTGATCCGTCCCCCAGTACCTGTACCTCGATGTGCCGGGCCCGCGGCAGCAGGCGCTCCACGAAGACCTCGGCGTTGCCGAACGCGCTCACCGCCTCGGATCGGCACCGATCGATGGCCTGCGCGAGGTCCTCAACCCGGCGCACCGTACGCATCCCGCGGCCGCCGCCACCCGACATGGCTTTGACCACAACCGACGCGCCCGGCCCGAGCTCGGTCATGAACTCCGCCGCGCTGTCCGCGGATTCGATCGTGCCGGTCGCGGCGAGCACCGGTACGCCAAGGGATTGCGCCAGCACGCGGGCGCGGGTCTTGTCCCCGAGCACCTCCAAGGACTCCGGGCCGGGGCCGACCCAGATCAGGCCCGCCCGCTCGCACACGCGGGCGAACTCCGGGTCCTCGGCAAGAAATCCGTAGCCGGGATGCACCGCCTGGCAACCATTCGCGCGAGCCGCTGCGACCAGCGCGTCGGCGTCGAGGTAAGCGGGCGGACCGGTACCTGGCAGCGGTACCGCACGGTCGGCGAGCCGGACGTGCAGACCGTCCTCGTCGTCGCGGGCGAACACCCCGACGGTGGCGATGTCGAGTTCGCCCGCCGCACGGATGATGCGCACCGCGACCTCGCCGCGATTGGCGACGAGCAGCCTCTCCACCAGGTACTGCTCACCTGACGCCATCGTCACCGCCATCCCTGCACCGACCAGTCGGTATGGCGGATACTACGGACGCAAGGGATGCGGCGCAAGAGCCCGCTCCTGCGCCGCCATGCCCGGCAACCCCCACGCCGTGGCCGTCGTTCAGCGCCCTCGCGTCGCCACTGCGACCAACTCGGCGACCGGACCGACCAGTCTGCGGCCGGAGGGCCACACCGCCCGCAAGGTGCGCCGCAGATCCAGCCCCTCGACCGTGACCTCGGTCAGCCGGCCGTCCGCCAGATCCGAGGCAATGGCGAGTTCGCTCATCACCGCGGGTCCGGTGCCCGCGATGACCGCGCCCCTGACGGCCGCGGCGGAGCCCAACTCGACCAGCGGCACGACCTGGCCACCACCCGCACGGAGCAGGGCACGCTCCATGGTCTCCCGCGTGCCAGAGCCGCGTTCGCGGACCACCAACGGTACGGTCACCAGCTCCGCCGTGGTCAGCGGCCGACGCCTGCGAGCCCAGGGGTGCGCGGGCGCGACCACAACGACAAGGCGGTCGAGGGCCACCCGGCGCGTCGACAGTCCGGTAGGCGCCGCAGGTGATTCCACGAAACCGACATCCACATCACCGGCCCGCACCAACTCGGCGACCGTCTCCGAATTGGTCACCTGCAACCCCACATAAAGCTCAGGGTTCGACCGGCGAAGCTCGCCGATCCAGATCGGTGCGAGATGCTCGGCGATCGTCATGCTCGCCGCCACCCGCAGTTTCGCGTTCTGCTTGGTGCGTAAAGCATCCGCACCGGTGAGCAACCCATCCAACTCGTCGAGCACCCGCGTCGCCCAGCCGCAGACCACCTTCCCGGCCGGGGTCAGCACCGAGCCGCGCCGAGTGCGGTCGACCAGCACCAGGCCCAACCGCCGTTCCAGTGTGGACAGACGTTTGCTCGCCGACGGCTGTGCGACGCCCAACTCGGCGGCCGCCTTGCCAAGGCTGCCCCACTTGCCGATCAGCACCAGCAGCCGCAACGATTCCAGATCCGGTACCGAGGTCATAGTGCAAGGCTATGACATCATGCCCATTCTCCGGCTACCCGGAGCCGGAGGGCTCCCGCACCGTGGTTGGCATGACCGTCACCCAGCCGCTGACCCAGCACGCCCCCGAGACGACGCCACGCACGCTGTGGCCGGGGCTGCTGCTGGTCGTGGGCGGCGTGACGGTGTCCTACCTGGTCAATCTCGCCGTACCCGCGGTGAGCGCGCTGACCGCTGCCGTCATCGTCGGTGTGCTGGCAGGCAATCTGCCCGGTGTGCCCGCGGCTACTCGCCCTGGCCTGCGGTGGGCCACCCGCGCGCTGCTCCGCGCCGGGGTGGTGCTGCTCGGGCTGCAGCTCGCCGTTCCGCAGGTGATCCAGCTCGGCACCGGCACCATCATCGCCGTGATCCTGACCGTCGGAATCGGATTCCTCGGCACCATCGGGATCGGCAGGCTGCTCGGCGTCCCCCGAGGTCTGTCGATTCTTGTCGCCACCGGATTCTCCATCTGCGGGGCCTCGGCCATCGCCGCGATGGAAAGCGTCGTGAAGCGCAAGGACGAAGACGTCGCCACCGCGGTCGCACTGGTGACGTTGTACGGCAGCCTGGCCATTGTTGCGGTCCCCATGCTCGGCCCCATCCTCGGCCTTACGGACACCGACTTGGGCGAGTGGGCCGGACTCAGCGTGCACGAGGTGGCCCAGGTGGTCGCGGCCGCATCGCCCGCGGGAGCCGCCGCGGTGGCCGCCGCGGCCGTGGTCAAGCTCAGCCGGGTCGTGCTGCTCGCGCCGATGGTGGCATCGGTCAGCATCCTGGAACGCCGCCGATCCCAGCAGGCAGACGGCAACCGCCCGCCGCTCGTGCCGCTGTTCGTGCTCGGATTTCTCGCCACGGTGGCGATCCGCACCACCGGTGTGTTACCGGAGAAGGTGCTCACCGTCTCGCAGGTCGTGACCACCTTGCTGCTCGCGGGAGCGCTGTTCGGGCTGGGCAGCGCGGTCAAGCTGCGCGCGTTGCTGCGCACCGGCCCCCGGGCCCTCCTGCTGGGCCTGCTCTCCACGCTGCTGGTGGCCACCGTCGCATACACGTCGCTGATCGTGCTCGGCTAAGGCGCTGGAGTTAGGCGAGAATGAAGCCATGGGACGAACCCTCATCTCGATCCAGCGCGGCGCGGGTGAACCCATATACCAGCAGCTCCGCAAGGCGCTGGAGCACGAGATCGCCTCCGGCGCGCTCAACCCGCGGCTACCGCTGCCCTCCTCCCGGGAACTGGCCCGCGAGCTGGGAGTCTCCCGGAACACGGTCAACACCGCCTATCAGGAGTTGCAGGCGGAGGGCTTCATCGAGTCGCACCCGCGACGCGGTCTGTTCGTCAACCCGGAGATGCTCGGGCACCTCGATTACGAGGAGGACGATCCCGCGACCGCCACCATCGACTGGTCTCGGCGGATCCACCTGAATCCTGACGCGCAGATGCCCGAGATCGCCAAGATCAGTGACTGGGACCGCTATCCGTATCCGTTCGTCGCCGGGCAGGTCGACCCCGAGTCCTTCCCACGGCTGGCGTGGGCGCGCGCCCTGCGTGAAGCGCTGGACCCGCCGCATCTGCACTACAGCCTGCGCGACGGCATCGACGAGGACGACCCGCTGCTCGTTGACGCGCTCTGCCGCGCGGTTCTGCCCACCCGCGGCATCGAGGTCGACCCGGACCAGGTGCTGATCACGCTGGGGTCGCAGCAGGGCCTTGACCTGCTGGCCTACACCCTGCTGCGCCAGGGCGAGACGGTCGGCGTCGAGGACCCCGGCTACCTGGACGCCCGGCACATCTTCGCAAGGGCAGGCGCACGGCTCGCCCCCATCCCGGTGGACTCCGCGGGCCTCATCCCGCCGCCCGACCTGCACGGGGTGCAGTTGCTGCACCTGACGCCGAGCCACCACAGTCCCACGAACGTCACACTGTCCATCGGCAGGCGCAAACAACTGCTCGCGCTGGCCCGCCAGTCCGACACCCTGATCATCGAGGACGACTACGACAGCGAATTCCGCTACCAGGGCAGCCCGACGCCTGCGCTGAAGGCACTGCCGGGCAGCGAGCGGGTCATCTATCTAGGCACGTTCTCCAAGTTCCTCGCCCCCGGCTTGCGACTTGGCTACCTGGTGGCACCGCCCGAGCTGATCCGGGAACTGCGCAACCAACGCCGATACCGGGTCCGGCACGCATCGGGACACACCCAGCGCGCGATGTCGCTGCTCATCGAGAACGGCCAGTACCACCGGACGGTCCGCCGCAGGCGAACCCAGTTGCAGCGCAAATGGCACACCTTGCGGGACTCGCTCAGCGAGATGCTGCCGTGGCAGATCGATCCGCCGCCGGGCGGCGTCAGCATCTGGGTCACCGCGCCGCCTGAGCTGGACTGCGTCCAACTCACCCAGCGGGCGCTCACTCGCGGTGTGGTGATCGAGCGCGGTGACATCTACTTCGCTGACCAGGCCGCTAACCGCAACCACTTCCGGCTCGGCTTCGCCGCCATTCCGCACAAGGCGATCCGGCCCGGGATTGTCCAGCTCAGCCGGGTGATCAGGGGACTGCTCGACGCGCACTGAACAGGTCACGCCCAGCGCGACTGGTACCCAAAATTTGACCGCATTCTGGATCTGTCATGGTTCCTGGCCCTCCCGCACAGTGGTGAGCACCACATACGGCGACCACCAAGGTTGGAGGGAAATACCCGTGGCCCAGTCAGACATCAGAGCCCTGGCCCAGCGGCATCTGTTTCCACACTTCACTCGCGGCCAGGTCTGGCGCGACTCGGAACTGCCCGTGATTGTCCGCGGCGAGGGCTGCTACCTCTACGACGACAAGGGCCGCCGATTCCTCGACGGCCTGGCCGGGCTGTTCTGCGTCAACATCGGCCACGGCCGCACCGACATTCCGGCGGCGGCGACCAAACAGATGGAGACGCTGGCGTACTGGACGAACTGGTCGGCAACCCACCCGGCATCGGCCGAGGCGGCCGGCCTGATCGCCGAGCTCGCCCCGGGTGACCTCGACGTGGTCTTCTTCGTCAACTCCGGTTCCGAAGCCGTGGAGTCCGCGATCAAGTTCGCCCGCCAGTACCACCGCAGCCAGGGCGAGCCGCAGCGCACCAAGATCATCGCCAGGGACATGGCCTACCACGGCACCACGCTCGGCGCCCTCGCCGTCACCGGGATTCCCAAGTACAAGGAGCCGTTCGGCCCACTGATGCCCGGCGTCCGGCACGTACCGCACACCCTGGGCGCCACGGTGCCCGATGGCGGCAGCGCGGCCGACCTTCCGTGCGTCGAGGCCATCGTGGCGGCCATCGAGGAGGAAGGCCCCGAGACCGTCGCGGCCCTGTTCGCCGAGCCGGTGCAGAACTCGCGGGGCGCGCTGGTGCCGCCGGAGGGCTACTGGCAGCAGCTCCGCGAGATCTGCGACCGCTACGGCATCCTGCTCGTCGCCGACGAGGTCATCTGCGCCTACGGCAGGCTCGGCGAGTGGTTCGGCAGCGCCAAGTACGGCGTGGTGCCCGACCTGATCACCTTCGCCAAGGGCTCCACCTCCGGGTACGCGCCCCTTGGCGGGGTCCTGCTGCGCAGCGAGTTGGCACAAGGCCTGATGGAGTCGCCGCTGGCAGGCACGTTCACCCACGGCGCGACGTGGGGCGGGCACCCGGTGTCCACCGCGGTCGCGGTGGCCAACCTGACCGCGTTGCGCGAGGAGGACGTGCTCGGCAACGTTCGCAGGCTCGAGCCGCGCTTCCAGGCCGGGCTCGACCGGCTGCGCGACACCCACCCGACCATTGCCGAATGGCGCGGCACGGGGTTCTTCTACGCGATCGAGTTCACCGGCGACCGGCACACCGGACGCCCACTGACCGAACAGCAGTCGGTCGAGGTGGTCCGTGAGGTGATGCCCCGGGCCATGCGCGACGTCGGGCTCATCACCCGCCCCGACGACCGCGGCGCCACCATGCTGATGCTCTCCCCTCCCCTGGTCGCCGATGAGCAGGTCCTCGACGAGCTTCTGCACCAGGTCGACGCCGTCATCGACGCGGTCGATTCCCACGTCCGCGGCTGAGCCGACCCCCATTCACCAACCCCTACCCAGAAAGTGAGGTGCCGCGATGCGCGTCGGTGTTCCTCGAGAAGTCAAGAACCACGAGTACCGCGTGGCGATCACGCCGGCGGGAGTCCACGAACTCACCAACAGGGGCCACGACGTGGCCATCGAGCGCGGAGCCGGTGCAGGCTCCTCCATCCGCGACGAGGAATACGTCGCGGCAGGCGCCAAAATCCTGGAATCCGCCGACGAGGTGTGGGGGCAGGCCGAGCTCGTGCTCAAGGTCAAGGAGCCGATCGAGGAGGAATACCAGCGGCTCCGCGAGGACCTCACCCTGTTCACCTACCTGCACCTCGCGGCGTCCACGGAATGCACGCAGGCGCTGCTGAACGCGAAGACCACGGCCATCGCCTACGAGACGGTGCAGTTGCCGAACGGTGCGCTGCCGTTGCTCTACCCGATGAGCGAGGTCGCCGGTTGCCTGGCGCCCCAGGTTGGCGCGGAATCCCTCCGGCGTACCGGCGGTGGCCGCGGGCTGCTGCTCGGCGGCGTCACCGGAGTCAGCCCGGCCAAGGTGGTCGTGCTCGGTGCCGGGGTGGCCGGGACGAACGCGATCGCGATGGCCGTCGGCATGTGGGCAGATGTCACCGTGCTGGACACCAACGTCGACAAGCTGCGCACGCTGGACCGCCGCTACAACGGCCGGATCACCACCATCGTGGCGAACAGCTTCGAGATCGAGCAGGCGGTACTGAACGCCGACCTCGTCATCGGTGCGGTCCTGCTGCCGGGTGCCCTTGCGCCGCGGCTGGTGAGCAACCAACTGGTCAGCCGGATGAAGCCGGGCAGCGTGCTGGTGGACATCTCGATCGACCAGGGCGGCTGCTTCGAGGACTCGAGGGCGACGACGCACGACGACCCGACCTACCGGGTGCACGACAGCGTCTTCTACTGCGTGGCCAACATGCCGGGTGCCGTGCCGAACACGTCGACCTACGCGCTGACCAACGTCACGCTGCCCTACGCCGCCGCCATCGCAGACAAGGGCTGGCAGCAGGCGCTGCGCGACGACCCCGTGCTCGCGCCGGGACTCAACACGGTCGGCGGCACGCTCACCAACGCGCCCGTCGCGCAGGCACACGGGTTGCCGTCGCTGTCCCTCGCCGAAGCCCTCGCCTGATCGACCACCGGAGGTTCACCATGGTCGCCGACACCCTAGTCGCACCCGCCGCACCCGCCGATGACCTGCTCGCGAGCTGGTGCACCCGGCTCGCCGGGTTCCACCCGCGCGTGGCGCTGGCGGACGGGGACGACGTCCGGGTGATTCGTGCGGCGACCGAACTCGTGGGGCTGGGCATCATCCCGGTGCTGGTGTCCACCCCCGAGGAGGTGCACCGAGCCGCCGCCGAGGCGGAGTTGCGGCTCGAGCCCGAGATCAAGATCGTCTCACCGGCGGAGCTACGCGCGGGTCGTGCCGGGGAGGTGCTTGCCGAGCGGCTCTCCCTGGTCGATGCCGAACTCGCCGACCGATGGCGCGCCGATCCGCTCTTCCTTGCGGTGGCCTCCGTTCCCGCCGGGCTCGCTGACGCGTGCGTCGCCGGCAGCACCCGCACCACCGCGGACGTGCTGCGCGCGGCGCTGCGGGTGGTGGGGACGGCGCCCGGATCCCGCTGCGTCAGTAGCAGCTTCCTGATGGTTCTCCCGGACGGGAGACTGATCGCCTATGGGGACTGCGCCGTGCTCCCGGAGCCTGATGTCGATCAGCTCGCCGAGGTCGCAGTCGCCACAAGTGACACGTTCCGGACGTTGACGCAGACCGATCCCGCTGTCGCCATGCTTTCCTTCAGTACCAAGGGAAGCGCCGAGCACTCCAGTGTCGATCTGGTCCGCACCGCCACCAGCCGGGCGCGGAACAAAGCGCCCGGGCTGGCCATCGACGGCGAGCTGCAATTCGACGCGGCGCTGCTCGAGTCGATCGGGCGCGCGAAGGCCACCGGGTCCGCTGTCGCAGGACGAGCCAACGTCCTCATCTTTCCCAACCTGGCGGCCGGGAACATCGGCTACAAGATCACCGAACGACTTGCCGGCGCGCGGGCTTACGGCCCCATCCTGCAGGGGCTCGCCGCGCCGGTGAACGACCTGTCCCGTGGCTGCAGCAGCGCAGACATCGTTGCGGTCGCCGCGATCAGTGCCCTTCAGGCCCGCGCGGCAGTCACTAGGCATTTGCCATGATCCCGCCGCACACTGGAAGGGGACCGTTGAGGTCCCCGGAGAACGAGGCTCACATGGAACCGATCACCGGCGCCGGCAACGCGGCCGGCGCGCCGCATCAGGGGGAGAATCGCGTACAACTGTCCAAGACACTCAAGCCGAGCTGGGTCTGGGCCATCGCGCTCGGGTCTGCGGTCGGGTGGGGTGCCTTCGTCCTCCCGACCGACTGGATCGGCACAGCGGGACCGTTGGGAGCCATCATCGGCTTCTTGATCGGCGGTCTGCTGATGATCGTGATCGCGGTCAGTTACGGCTTCCTGATTCGCAGCTTCCCGGTGTCGGGCGGGGAATTCGCCTACGCCCACGTTGGATTCGGCAGAAGGCACGCCTTTCTCTGCGGATGGTTCCTGACCCTGGGCTATACCTGCATCGTGGCGCTCAACGCGTCCGCGCTGGCACTGCTCAGTCGCTATGTCATTCCACAGGTGGCCGAACGCGGGCTGCTGTACGAGGTGGCCGGCTGGCAGGTGTACCTCGGCGAGGTCCTGATCGCCAGCGCCGCCCTGGTGATCTTCGCTGCGCTGAACATTCGTGGTGCGAACGTCTCGGGTCGACTGCAGTACATCTTCTGCCTGATCATGCTCGCCGGAGTCGCCCTGATCCTGATCGGCGTGCTGCTGCACCCCGACGGCCAACTGAGCAACGCCGCGCCTGCCTTCCCGCTCGACGTGCCACCCTGGACAGCGGTGCTGGCCATCGTCGCGATCGCACCGTGGGCCTACGTGGGTTTCGACAACGTTCCGCAGGCGGCTGAAGAATTCGACTTCGCCCCGTCCAAGGCGTTCCGGCTCATCGTGCTCGCGATCATCGCCGCCGCGCTGCTGTACGCGGCGATGATTCTGGCCACCGCATCGGCAACGCCCTGGACCCAACTGGTCGCGGGCGAACCGATCTGGGGCACCGGGGACGCGATCTCGGGGCTCTTCGGCGGCGTGGGCATCATGCTGCTGGCGCTGTCGGTGTCCATGGGCATTTGCACCGGACTGAACGGCTTCTACGTCGCGTCGAGCCGGTTGCTGTTCGCGATGGGCCGGGCACGCATGCTGCCGAACGCATTCGCCCGGCTGCACCCGCGCTATGGGACGCCGCACCTCGGGATCGCGTTCGCAGCCGCACTGTGCCTGGTGGCGCCGTGGTTCGGGCGGCAGGCGCTGCTGTGGGTGGTCGACATGTCCGCGGTCGGCGTCACCATCGCCTACACCTACACCTGCTTGGTCGCGTTCAAGCAGTTCCGCTGGTCCGCTCAGGCTGCCCGTGTTGGGGACAGCGAGGGGGCGGGCTCGACGGTCAAGAAGCTGTTCAGCCTGTTGGGGGCCGTCATCGGCGCGACGTTCCTCGGCCTGCTGCTGGTGCCGTTATCACCCGCCTCGCTGGGGTCGGAGTCGATGACCGCACTTCTGGTGTGGAGCGTGGTGGGGCTGGTCTTCTACGGCTTCCGGCGGAGGGAGTGCAACAAGCTCAGCGATGCTGAGATGGACTACCTCGTTCTGGGCACCAAGGCCGACCCCGTGACGGCCGATGCCGAGGATCCAGCGCCACAACGCACTACGGTCAACTGACGCACGACTGCCGCTGAATGGGCGCGGTAGGCCCTGCGACGTGTGTCGTGGGGCCTACCCGCGTAGGTATTCCGCTTCAGGCGGCGGTTCGGATGGGGTGGTGGGTGTGGTTGCGTCGGGGTCTTCGGTGCGGGTCGAGGAAGGCGGGTGGGAGGCATTGGGGTGGCCGTCGGTGGCCATCCGGATTTCCCAGTCGGAGTGGTGGATGAGCCGGTGGTGCTCTGTGCAGAGCAAACACATGTTCGATAGGTCGCTGGGGCCTTGGTCCTTGGTCCGCTCTGTGATGTGGTGGGCTTGGGTCCAGCGGGTGGGCCGGGTGCAGCCGGGGTGGATGCAGCCCCGGTCGCGGAGGTTGAGTGCCCGGCGTTGGGCGGGGGTGACCAGGCGTTGGGTGCGGCCCAGGTCGAG
>JBOHER010000006.1:0-27785 GCA_050701115.1 Haloechinothrix sp. | reverse complement strand
AGAGCGCTACCAGGCATGGTTCGACAACAACCGTCGCCTCAACGAACTCATCGCCGAGCTTCAAGCCCTGTCCGTGCAGGCCATCGAAGACGCAGAAGGCTGGCAGCACCACCCACAAAGATGATCATGATCCGATGGTCGGACCCACCGCACCCGATGTGCGAATTCCGCGGCTAGCAGCAGCTGGGCAAGGGCGAGCGGTGCGAGTGTGTTGACGGCGTAGACGTGCTCGAGCTCGTCCAGCGGGTAGTCGGCCAGTCGTGGTTGCGGGCTGGGGCCGAGCACGCTTGCATTGTTCACCAGCAGGCGCGCCCCGCCCGCGGCGTCGGCGGCGTCGGCGAGCGCACGCCGGTGTGCGGGATCGGCCACGTCGCCAGGCACCGCGGTGATCGCACCCTCGGGCAGCCCGGCCACCGCGTCGGCGAGCCTGGCCGCGTCCCGGGCGTCGATGACGACGCGCCAGCCGCGGCCCGCAAGCGTCGACGTGAGCGCGAGGCCGAGGCCACGAGAGCCTCCGGTGACGACTGCTACGGGTCGATGTGGTTGATCGGCAACAGATTCGGTCATACACCCATGGTTGAACCTCTAGTTAAGTCGAGGTCAAGCCCATTCACCTTCGGCTCGCTCAGACCTTCACCGGGTAGTGCGGCTCGGGGACCTCCGGCTTGATCCGGCCCTCGATGAAGATGCCGTGCCAGAGCATGAACACCAGCAGCGCCCAGATGCGCCGACTGTGGTCGAGAGTGCCCGCCCTGTGCTCATCGAGTACCCGCAACACCGCGGACTTGTCGATCAGTTCGTCGGTCGCCGAGTCGTTGATGATGCCGCGCGCCCAGTCGTACATCTCCTCGCGCAGCCACAGCCGGATCGGCACCGGGAAACCGAGCTTGCGGCGGTTGAGCACATGGGCGGGCACGACGTCGGCCAGTGCGCGGCGCAGCGCGTACTTGGTGGTCTCCTTGGTGATCTTCTGGTCGAGCGGGATGTCCGCCGCGACCCGGAAGACCTCGGGGTCAAGGAACGGCACCCGTAGTTCCAGGGAATTGGCCATGGTCATCTTGTCCGCCTTGACCAGGATGTCTCCCCGCAGCCAGGTGAACAGGTCGACGTGCTGCATGCGCGCGACCGGGTCCCAGTCCCGCGAAGCCCGGTACCACTCGGCGGTCACATCGGCGTGTCCGACACCATCGGCGAACGTGCGCAGCACCGCACGCAGCTGGTCGTCGCGGAAGATCCGCGCGTTGCCGTAGTAGCGCTCCTCCAGGGTGAGCGAACCGCGCCGGAGCAGGTCTTTGCCACGCTTGCCCTCGGGGATCTTCGTCGACAGGCTGCCGAGCAGGCGGCGGATTCCCCCCGGAACCTTTTCGAAGGCTTTGAGTGAGATGGGTTCACGATAGATCGTGTAGCCACCGAAGAGCTCGTCCGCGCCCTCACCGGAGAGCACGGCCTTGACATGCTTGCGTGCCTCCCGTGCGATGAACCACAACGGCACCAATGCCGGGTCGGCCACCGGATCGTCCAGGTACCAGATGATCAGGGGCAGCGCGTCCATCATTTCGTCGGCGGAGACGGTGCGCACCACATGCTTGACGCCGATCGCGGCGGCCGATTCCGCGGCGACATCGACCTCGGAGTAGCCCTCGCGCTCGAATCCGGTGGTGAACGCGATCAGATTGGGGTTGCGCTCCTTGGCCAGCGCGGCAATCGCGGTGGAGTCGATTCCGCCGGACAGGAAGGCACCCACGGTGATGTCCGGGTCGGCCACCATGTGTTTGGCGACCGAGTCCTTCATCACGTCGGCGATCCGCTTGTGCAGCGCGTCGACCTCGCCCGCGCTGGTCACCGGCCTGGCCGCTAACTCGGGGAAGAAGTAACGCTCAGTCTTCAGCTCGCCGCCGGGCGAGACGGTGAACGAACTGCCCGACTCGATGCGCCGCACGTCCAGGTGCAGCGTCTCCGGCTCGGGCACGTACTGCAGGGTCAGGTAGTGCTGCAATGCGGTGCGATCCAGGGTGCCGGTGACGCCCAGGGTCTCCGACAGCTCAAGCAGGCTCTTCTTCTCGCTGGAGAAGGCGATACCGCCGGGGCCCTGGGAGTAGAACAGCGGCTTGATGCCGAACGGATCCCTGGCGCCGAAGACCACCTTGCGTCCGGAGTCCCAGATCATGAACGCGAACATGCCGCGCAGCTTGCGGACCGCATCCGCACCGAGGTAGTGGTAGGCCGCGACGATGGCCTCGCCGTCACCTTCGGTGTGGAACGTCGCTCCGTGCTCCGCGGCAAGCGCCGCGCGCAACTCGAGGTAGTTGTAGATCTCGCCGTTGAAGTTCATGGTGTAGCGCTGCGGCGATTCGGGCGGGCCCCAGGTCAGCGGCTGGTGCGAGTGCTCGAGGTCGATGAAGGCCAGGCGGTTGAAGCCGTATACGACCTCGGCGTGTGCCCAGGTGTCGCTCTCGTCCGGCCCGCGGTGCCGCTGGCAGTGCAGCGCGGAGGCGACCGCAGGCCGGGCCTTCGTCGCCGCTTCTTCGCTGGCACAGATCAATCCGAGCAGGCCGCACACGCGTAGTCTCAACCCCTTGTCTCACAGGTATAGCCGGCGTGGCTCCAAAGTATGCCCGTCTCGCTCTGCCGTCCCCGAGCGGCCCGTCAACCCTCTTTTCGGTTACCCCTTGGCGTGGTGACCACGTTCATTCGGCTAGGCTCCGCTAGGCGTTAGAAATGTTGATGCGGGACACCCGCACCCGGGGCGCTGTGCGGGACACCCGCACCCGGGGCACGGTCTAGGAGGCGTGGCGCAGTGGGTCTGAATGGGCGCACCCTGGCAGCACGGTTGCCGAGGGCCGGCAAGATAGCCGTGCTTGTCGGCACTGTGGCCGTCGCAGCGACCGGTTGCTCGACGGACGAGGTGCTGCGGTTCGGCTGGCCGGTAGGAATCACGCCGCAGGCCGAGGAGATGCGTGAGCTGTGGACCTGGTCCGTGCTCGCCGCCCTTGCCGTCGGTGTCATCGTGTGGGGCCTGATCTTCTGGTCGGTTGCGTTCCACCGCAGGAAGGCCTCCGACGAACTGCCGAGGCAGTTCCAGTACAACGTGCCGCTCGAACTGTTCTGCGTGGTCGTTCCGTCGATCATGGTTTGCGTGCTGTTCTTCTTCACCGCGACCACCGAGCAGAGCGTGCTCGCCGAAGAGGAGAACCCCGATCTGTCCATCGACGTGATCGCGTTCCAATGGAACTGGGAGTTCCAGTACCCGGACGCCCTGACGCCGGACGGGCAGCCGGTGAGCACTGTCGGGAACTCCTCCGAGATTCCGCTGCTGGTCCTGCCGACCGGGCAGAAGATCCAGTACATTCTGCGGTCGACCGATGTGATCCACTCGTTCTGGGTACCGGAGTTCCTGTTCAAGCGTGATGTGATGCCGCGGCCGGAGAAGAACAACCAGGACAACGTCTTCAACAACGTGATCGACAGCGAGGGGTCGTTCGTCGGTCGCTGCGCCGAGCTGTGCGGTACCTACCACGCGGTGATGAACTTCGAGGTCCGTGCCCTGTCACCGGACAAGTTCGACCAGTACATGGCGCTGCGTCAGCAGGTCAATCAGCGCACCGGCGAGCCGTACACCGCGCCGGAAGCACTCGCCCAGATGGACTGCGGCGAGCTGTGCAGCCC
Source organism: Haloechinothrix sp. (assembly GCA_050701115.1). Taxonomy (GTDB): domain Bacteria; phylum Actinomycetota; class Actinomycetes; order Mycobacteriales; family Pseudonocardiaceae; genus JBOHER01. The sequence continues at coordinate 24,119 of JBOHER010000006.1, read as the reverse complement.
AGTCGCGACCACCACCCAGCCGTTCAACCCCGACCGCACCGCACGGACGGCGTCAGGCTGATCCGCCTCACCCCGGCGGTGACCGGGCGGATCACGGCGGAGGAGCTGTTCAGTGACAGGGAGAAGTGAGGTCTTGCGATGAAGGTCGAAGCCCGGATTTTCGACATCGTCATGGTCTTTGCCTTTGTCGTGGCCGTCGTCTACGGCGTGGCCACCGGACTGTGGACCCGCGACGGTGTTGAACCAGTCGGCACGGTCGCACTGATCCTGACCGGTGGCTTGGCGTTGCTGGCAGGCAGCTACTTCCGGTTCATCTCGCGGCGCATCGAGGAGCGCCCTGAGGATCGCATCGATGCCGAGATCAGCGACGGCGCCGGCGAACTCGGCTTCTTCAGCCCGGGCAGCTACTGGCCGGTCGCGCTGGCCGGCGCTGCCGCGGTCGCAGGCATCGCCTTGGCCTTCTGGCAGGTCTGGTTGCTGGTGATCGCCGTGGTGCTGCTGCTGATCACCATCGGCGGATTGGTCTTCGAGTACCACACCGGCCCCGCTCACGACTGAGCCCGCCGCACGCTCCCGGTCAATGTGGCTGTGGGGACGTTGGATGCCCCCAATGTGGCTGGGGACATGTGTGACACCGTGCGGGCTAGCCTGCCAACCTGGTGGACAGCTCGGCCCATTCGGCCAGCAGGGTGGCGGTCTTGCCGGAGTCGATGGCCGCGGTTGCCTTGTCCAGGCCTGCGGCCAGATCGTCGATGAGTGACTCGCGCAAGCCAGCGAAGGCGGCGAGCGCGCCCGCCGCATTGAGGACGACAGCGTCGCGCACCGGGCCCTTCTCACCGCCAACAAGTGCGCGCACCACCTCGGCGTTGTAGGCGGCTTCGTCACCTTTGAGGTCGTCCGCGCTCGCCCTGGTGATACCCAGTGCGCTCGGATCGATGCTCGTCTTGGTCGCCTGTCCGCCGCTGACCCGCCACACCGTGCTGGTGGTCGTCGTGGTCAGCTCGTCGAGTCCGTCATCGCCGCGCACCACCAACATGCTCGCGCCGCGACGGGCGAAGACCTCGGCCAGCACCTCGAGCTTGTCCGGGTAGGCGCAGCCGACAAGCCCCGAGCTCGGCTGCGCCGGGTTGGTCAGCGGGCCGAGCAGGTTGAAAGTGGTCGGGATGCCGAGTTCCTTGCGCGGGCCCGCCGCGTGCCGCAGCGCGGGGTGGAATACCGGCGCGAAGCAGAACCCGATGCCCAGTTCCTGCACGCATCTCCGCACACCCTCCGGCGGCAAGGCGATCGCGACCCCGAGCGCTTCCAGCACATCGGCCGTGCCGGTCTTCGACGACGCTGCCCGGTTGCCGTGCTTGACCACGGGTACGCCCGCGGCCGCGACGACCAGCGAGGCCATCGTGGAGATGTTCACCGAGCCGGAGCGGTCGCCGCCGGTGCCGACGATATCGACCGCGGGTCCGGATACGTCGACGCGGTGAGCGTTGGCCAGCATCGCGTCGGCCATGCCGACGACCTCACTCGGGGTTTCGCCCTTGGCGCGCAGGGCAACGGCGAATCCGGCGATCTGCGCGGGGGTGGCGTCGCCTGCCATCACCTGGTTCATCGCCCATGCCGTGTCGTCGGCGGTGAGGTCCTTGCCCGCCACCAGGTGATCGATCACGGCAGGCCAGCTCTGCGTGGTCATGACGGGTGATTCCCCCATCTCTCAGCTACCAGCTACCGAAAGGCGCTGCGCACGGAGGACCTCCGCGACCGTCTCGGCCGCGGCGAGCGGATCGAGCGGGTGCACAAGCACCGCGTCCGCCTGTGACCAGGTTGCCAGCCAGCGGTCGTCCTTGCGGCGGACCACGACGACGATGGGCGGACAGTCGGCGATCTCGTTCTTCAGTTGCCTGCACAGACCCATTCCACCGGTCGGCTGTGCTTCGCCGTCCAGGATCGCGAGGTCGACCGCTCCCGCGTCGACGTCGGACAGGACATCGGCGATGCCGCCGGTTTCGATGTAGTCGATGCGGCCGATATCGGCGGCCGGGCGACTCCCGACCGCTGTGATGATCGACTCACGGACCTCCGGCCGGTGGCTGAACACCAGGATTCTCCGCGGTTCGCTGCTCATATCGGCGGGCCTCCGGGCCTTTCGGTGACGAATGTGGCTGATGCGCCGATGTTATCGGCACCACGATGCCGTGAGGTAGGGGATCGGCACGTTGCCGTGCCCGCACGCGGGTCAGGACCCATTTGACCTGTTCAAGGGCATACTGATCGCCGGGAATCGCCGAGCGAGGGTGCTGGCCGGCCGGGTGTGACCCCGCTCGTGTGCTCCCCGGACGGCCGACCCGACGACGTGCGGCGCGCGAGGAGAAGACATAATGCCTACGTGACTACGGCAGCGCCTACGATTAGCCAGCGCGTGCACTCGCTGAACCGGCCCAACATGGTCAGCGTCGGCACGATCGTCTGGCTCTCCAGCGAACTGATGTTCTTCGCTGGGCTCTTCGCGATGTTCTTTACGGTCAAGGCTCAGAACGACACTGGGGTATGGCCGCCCGTCCTGGAGTCCACCGGGGAGCCGATCCACCTCAGCATCCCGTACGCGCTGCCGTTCACCATCATCCTGGTGGCCTCGTCGTTCACCTGTCAGCTCGGCGTGTTCGCCGCCGAGAAGGGCGATGTGTTCGGGCTGCGCCGCTGGTACCTGCTCACCCTGGTGATGGGCGCGATCTTCGTCGGCGGCCAGGGTTACGAGTACATCCAGCTGATCAGCGAGGGTGTGACCATCCCGTCCGGCGCCTACGGCACGGTCTTCTACCTGACCACCGGCTTCCACGGCCTGCACGTGATCGGCGGCCTGATCGCGTTCGTGTTCCTGCTCATCCGCACCAAGATGAGCAAGTTCACGCCCGCCCAGGCCACCTCGGCGATCGTGGTGTCCTACTACTGGCACTTCGTCGACATCGTCTGGATCGGCCTGTTCGCGATCATCTACATCGTGCCGTGACGTCCAGCAAGACAGCCTGACAGCCCGAATTGACAGCAAGGTTGCCGCAGAAATGACCACTAGCTCCGGCTCAGCGACTTCCACCAAGGTGCGCAAGCAGCGCACACACAGCAAGTTCCGGCGGCGCGTTGCCGGCGTGCTTGCGCTCGGTATGGCGCTGATCGCAGCAGGCGCGTTGTACGCCGTGTTCGCGCCAGAGCCGCAGACCGCGCAGGCGCAGGAAGATCCCGCACTGCTCCGCAAGGGCGCGCAGATCTACAACAACACCTGCATCTCCTGCCACGGTGCGAACCTGGAAGGTGTCGAGGACCGGGGCCCGAGCCTGATCGGCATCGGTGAGGCGGCGGTGTACTTCCAGACCTCCACCGGCCGCATGCCGATGGTCCGCCAGGAGGCGCAGTCGATCCGCAAGCCCGCGAAGCTGACTCCTGAGGAGATCGACGCCCTCGGCGCCTACGTCCAGGCGCACGGTGGCGGTCTCGAGCGGCCCGGGGAAACCGGCCTCGCGCTGCGCGGTGACAACCCGGCTCGCGGTGGCGAGTTGTTCAGGCTCAACTGTGCGTCCTGCCATCAGTTCACCGGCCGCGGCGGAGCGCTGTCCTCGGGCAAGTTCGGTCCGGCCCTGGACGGGGTGAAGGAAGAAGAGATCTACACGGCCATGTTGACCGGCCCGCAGAACATGCCGAAGTTCTCCGACCGGCAGCTGTCGCCGGAGGAGAAGAAGGACATCGTCGCCTACGTCAAGTCGGTGACCGACGGCAACAACAACCCCGGTGGTAACCCGCTGGGCGGCTACGGCCCGATGCCGGAAGGATTGATCGCGTGGATTGTGGGGATCGCCGGGCTGGTCGGCGTGAGCTTGTGGATCGGAGCTAAGTCGTGAGTGAGCAGAAGGAACCCCGGGTGCCCACCGAGGCCGAGCTCGCGCAGCTGGATCGCGACGAGCTGGTCGAGCTGGGCGCCACGCAGGACGGGGTCGAGCTCGTCGAGTATCCCGACCCCTGGCCGGTCAAAGGCACCCGCGGCGAGAAGCGCGCCGAGCGCCTTATCGCGGCGTGGTTCACCATCGCCGGGTTCTCGGCGCTCGCGTTCGCCGCCGTGTTCATCTGGTGGCCTTGGCAGTACGAGACGCCCGCCGCGGGCAACGAGACGAACTACCTCATCTACAGCCTGTACACCCCGTTGCTGGGTATCACGCTCGGTTTGACCATCCTCGGTATAGGCGCGGGCGCGATCCTCTACACCAAGAAGTTCATCCCGCACGAGGTCGCGGTGCAGCAGCGGCACGACGGCGGTTCAACCGAGTTCGACAAGAAGACGGCTCTCGCACACCTGGCCGATGCCGGTTCGCGCAGCACCATCGCCCGACGCTCGTTGATCAAGCGCTCCGCGGGTTTCGGCGCAGGCGCCTTCGGCCTCGGATTCGGCATCTTCGCGCTCGGCGGGTTCATCCGCGACCCGTGGGCCGACCCGGACAGCCCGGACTCGCTGCTGCACACCGGCTGGCAGCACCAGGAGCCCGGCGAGAAGGTCTTCCTGCGCAGGCACACCGGTAACTTCCACGAGGTGTCCCTTGTCCGGCCGGAAGACCTCGCCGCAGGCGCGCTGGAGACGGTCTTCCCGTTCCGGGAGAGCGAGCGCGGCGACGATCACGCGCTGGTCCTGGCACTCAAACGCGCTGACAATCCGGTCATGCTGATCAGGTTGCGTCCTACCGACGCGGCGAAGGTGATCAAGCGTAGGGGCCAGGAAGACTTCAACTACGGCGACTACTACGCCTACACGAAGATCTGCAGCCACCTGGGTTGCCCGACCTCGCTGTTCGAACAGCGGACCAACCGGATCCTCTGCCCGTGCCACCAGTCGCAGTTCGACGCGTTGCACTACGCGAAGCCGATTTTCGGGCCGGCCACCAGGGCACTGGCGCAACTGCCCATCACGGTGGATCCTGAGACCGGGTACTTCATTGCCACCGGCGACTTCCCCGAGCCAGTGGGACCGGCGTACTGGGAGCGTAAGTCATGAGCGAACTCACCACTCCCACCAAGGGAACCAACCCGCTGGAGAAGGCGGCGGGTGGGGCAGCCAAGTGGGCGGATGACCGCTACCACATGTCCCACGGCCTGCGTAAGCAGATGAACAAGGTGTTCCCGACGCACTGGTCGTTCCTGCTCGGTGAGATCGCGCTGTACAGCTTCATCGTGCTGCTGCTGTCGGGCACCTACCTGGCGCTGTTCTTCGACCCCTCGATGGAGGAGGTCACCTATAACGGCGTGTTCACCAACATGCGCGGCCTGGAGATGTCCCGGGCCTTCGAATCGACGCTGGAGATCTCCTTCGAGGTGCGCGGCGGTCTGTTCGTCCGGCAGATCCACCACTGGGCGGCGCTGCTGTTCATGGCCGCGATCGTGGCGCACATGTTCCGCATCTTCTTCACCGGTGCGTTCCGGCGTCCGCGCGAGGCCAACTGGGTCATCGGCATCCTGCTGTTCTCGCTGGGCGCGATGGAGGGCTTCACCGGATACTCGCTGCCTGACGACCTGCTCTCCGGCTCGGGTCTGCGCATCATGTCCGGGCTGATCCTGTCCATACCGGTGATCGGTACCTGGACGCACTGGCTGGCCTTCGGTGGCGAGTTCCCCGGCACCGAGATCATCCCGAGGCTCTACACGGTGCACATCCTGATCATTCCCGGGATCATCCTGGCGCTGATCGCGGTGCACCTGGGCCTGGTGTGGTATCAGAAGCACACCCAGTTCCCCGGGGTGCGCCGCACGGAGACCAACGTGGTCGGCGTGCGGATCATGCCGGTGTTCGCGCTCAAGGGTGGCGGTTTCTTCGCGATCGTGGTCGGTTTCACTGCCGTCATGGGCGGGGTCTTCCAGATCAACCCGATCTGGAACCTGGGTCCGTACAACGCCTCGCAGGTCTCGGCGGCCACCGTGCCCGACTGGTACATGGCCTGGACCGACGGCCTGATCCGACTGTGGCCCGCGTGGGAGCTCTACCTGGGCGACTACACCATCGCCGCGGTGTTCTTCCCGTTCATGGCCGGTCTGCCGCTGGTGTGCACCGCCGCCGCGTTGTACCCATGGATCGAGAAGCGGCTGACCAAGGACTACGCGCACCACAACCTGCTGCAGCGTCCGCGGGACGTTCCGGTGCGCACCGGCCTCGGCGTGATGGCCATCACGTTCCTGACCATCCAGCTGCTGGCGGCGGGCAACGACGTGATCGCCGACAAGTTCAACATCTCGCTGAACGCGACGACGTGGATGGGCCGGATAGGCATCCTGGTGCTGCCGCCGCTGGCTTACTACCTCACCTACCGCATCTGCCTCGGTCTGCAGCGGGCCGACCGTGAGGTGCTCGAGCACGGTGTGGAGACCGGCATCATCAAGCGGCTGCCGCACGGTGAGTTCATCGAGATCCACCAGCCGCTCGGCCCGGTGGACGAGCACGGCCACCCGGTGCCGCTGGAGTACCAGGGCGCCCCGGTGCCCAAGCGGATGAATCAGCTGGGATCGGCCGGAAAGCCGGTGTCGGGTGGTTGGCTCAGCCCCGACCCGGTCGAGGAGACCGTGGCGCTGCAGCAGGCGCGCGCGGCGCGAAACGGGCACGGCAGCGAGGTCGCCACCCGTCCCGGCGCCGCGGAGCGCGGCGACTAGTCACCGACGTCCGTCGGACGTTCTGGGGTGCCACGATCACCAGGCTGAGGGCGGATAGCCCTCGAGACTGGTCGCCATCGAGGCGCGGTCCAGCCAGCCTCGCCAGCTCCCCGCCGCGCGTGCGGGCTCCGCCCACGGCTCGGTAGCCCGCACCAGCCTGACGCCGGGCCGGCCCAGCCAGCGCAGCAGCACCCCGACCTCCTCCGGGCTGCCGCCGTACAGCGGTCCGGCGCCGGGCCGCACGGTCTCGGCCGAGGCGACCAGCGCGTCGACCACCGGAAGCGGCGGTACGCCCCGGACAGCGATGCCCGCTGAGGCGAGCCGCCCATGCCGGATCACCGCGAACTCCCAGCCACCTGATCCATCGGGCGCGGCGGCGACCAACTCGGCGATGCGGGCGAGTGCGGCGAGGCGGTGTGCCCGATCGACGGAACGCACCAACTCGGCGAGCTCGTCCCTGCGCCGTGCCGCGTGCTCGAACCGCTCGGCGGCAGCGAGAACGTCCAGTTGCGCGGCTGCCCGGTGCAACGGAGCGCCACCCCGTCCGGCGAGCAGTTCGCCGACCGCGTGCGCCGCGGGTGTGTAGTCCTCGACGCTCTGCATTCCCGCGCACGGAGCCCCGCAGCGGCCCAGTTCGGCGAGCGCGCACGGGGCGCCCTTCGGTTCCCGTGCCGGGATGCGGTCGGAGCAGGAGCGCAAGCCGGAAGCCGAGGTCAACGAGCTGACGGCGTCCTGCGCGGCACCGCGTGAGGGAAAGGGTCCAAGTGATCCGTCCTTGGGCACGCGGATGACGGACAGCCTGGGAAACGCTTCGTCGGTGAGCGCGATCCACCATGATTTGCGCGGGTTCTTCGATCGCCGGTTGTACATCGGCCGGTGCGCGGAGAGCAACCGCAACTCGCGGACCTGCGCCTCGAGCGAGTGTGCGCACTCGACGGCGTCGACTCGCTCGGCGAGCGCCACCATCTCCCGGATCCGGCCCCTGCTCTCCGAACCGGTGAAGTATTGGCGAACACGTCGCCGCAGATCGACCGCGGTGCCGACGTAGAGCACCTCGTCGTTCGGGCCACGAAAAAGGTAGACACCAGGGGACTGGGGAAGGTGCGCGGCCATGCCTCGTTTGCGGCGTTGCGCGGGGGTCACCTCGGGTAGGTAGTCGAGCAGTTCCTCCAGCGAGTGCACCCCCACCGAGCCCACTCGCTCCAGCAGAGCATGCAGCACGTCGACGGTGGCGCGAGCATCCTCGAGCGCCCGGTGGTTCGGAATGGTGCTCGCGCCGAACAGCGCGGCCAGCGCGGAGAGCTTGCAGCTGGGGGCGTCCTCCCGGGACAGCACCCGGCGAGCCAATCGGACCGTGCACACCACCGCGGGTTTCGGCCACGGATAGCCGTGCGCGGAGCAGGCCGCACGAATGAATCCGACGTCGAACGGCGCGTTATGTGCCACCAGAACCGAGCCGCGCGCGAATTCGAGGAAGGCGGGCAGCGCTTCGTCGAGCCTCGGTGCGGCGGACACCATGGCCTGGGTGATCCCGGTCAGCGACACGATCTGGGGTGGGATGGCGCGGCCGGGATCGACCAGGGTGCCGAACTCACCGAGCACTTGACCCCCGCGGACCTTCACCGCGCCGATCTCGGTGATCGCGTCCGCCCCGGCGCGTCCTCCGGTGGTCTCCAGGTCGAAGACGACGAACGTAGTATCCCGTAGGGGGGTGCCGAGCTCATCGAAGGTCAGCTGCGCCGTCACGAAGTGGAACATAGTTCGGCGCCCCGACAGTTTGTGCTCCCAGGGGAGCGAGATCGTTTACGCGGAGTGCACACTCGGCGGGACTACTCTGGGTGAATGTCCGGGGTGGATTGGGATGCGCTGCCGGAACCGGTGCGCGGGCGGTTGGTCGACTATGCGGCCAACGCGCTCTCCGATCTGCCCAAACTGGACATCCCGCAGCCGTTGCGTCCCATCGCTCGATTCGCCCCGGCCAAACGTGCCAGGGTGGCTGCCGCCGTCCTGCTGGCCTCGTTGCGGGAGAGCAGTACGTTCCGGGTCGCCGTGGTGGAGTGGTTGCGCGAACACCGTCCCGATGCCCTGCACACCACCAATACCGAGACGATCTCCGCCGCTGCCGCCGCGGTGCTGACCGAGTGTGACAACGCGGTGGAGATCGTCCGGGCCGTCGCGGACCAGGTGGCGGATGCGGGCTTGCGTGCCGAGCGTGATGCCGCGCTGGCCCGGATCGAACGGCTTGAGGTGGAACTCGAGCAGCTTCGCACTGAGCTGCGAGACGCTCAGGATGCCCAGCGTGCCGCCCGTGCGGAGCGTGCTGCCGACCTGGACCGGCTCCGGAGCAGGCTGCGCGAACAGGGTGTCGAGCTGCGCAAGGCTCGCGACGCCGAGCGGATCGCCCGCGATGAGCTGATCGGGGCGGATTCGGCAGGCGCCGACGAGGTGGCCACCTTGACCGCGCGACTCGCCCAGGAGCGCAACCGCTCCGAGTCGGAACGTGCGCGAGCCGACCGCGCGACCAGGGAAGCGGAGGGCGCCCGGCGTGCCGCGCGGGAGGCACGCGAGGCCGATGAGGTTCGCCTCGCGCTGCTGCTGGACACGATTTCCGGCGCCGCCGACGGCCTGCGCATCGAGTTGGGACTGGCCCGCGGCGATACCCGCGGCGGCCCGCGTCCTGCGGACACCGTGGGCCGGACATCCCGGGCAGAACCGGCCACGGTGCAGCCGACCGATCCCGCGACGCTGGACCGGTTGCTCGCGCTGCCCAACCTGCACGTGATCGTCGACGGCTACAACGTCACCAAGACCGGCTACCCCGAACTGGCGCTGTCCGACCAGCGGGACAGGCTCGGACGCCAGCTCGCCGCGCTCGCCGCGCGAACCTCCGCCGAGGTGACCGTGGTTTACGACGGCGCGGGCGTCGTGTCGGTCCCGGTGACCAGTGTGCGGGGGGTGCGGGTGTTGTTCAGCGATCCGGGGGTGCTCGCCGACGACGTCATCCGGGACCTGGCCACGGCGGAACCCGCTGGCAGGCCGATGGTGGTGGTCACCTCGGACCGGGAGATCGTCAGTGCGGTGCGGGATGTCGGCGCGCACACGGTGCCCTCCTCGGTCTTGATCACCCGATTGGCCAGGGTGTGACGGGATCACCGATGGTGCCGAGATTGGACTGAAATCATCACAATGCCGCACAGAGCGTCACAGAATGCACGTTCAGTAGTTGACATGATGAGTCGGGAGTAGCACAGGAGGTGCGGATGCGGGTCCCCGCGACGGTGTTGGCTGCCTTGGCGCTGGCGGGCGGCGTGCTCGTGGTGCCGCATGCCACCGCGCAGGATCAGCCACCCACCGACCCCGGTGACCTCCGCGTCGAGGCAGGCGTCGCGCCCGGCGCCGGAGTGCCGGATCCACGACCGGGGGAGGCGTTCGCCGATCCCAAGGTGGCCGAACTGCAGCGCACCGCCACCCAGGTGCAGCGCGAGCTGGGTGACCTCGCCGGGCGCATCGCGCAGGCCCGGTCGGAGCTCAACGAAGCCTCCGCCGCGCTGGAGCGAGCACGCGCCGAGCGGGCGGCTGCCGAACGCGCTGTGGCCGCCCAGCAGGCCGAGGTCGATCAGTTCGCCAAGTCGGTGTTCACCGCGATGGGCCGCGCGGACGAGCTCCGGCTAGTGCTCACAGCGGCCAGCCCTGAGGACCTGCTCGCAGGCACTTCGATGGTCGGACACCTGCGGGCTGATCAGGACAGCAGGCTGGCCGACGCGTCGCAACGGCATCGGCGCGCGGTTGCCGCCGAACTCACGGCACTGGGCATCGAGGGCACGGCAGCCGAGCGCAAGGCCAACCTCGAGCGGCGCAACGGCGACGCAACCAATCGAGCGGACGCGGTCTCGTCCGAGCTGCGTGGCCCGATCGACGAGGCCAATGCCGCGGTCGTCGCCGCGCAGGAAGCACAGCGCGAGCGCAACGCGAAGACGGCGGCCAACTGGAATGCCTACGTAGACACGCTGAAGGACGCGGGCATCACCCCGCCGCGCGCGGGCTCGTTGCGCGATCCCGCGCGGTTGCCAGGAGATCTGCGGCCGCTGAAGGGCGAGGACGGTAAGCCCGAGGCCGGCGTCGCGCAGGCCAGCGCTGACGGTGAACGGCTGCTGGTTCTGCCGAAGGAAACCATCGCCGCCGTCAGTGCCGCGGTCGACGCGCTCGGCAAGCCCTACGTGCCGCGCGACCACGGCGAGGGCCCCGCCTCGTACTCGTGCGACGGGCTGGTGCGTTCGGTGTTCGCCGACGCGGGGCTCAAGGTTCCGGCGAGGATCGCCGAGCAGTACGCGGTGGGCAAGCGGGTGCCACACGCCGATGCCCAGCCCGGCGACCTGGTCTTCATCGGACCCGCGAAGTACGGCGTGCAGCACGTCGGCATCGTGCTCGATGAGCGAACCATGCTTGCGGCGGATGGTCGGCTGTCCGGCGTGGTGGTGACCGACCTGCCGACCGGGGACTCGATCCTCGGGGTGGCCCGGCCCGCGCTCGGGACCGGTGACGAGCGCAAAGTGCCGAAGCGCGCGGAGGGGGAGTTGACCTGGCGCTGCGGCGGTGTCGAGCTGCCGAAGTCGACGTTCACCAGCAACGGGCAGGCAGCGGGCGCGTGGGGAGGCTATCCCAACGGGCTCATCCCGACCTCGGCACTGTGCGCGATCGGTATCGGCAGTCACGCCCTGCGGTGCGATGCCGCACAAGCGTTCGTGCTGATGACCCGGGCGTTCGCCGCCGAGTTCGGCCAGGGGCTCTGCGTCACCGACTCCTACCGGACCTTCAACGCCCAGGTTGATCTCTATCGACGCAAACCGGCCTTGGCCGCGGTTCCGGGTACCAGTAATCATGGCTGGGGACTGGCCCTGGACATGTGCGGCGGCGTGCAGTCGTTCGGCACGCCGCAATACGCATGGCTGGGCGCCAATGGGCAGGCGTTCGGCTGGGTCAATCCGGGCTGGGCGCGTCAGGGCGGTGGCCGTGAGGAGCCGTGGCATTGGGAGTTCGTCGGCCGCGCTTGACGTGAGGGTTATGCACCATCGGAGTCGACGGGGGCGGGCCGGAGCTTGCGGAGGCCCGTTCGTGGCGGCTGGATGCGGTGAGACACGAACGGCGGGTGCACCGACGACCGTGCATAGCCCGACTTTCGCATGAGACACCGTGTCGCGGAATTGTCGGTGCTCCTTCTTACCTTGTGCGCAGGAAGCCACAAGGCACAGGAGGGTTCATGATGAGCGATCACGCGACCGAGCCGTTGACCATCGACTGTGAGCGGTGCGATGTCCGGCCGCAGGCCTGCTCCGACTGCGTTGTGAGTGTGCTGCTCGGTGCGCCGCCTACCGTCGAGTGGGATGCGGATGAGCGTCGTGCGGTGGACGCCCTCGCCGACGCTGGGATGCTCCCCAGGCTGCGTCTTGTGCGCAGAAACACGTCGGCGGGTGGGGTTTCACACCGGCAGGCGGGCTGATGCTCGTGGTAACTCCGCGTGGTCATTCTGTGAGCGGTTGATCCGTTCGGTGAGCGGTTTTCCGGCCGATAGTGGCTCGGTATAGCAATCATCACAATGGGCTATAACCTGCTGGTGCGGAAGTGTTTCGGCGCTGGGCTTAGGCCGAATAGCCGAGTCGCGCTGGACGCGGGCCCACCTCTTTCGTAACCTGGCTGAGATTTCGCGGGCCAACAGTCGCCATACGACAGGAGGCGGCACCGCGGGATTGTCGCCGAGGCAGCTTGTCGGGGAGCTGTTCCGGGTCTGCCGCGAACTGCGCAGCGTGTGCGTGGGGACACTGAGCATTGCTGAGGGTCTTGCGGTAGAGCACGCCGATGGCCGGTGGGTGTTGTGTCCACCCACTCCGGCTGGTCGAGAAGAGGGCCCCCGACCTCTTCGAAGACACGGCCCCGGAATGCGACCGGAAGCAAAGGAGACACAAGCGACGTGCAGTCGCAACACCTCAAGCGCATGGTCTCAGGAGTGGTAGCAGCCTTCGCCGTCATGGCGTTCGTCGGCACCAGCACCCAGGCCATCGCAGACCCCGCCCCCGTCCCCGATAACGCGTCCGATGCCCTCAAGCTCTTCCGCGAACTCTCGCACAAGGCCGAGAAGCTCAACGAGGACCACCTCAAGGCCCAGGACGACCTCAGCGCTCGCCAGAAGGATCTGAACAAGGCCAGAGGCGACCTCGCGAAGGCGAAGCGGACCGAGTCCGATGCCCGCGCCGACGAGCGTGACTTCCGCAAGGTCGTGGATAAGTTCGCCGGAGCGAGCTTCACCGGCGGCGCCCAGTTCAACAAGATGTCCGCGCTGCTGACCGGCGACTCGGCGCAAGACTTCCTCGAGCGATCTTCCGCTCTTGACGTCATCGCGACCGACCAGAACCGCGCGATGAGCAAGTTGCTCACCGCCGTTCGGACAGCGAGCCAGGCCGAGCGCGACGCTGCCGACGCGGAGACGCGGACGCAGACCGCTCGGGATGCGGCCGCCAAGCTCGCGCAGGACATCGAGGCTCGCAAGGACGCGCTTGACGAGCAGGTCGACGAGGTCAAGGCGCAGGCCGCGAGGCTGACCGCCGCCGACCGAGCGCTGCAGAACAGCCCCGGCGAGGCGCCGCCGTCAGAGATCGTGGCTCCTGGGCAAGCGGCGCAGACGGCTGTCGATGCGGCGATGTCCAAGCGTGGTAGCCCCTATGTCTACGGCGCCGATGGTCCGGACAGCTTCGACTGCTCGGGCCTGACCTCCTGGGCGTACAACCAGGCTGGGGTCAGCATTCCGCGGTCCAGCCGGGCGCAGTCCACCCATGGCACTCCGGTTCCTCGCGAGGCGCTGCAGCCGGGTGACCTGGTGTTCTTCTACAACCCGGTCTCGCATGTGGGTATGTACATCGGCAACGGCCAGATGGTGCACGCTCCCCAGTCGGGGGACGTGGTCAAGGTTGCCGGCGTGATGTGGGGCGACTACGTCGGAGCGCGCCGAGTCGGCTGACCCGTGGTTGTGCACCGGGAGGGTTATTCACAAGTCAGTTGGCGGGGGCCGCCCTGAGGGTGGCTCGCGACGACTGACTGCAGGTGAGGGGCGTGATTGAGGTGAGCGCGCCGCGGTGAATAGCCTGACTTATGAATAGGACGCCGGGGGGCGGTAGGGATTTCCTATCGCCCCCGGTTTTCGCGTCTCCGGGTCCCGGACCGGCAACGGTGCGCGCGATAGCCTGCCTACTGTGCGTCGAACCCTGCTCGTGACCAACGATTTTCCGCCGCGTCCCGGCGGGATCCAGTCCTACCTACACTCACTGGCCACCCGGCTGCGGTCTGATGACCTGGTGGTCTATGCGCCGGCATGGGATCGTCCGGGGTCGGGGTACGGCTCGCACATCGAGTTCGACGCGGCGCAGCCGTTCGAGATCGTGCGCCATCCCACCTCGCTGATGCTGCCCACCCCGGACGTACTGCGCCGGGCCGCCGGGCTGGTGCGGGCCCGGGACACCGAAGCGGTGTGGTTCGGAGCGGCGGCCCCACTGGCGCTACTGGGGCCAGCCCTGCGGCGCGCGGGGGCGCAGCGGGTCATCGCGTGCACCCATGGGCACGAGGTGGGATGGTCGATGCTGCCGGGGGCGCGCCAGGCGCTGCGTCGCATCGGCACGACGGCCGACGTCGTCACCTACGTCAGCAAGTACACCCGGTGCAGGATGGCAGCCGCTTTCGGGCCACTCGCCGGGCTGGAGCACCTGCCGTCCGGCGTGGACACCGAGCTGTTTCGGCCCGACGACGCCGCGCGGGAGGAAATCCGCGGCCGTTATGGACTCGCCGACCGGCCTACCGTGGTGTGTGTCTCGAGGCTGGTGCCGCGTAAGGGCCAGGACATGCTGGTGCGGTCGATGCCCGAGCTGCGCAAGCGAGTACCCGATGTCGCGCTGCTCGTGGTCGGCGGGGGGCCGTACCGCAAGCGGGTAGCGGCGCTGGCCGCCGAACTGGACGTTGCCGACCAGGTGGTGTTCGCGGGCTCGGTTCCATGGCCGGAGTTGCCCGCGCACTATGCGGCGGGTGACGTGTTCGCGATGCCTGCCAGGACACGAGGCAAGGGCTTGGATGTCGAGGGGCTCGGGATCGTCTATCTGGAGGCTTCGGCCACCGGTCTGCCGGTGGTCGCCGGCCGGTCCGGGGGAGCGCCGGAGACCGTGCTGGACGAGGTCACCGGGCACGTTGTGGACGGCCGCGACTCCGACCAGCTGACCGACACACTGGCCGCGCTGCTCGCCGATCCGACCAGGGCGCGCCGGATGGGTGCGGCCGGTCGTGACTGGGTGCGTGAGCACTGGCGGTGGGATCAGTTGGCGCACCGGCTGGCCGGATTGCTGAGCGGCGCACCCGTGGTCGACCGCCGGTGACCGCGTTGGTGTGCCTGCAAGTACTGCCAACCTGCCGGATCCGGCCAGCGTTCTCCTGCCAAGCGTTGCAGGCACACCGATGCTGCACGGGTCGTAGGGTGCACGCTATGCACGACCATCAGAAGGTGCTCGAGATCGATGCCCAGCATGTGTGGCATCCCTACGCCCCGATGCCCGGAGCGGTCGAACCGCTGCTGGTGGATTCAGCTGAAGGGATTCGGCTGAAGCTGGCCGATGGGCGGGAGCTGATCGATGGGATGTCCTCGTGGTGGGCGGCCATCCACGGCTACCGCAACGCCGTCCTGGACACCGCGCTGATCGACCAGGCCGGCCGGATGAGCCACGTCATGTTCGGGGGGCTCACCCACGAGCCTGCCGTGACGTTGGCCAAGACGCTGGTGGACATCACACCGACCCCGTTGGAGCACGTGTTCCTCTGCGACTCCGGCTCGGTGTCGGTCGAGGTCGCCATCAAGATGTGCCTGCAGTACTGGCGGTCAAACCGAAGAGCGGGCAAGCGCAAACTGCTCACCTGGCGCGGCGGGTACCACGGGGACACCTTCCACCCGATGAGCGTGTGCGACCCCGAGGGTGGCATGCACTCGCTGTGGCGCGGCGTACTTCCCGAGCAGGTGTTCGTGCCCACCCCGCCCTCAGGATTCGACGCTCCGCTCGATCAGTCCTATGTAGACTCCATGGCCGAAGCCATCGAGCGGCATTCGGACGAGTTGGCGGCCGTCATCGTGGAGCCGGTGGTCCAGGGTGCGGGCGGGATGCGGTTCCACAATCCTGGTTATCTGCGAGCCCTGCGCGAGGCCACCGAGGCCAACGACGTTTTGCTGATCTTCGACGAGATCGCGACCGGTTTCGGCCGCAGCGGCGCGCTGTTCGCCGCCGACCACGCCGGCGTCACGCCGGACGTGATGTGCCTCGGCAAGGCATTGACCGGTGGCTACCTGACCATGGCCGCCGCGCTGTGCACACCGCGCGTCGCCGACGGAATCTCCCGCGGAGAACTTCCCGTCCTCGCACACGGTCCGACGTTCATGGGTAATCCGCTCGCCTCGGCGGTGGCCAACGCCTCCATCGGGCTACTGCTCAATTCCGGTTGGCGGGCCGACGTCGAGCGGATCGGCAGCGCGCTGTCCGCCGGTTTGGCCGGTGCTGCCGAACTGCCGCACGTCGTTGACGTTCGGGTGCTGGGCGCGATCGGGGTGATCCAGCTCGATCACCCGGTGGACATGGCGGTCGCCACCCGGGTCGCCACCGACCACGGAGTGTGGTTGCGCCCGTTTCGCGATCTGATCTACACCATGCCTCCCTACATCACCGGCGTCACCGATCTCGCCGCGATCACCGCGGCCATGATTGCCGTGGCGGGGCAGGCCTAGAAGCGATGTCGGCTCGGGTCTAAGGTGAGGCTCCGTGAGCGTGCTGGTGATCACCGGGACGGACACCGGTGTCGGCAAGACGGTGGTGTCCGCTGCGATCGCTGCGCTCGCCCGCTCGCGGGGTCACAAGGTCGCGGTGCTCAAGCCCGCGCAGACCGGAGTGCGCGCGGACGAGGTGGGCGATGTGGACATCGTCTCCGGCCTCGCCGGTGACGTGACCACTCGCGAGTTGCGTCGCTACCCCGAGCCCCTCGCCCCGGACACGGCGGCGCGGCGGAGTGCCATCACCCCGGTGACCCCGCAGGAAGTTGCCGAGGCGGCGGGAGCCCTTGCGCGGACGCACGATCTGGTACTCGTCGAGGGAGCCGGTGGGCTCCTGGTGCGCCTCGATGCCGGGGGCGGCAGCCTCGCCGACGCCGCCTGGTCACTCGGAGCCCTTGTGGTCGTCGTGGCGCGGCCCGGGCTGGGCACGCTGAACCACACAGCCCTGACCGCCGAGGTGGCGACCCGTCGTGGACTGAACGTCGCCGGAGTGATCATCGGTTCCTGGCCCGACCATCCAGGCCTCGCCGAGGTGTGCAACGTGGCGGACTTGCCGGTCGCTGCCGGTGCGCCACTGCTGGGTGCGCTGAACGAAGGCATCGGGGCGCTGCCCGCCGAAGAGTTCCTCGCCGCTGCCCGCCGCGGCCTCTCACCGTGGTTCGGCGGGAACTTCAACCCCGAGTTGTTCGCCGCGGGATTGACCGCCCATACGTGACGTGTGTCGCTGTGCCAGGCTCGGTCGGTACGGCAGACTGCAGGCTGTCCTGCATCACCATCGCGACGAA
Organism: Haloechinothrix sp.; assembly: GCA_050701115.1. Lineage (GTDB taxonomy): Bacteria > Actinomycetota > Actinomycetes > Mycobacteriales > Pseudonocardiaceae > JBOHER01. Next base: position 6,827 of record JBOHER010000006.1, on the reverse strand, counting down.
GCCGGTGGGGCACCCGCACCAGTTTCCAAGGAGAACCCGTGACCGCAGCAGCCCAACAGGTCGAACCGGCAACCGGTGAACAGGATGTGCTCGCCGTGGCCCGTGAGCAGGTGCTCGAGCGGGGCGTCGGGTTGTCCGAGGAGCAGGTGCTGCGGGTGTTGCGGCTGCCCGCCGATCGGCTTCAGGAGCTGCTCGCACTGGCTCATGAGGTGCGCATGCGCTGGTGCGGGCCGGAGGTCGAGGTCGAGGGCATCGTGTCCGTCAAGACCGGTGGCTGCCCGGAGGACTGCCACTTCTGCTCGCAATCCGGGCTGTTCCCCACCCCGGTCCGGGCGGCATGGTTGGACATTCCCGGGCTGGTGAAGGCGGCTCGGGAGACCGCGGCGACGGGCGCCACCGAGTTCTGCATCGTGGCCGCGGTGCGCGGTCCGGACACGCGGCTGCTCTCGCAGGTGCGCGAGGGCATCAAGGCGATCCGGGCGGACGGCAACAGCATTCAGATCGCCTGCTCGCTGGGCATGCTGACCCAGGAGCAGGTCGACGAGCTGGTCGAGATGGGCGTGCACCGCTACAACCACAACCTGGAGACCGCGCGCTCGCACTTCCCCAACGTTGTCACCACGCACACGTGGGAGGAGCGCTGGGGCACCCTGCAGATGGTGCGTGATGCGGGTATGGAGGTGTGCTGCGGCGGCATCGTCGGCATGGGCGAGACCGATCAGCAGCGGGCGGAGTTCGCCGCACAGTTGGCCGAGCTGGATCCGCACGAGGTCCCGATGAACTTCCTCATTCCGCAGCCGGGCACCCCTTATGAGCACTACGAGACCATCTCCGGTTCCGACGCGCTGCGGATCGTGGCCGCTTTCCGGCTGGCCCTGCCACGGACGATGCTGCGCTTCGCCGGTGGCCGTGAGCTGACCCTGGGCGACCTGGGCGCCGAGCAGGGCATGCTGGGCGGCATCAACGCGATCATCGTCGGCAACTACCTGACCAACCTGGGCCGCCCCGCCGAGCAGGACCTGGACATGCTGGCTGACCTTAAGATGCCCATCAAGGCCATCAGCGACACCATCTGACGGCGCACCCTGTAGGAGGGGTGACGATGGACGAGACCTACTGCGTGCACTGCGGTAAGCCGGTCGCAGGCGACGAAACACGCACGGCCGAGCATGCGGCCTGCCACAATCCGCGCACTGCCCTGGAGCCGCCGAGATTCTGCAGGCACTGCGCTCGGCGCATGGTCGTGCAGATCACCCCGAAGGGGTGGACAGCGCGCTGCAGCCGACACGGGGAGACAACCTCCCTCGGCGGCCCGGTGCCGACCGGCTAGCCTGCATGCCAGCAACAGTGTGGAGTAGCTGAGGAGCGCCGGTGCCTGATCCGTCGGTCGACGAGCAAGGTCCAGCATCGGCTGCTGCCGCGAACGAGGCCCCCGTTCGACTGCTCGACCTGGTTCCGCGTGAGCGCCCGAAAGTGATCGTCAAGGCGGACCTGCTGCCCGCGGTGTCCGTGCTGTCCATGGTGGCGCTCGTCGGCATCCCGATCGGCTGGTTGTGGGCGCATCTCGCGCCGCCGCAGCGCTCGGTTGTGGTCGACAGCGGTCCGCCGAGACCGATCCAGATGGAGAGCTGGCACCTCTTCGACGACTTGGTGATCTTCGCGCTGTTGGGGATGGCGGCGGGCGTGTTCATCGGCGCACTGATCTGGCTGCTGCGGGAGCGGCGCGGACCGGTGATCATGATCGCATCCGTGCTCGGCTCGCTGCTCGCCGGATGGCTGGCGGCGCTGATGGGGGAGGGCATGTTCGCGGGCGGGCTGTACGAGATCACCGAACCGCTCGCGGTCGGCGACCTGGTCGACAAGGCACCGAAGCTGGAGACCAGGTGGGTGCTGCTGGTGCAGCCGATGTTCACCGCGCTCACCTACGGTGCGCTTGCGGCCTGGAACGGGTCGGACGACCTGGGCAGGCGGCTTGGTTGAGCGGGCTGCACGAATTGTTCCGAATGTGACCCGTCGGCTCACTTGCTTGGTCTTCTGGGCTGTGCCTTTGCGGAAACCAGTCGGTCATGGTGTCTCCGAATGCGACCAACTGCGCTCAGTTGCGCGTGGCCGGTGTGCTCAGGTCACCAAGTTCGGGGTGTGCGGGAGGAACCGCGCGCAGAGTGGCGAGGAAGCCCGCCTCCCGAGTGAGTAGCTGGCTGACCGATCGGAGCCTGCGCAGCGGGTTGGTGTCCTCGAGCAGGACCTGTCGATCGGCGAAGGGAAGCATGCAGTCAGCTGCGAGCAAATAGGACAGCAAGGCGGATTCCGTATCGGTGCAGGGTGTGTGCCAATCGCCGTGCTGCCATGCGGCCTGGCAATAGCGCTGATGAGCGGCGCGTGCGACAGTGCTGAGCGCTAGCGTCGTCCTCTCGGCGCCCGCGGGAATGGGGTCATCGGGCAGCCATTCGACCGTGCCGAGCAAGTAGGGGGCAGGCTCGGTATCGACGCCGTGCAACCGGAAGCGGTCGCCGCCTGTGGTGACGATGTCGAATCGACCGTCCGGCGACGGTCGTGCCTCGCGCAGCCTCGCTGTGCAGCCGACCGGGTGAAGCTGCTCGACGCTGCGCACCTCGCTGGCCAGCGCATGCCTGATCGCGATGACACCGAACTGCCGGCCAGGTCGCACCCCGGTGACCACGTCATTGATCAGCTGACGATACCTGGGCTCGAAGACATGCAGCGGCAGGTGAACCCCCGGGAGCAGCACGGTATGCAGCGGGAACAGGGGCAACGTCGCCGATCGAGCGTCACCGGGCGAATTGGGGTCCACCGGTCCACGCTACGTCGATTCCACCGGCACCGCCCATTGGCGTTGTCCCACGTCAGCGCACGTGTGCCTGGAGCGCGGACACGTGTGCCTGGAGCGCGGACACGTGGTCAGCGGTGTGCAGGCGGGCGCAGTACCGCGAACGGGTCGGTCACCTGCATGCCGTCCTCGGAGAAGCTGAACACGGCGGCAGGCCGCCCGCCCGCGCGGCCGGGTGGGGCCATCCCCCCGGTTGGTTCGAGTAGGCCACGCCGGGACAGCACCCGCTGCAGGTTCGTCGCCGAGACCCGATGGCCGATGGCCGCCGAGTACAGGTCGCGCAGCGCCGAGATGGTGAATTCGTCCGGGGCGAGCGCGAATCCGATGTTGGTGTAGCTCAGCTTGGAACGTAGCCGGTCCCGCGCCCTGAGCGCGATCGCTTCGTGGTCGAACGCGGTGCGGGGGAGGTCGTCGACCGGATGCCAAGCGGTGTCTTCGGGCACGGCGGGATCGACATCGGAGGGCACAAGACCAAGGAACGCGGTGGCCACGACGCGCGGCCCAGGCACGCGGTTCGGGTCGCTGAACACCGCCAGTTGCTCGACGTGCTTGAGCTTGCGGATGTCGACTTTCTCCGCGAGCTGGCGACGGATCGAGGTCTCCACATCCTCATCGGGGCGGAGCCTGCCGCCGGGCAGCGACCACCGGCCGAGGTGCGGATCGAGCGCGCGGCGCCACAGCAACACCCGGACTGTGTTCGACCGCACTTGTAGTACCGCGCACAAGACCTCGTGTGCCAGGGGGGCGTGGATGTTAATATGGCTGCGCACGTTTTCGATCCTAAGGCGAAAACCTACGGGTGTTCAAGCGACGGCAGGTAGCCACATGGGTGAATGCGGGCAGGAGACTCTAGGAGGAACTGACGATGACCGAGACCCTGATGCAGGCGCCGCAAGACCTCACGCCGTATGGCGGGGTGGAGGCGGATGCCGCCTGGGCCGACGAGGTGCGTCGACTCGCGCGGGAGCGGGATGCCGTGCTGCTCGCGCACAACTACCAGCTTCCGGAGATCCAGGAGATCGCCGACCACACCGGCGACTCGCTCGCGCTGTCCCGGATCGCTGCCGAATCCCAGGCGTCCACGATCGTGTTCTGCGGCGTGCACTTCATGGCGGAGACCGCCAAGATCCTCAGCCCGGAGAAGACCGTGCTGATCCCGGACGCGCGGGCCGGGTGCTCGCTGGCCGACTCGATCACCGGTGAGCAGCTGCGCGCGTGGAAGGCCGAGCATCCGGGTGCGATCGTGGTTTCCTACGTCAACACCACGGCCGAGGTGAAGGCGGAAACCGACATCTGCTGCACGTCCTCCAACGCGGTGGATGTGGTCCGGTCGATTCCCGCGGATCAGGAGGTGCTGTTCTGTCCGGACCAGTTCCTCGGCGCGCACGTCAAACGGGAGACCGGCCGCGACAACCTGCACATCTGGGCTGGGGAGTGCCACGTGCACGCGGGTATCAACGGTCCAGAGCTTGCTGAGCGCGCGGCCGCGAACCCCGATGCGGACCTGTTCATCCACCCCGAGTGCGGCTGCGCGACCTCGGCTCTCTACCTGGCAGGGGAGGGGATAGTGCCCGCCGAGAAGGTCAAGATCCTGTCAACCGGGGACATGGTCAAGCAGGCACGGCAGACCTCGGCCTCCTCTGTGCTGGTCGCCACCGAGATCGGTATGTTGCACCAGTTGCGCAAGGCCGCACCGGAGATCGACTTCAAGGCGGTCAACGATCGCGCGTCCTGCCGCTACATGAAGATGATCACCCCGGCCGCCCTGCTGCGTGCGCTGCGCGAGAACGCCGATGAGGTGCACGTCGACCCGGTGACTGCCGAGCGCGCCAGGGCCTCGGTACGCCGGATGATCGAGATCGGTCAACCTGGCGGTGCGGAATGACATCCGCGGAACCCGTTCCGGTTATCGCCTCGCAGGCGAAAACACGATGGGGGCCGCGTTGGGAGGCCGGTGCGGACCTGATCGTTGTCGGCACCGGGATAGCCGGGCTGACTGCTGCGCTGCGCGCCCGCGAACTTGGCCTGCGCACCCTGGTGGTGACCAAAGCGGAGATTTCTGACAGCAACACCCGCTGGGCGCAAGGCGGGGTGGCCGTGGTGCTGCCGGACGAGCGAGCTGCGGGCGATTCGGTTGATCGGCATATCGACGACACCCTGACGGCCGGGGCCGGGCTTTGCGACGCCGACGCCGCGTGGTCGATCATCTCCGGTGGCCCGGGCGCGGTCGCCCGGTTACGTGCCCGCGGCGCGGAGTTTGACCCGAGCGCGGCTGGTGACGGCACCCTGGCGCGCACGCGCGAAGGCGGCCACAGCGCCTTTCGGGTGATCCACGCCGGTGGTGACGCCACCGGCGCCGAGGTGGAGCGGGCGTTGGCAGCCGAGGCCACCCGGCACCGGGTTCCGGTGCTGGAACGGCACATCGCCGTCGACGCACTGCTGACCCCGTTCGGCGGCATCGGTGGCCTGCTCGTGCTCGACCCGGACGGTGTGCCCGGTGTGTTGCGGGCTCCCGCGGTGCTGCTGGCGACCGGTGGGATAGGCCAGCTCTACCAGGCGACCTCCAACCCTGAGATCGCCACCGGCGACGGGCTCGCCCTGGCCCTGCGGGCCGGTGCGGTAGCGGCCGACCTTGAGTTCGTGCAGTTCCACCCGACCGTGCTCTACACGCCGGGCGCCAGAGGCCGGTGCCCGCTGGTCACCGAGGCGGTGCGGGGTGAGGGTGCGGTGCTGGTCGACGCCACCGGAACGCCCGTGATGGCCGGTGTGCATCCGCTGGGTGACCTTGCGCCCCGCGATGTGGTGTCCGCGGCGATCACCCGAAGGATGGCCACCGCTCCTGGCGGCATCGATGATCACGTCTTCCTTGATGCCACCCGGATCGCCGGTTTCGCCCGCCGGTTTCCGACCGTCCATGCGTCGTGCGTCGCGGTCGGCCTGGATCCGCTGTCTCAGCCCATTCCGGTCGCGCCCGCCGCGCACTTCGCTTGCGGCGGCGTGGTCACCTCGGCCGAGGGCCGCACCAGCGTGCAGGGCCTCTATGCGGCAGGCGAGGTCGCTCGGACGGGTCTGCACGGTGCAAACCGGCTTGCCTCGAACAGCCTGCTCGAAGGACTTGTGGTGGGCGAGCGCGCTGCCGAAGCAGTGGCCATGGACCTTGCCGCGGGTGCCCTGGCCGTCGTCGGGCACGCGATGGATCCCGAAACGCCCGGCGCGCCGAGCATGGACCGCGACGTGCTGCAGCGCGCGATGAGCAGGCACGCCGCGATCGGCAGGGATGCCTGCGGGCTGGCGTCCGCGGCGCGACTGATCGATGAGTCCACTGTGGACAAGGCACTGCTGACCCACACCGCGGTGGAGGATGCCGCGCTCACCGTGATCGCGCAGGCGCTGCTCGCGACCGCTGCTCCCCGTAAGGAGTCGCGCGGGGCCCATGTGCGTACCGACTTCCCCGACCGTGACGACGAACTCTGGCAGGGCAGCCAGCAGGTCAGGCTGGACGCGGCAGGAGAACCGGTTCTCCTCGACCCGGCACTGACAGGAGCAGCGTGAACATCGCATTATCCAATCGCGTGACCACCACACTCGGCGACTCGGGGCTGGACGCCGACGACGTGCTACGTGTCGTGCGGACCGCCCTCGGCGAAGACCTCCACTACGGCCCGGACGCGACCACCGAGGCAACGGTCCCGGCCGATGCGCGCGCGGTAGCCGAGTTGACCCCGCGCGCTCCGGGCGTGCTGGCCGGAGTGCCGGCCGCGCTCGCGGTCTTCGACGCCGTGCTGGGTGCCGACTACGAGTTGCTCGACGTCCGCGAGGACGGATCCCGCGTCACAGCGGGAGAGCCCGCTCTGGTGGTGCGAGGAGGCGTGCGGGGCCTGCTGACCGCCGAACGGACCGCATTGAACCTGCTCTGCCACCTCTCCGGGATCGCCACCGCCACCGCTGCCTGGGTGTCCGAAGTGGACGGTACCGGGTG
>JBOHER010000005.1:0-5420 GCA_050701115.1 Haloechinothrix sp. | reverse complement strand
CCTTCAGCTCCCCCACCGCGCCACAGTGACCTGGAGCATGTCGGGCGAGCAATGCACGGAGTTGTCGGGCTGCCCAGATAGTCTCCACCCATGGTGCATGGCCGGTGAGCCAGCGCGCCGACCATGCGGGCGAAGGCACGCCCGCACGCCCCGACCTGGGAGAACGACGCTGTGACTGCTTCCGCTGAGCCCCTCTACGGAGCCGACGATCTCACGCACCTCGAGGGCCTGGAAGCGGTTCGGAAGCGACCCGGCATGTACATCGGGTCCACCGACAGCCGCGGCATCAATCATCTGTTCGCCGAAGTCGTGGACAACTCGACCGATGAGGGCGTCGCCGGTCACGCCGGCAGGATCGTGGTGACCCTGCACGCGGACGGCAGCGTCCAGGTGGACGACGACGGCCGCGGTATCCCGACCGGGGTGCACGCGAAGTCCGGCTTGTCCGGTGTCGAGCTGGTGCTGACCCGGCTGCATGCCGGTGGCAAGTTCGGCGGGTCGGGCTACAAGACCTCGGGTGGGCTGCACGGGGTGGGCGCCTCGGCGGTGAACGCGCTGTCCCACCGGTTCGACGTGACCGTGAAGCGCGACGGCAAGGTGCACGAAATGTCCTTCGCCCACGGCACGCCCGGAGTATTTGACGGCCCCGGCCCCAAGGCCAGGTTCACCCGTCAGTCCGGCCTGCGGATCACCGGGAAGATGAAGCGCGGCCACCGGACCGGGACGTCCATCCGCTACTGGTATGACTCCCGCTACTTCGAAACCGGCGCGGCGCTGGACGTGCAGGCGGTGCGCGCGAAGCTGCGCAACACCGCGTTCCTCGTCCCCGGCGTCAGCTACGTGCTGCGCACCGCCATCGACGGCGCGATCAACGAGGAGACGTTCCAGTTTCCGAACGGCCTGTCCGACATGGTGGACTTCCTCGCTCCGGCGAGCGAAAAGCCGGTCTCGGGGACCGTCCTGATCACCGGGGAAGGCACCTACAAGGAGAACGCGGCGGATGCCAACGGTGTCATGCAGGCAGGAGTGCAACGCCACGCCGAGGTGGAGATCGCGTTGCGCTGGGGCACCGGGTACGAGCGGACGGTCGAGTGCTTCACCAACACGATCCGCAACGTGCACGGCGGCACCCACCGCAAGGGCTTCGACCGGGCAGTGTTGCGCGCCATGCAGGATGCGATCTCGAAGACCCGAGGCCTGCTCAAGCCGAAGGAGGACCTGCCGACCCTCGACGACGCGCTGGAGGGGATGACCGCGGTCATCCACGTCCGGATCCCAGAACCACAGTTCACCTCGCAGACCAAGGACGAACTGTCCACCGCGGGCATCACCAAGGTCGTCCAGGGTCTGGTGGAACGCCACATCAAGTCCTGGGTCGAGGCTCGCAAGACCAAGGCGGAGGCGAAGATCGTCCTGCAGAAGGTCGTAGACGCCGCCAGGGTCCGCCTGGTCCAGAAGCAGCAGAAGGACGCCGCTCGCCGCAAGACCGCGCTCGAAGGTGCGGCCATGCCGCCGAAACTCGTGGACTGCCGCACCACCGGCATCGCCCGCAGCGAACTCTTTCTCGTGGAAGGCGACAGCGCCCTGGGCTCGGCCCGCATGGCGCGGGTTTCCGAATACCAGGCCCTGCTGCCGCTGCGCGGAAAGATCCTCAACGTGCAGAAGGCCAGCCTGGGCGACACCCTCAAGAACGCCGAGATCTCCGCCATCGTGCAGGTGCTCGGCGCGGGCACCGGGCGGACCTTCGACCTGCCCGCCATGCGCTACGGACGAGTCATCCTGATGGCCGACGCGGACGTCGACGGGTCGCACATCCGGACCCTGCTCATCACCCTGTTCGCCAAGTACATGCGCCCGGTCATCGAGGATGGGCGGCTGTACGCGGCCATGCCGCCGCTGCACAAGATCACCACCAAGGGACGCAACCCGGAAACGCACTTCACCTTCACCCAGCGGGAAATGGAGACCACCGTCGCCCGGCTGGAGAAGGCAGGCAAGCAGATCGTCACCCCGGTCCCCCGGTTCAAGGGGCTCGGCGAGATGGACGCCGCCGAGTTGTGGGAGACCACGATGAACCCAGCGACCCGCTCGGTTCGGCGCATCACCCTGGACGACGCCGATGCCGCGGAAGCAGCGCTGGAACTGCTCATGGGCGAGAAGGTCGAACCTCGCCGAAACTGGCTCGTCGAGTCCGCCGCGCGGGTCGACCGCGCCGCGATCGACGCCTGACTCGCAAGCTCAGCAAGGAGATCGTTGACCCATGGCCCGTCGCAAAGCCACCACGACCAAGGTCGACCCTTCGGCCTTCGACCAGGCAGGCGCGCAGGTGTTCGACAACGCGCTCAAAACGGAGATCGAAGACTCCTACCTGGAGTACGCCTACTCGGTCATCTACTCCCGCGCGCTGCCCGACGCCCGCGACGGCCTCAAGCCGGTACACCGCCGAATCCTGTTCTCCATGAACGAAAACGGTTACCGGCCCACCCATGCCTACGTGAAGTCCGCCCGGGTCGTAGGCGACGTGATGGGCAAGTACCACCCGCACGGCGACGGGGCGATCTACGACGCGATGGTCCGCCTCGCGCAGGACTTCTCGATGAACGTGCCCCTGGTCGACGGGCACGGAAATTATGGGAGCCCAGACGACGGACCGGCCGCGAGCAGGTACACCGAGGCTCGCCTGTCCCCCGAGGCGATGCTGCTGGTCGGCGAACTCGGCGAGGACACCGTCGACTTCCGGCCCAACTACGACGGGTCACTCCAGGAGCCCTCCGTCCTGCCCGCGGCGTTCCCCAATCTGCTCGTCAACGGCACATCGGGGATTGCGGTCGGCATGGCCACCAACATGATCCCGCACAACCTCGGCGAGGTGATCGCCGCCGCGCGCTGGCTGATCACCCATCCCGACGCGACGCTGGACAAGCTGATGGAGTTCGTGCCCGGCCCCGACCTGCCCACCGGCGGGACCCTGCTCGGCCTGGACGAGGTGCGCAAGGCCTACGAAACCGGCCGCGGCGTGGTTCGGATGCGCGCGAAGGTCGAGGTCGGTCCGCTGCAGGGCAGCCGTGGCGGGCAAGCCATCACGGTCACCGAACTGCCCTACGCGGTAGGCCCGGAGAAGATCATCGAGAAGATCACCGACGAGGTGAACAAGTCCAAGCGCCTCACCGGCATCGCTGACGTCAAGGACCTGACCGACCGGGAGAACGGCACCCGCCTGGTCATCGAATGCAAGGTCGGCGTGAACCCGCAGGCCCTGCTGGCCGACCTGTACCGGCTCACGCCGATGGAGCAGTCCTTCGGGATCAACAACCTGGTGCTGGTAGACGGCCACCCACAGACGTTGGGGCTCAAAGCCTTGCTCGAGGTGTTCCTCCGGCACCGGTACGAGGTCGTCACCCGCCGGACAAGGTACCGCCGCCGCAAGCGGGAGGACCGCCTGCACCTGGTCGAGGGCCTGCTCAAGGCCCTGCTGGACATCGACAAGGTGATCAAACTGATCCGGGGCAGCGAGAACGCGCAGGCAGCCAAGGAAGGCCTGATGCGGCAGTTCGCGCTGTCGGAGATCCAGGCGACCTACATTCTCGACACCCCACTGCGCCGGCTCACCAAATACGACAAGCTCGAACTGGAAGCCGAGCAGGACCGGCTTCGCGCAGAGATCGCCGAACTGTCCAAGATCCTCGACGACGAATCCGTGCTCAAGAAGCTGGTGTCCAGCGAGTTGGCCAGGATCGCGAAGGACTTTCCCACCGAGCGGCGCACGGCGCTGATCGACGGCGACCTGAAAGAGGTGCTCGCCGCCGCCAAGCCGGCCGGGCCGCTCGAGGTCGCCGATGATCCCTGCCAGGTGATCCTGTCCGCGACGGGCCTGGTGGCCAGGACGGCAGCGGAATCCGAAGAGGCCACCGAGGTGCGCAGGCGCAGCGGCCGGGTGAAACACGATGCGGTGTCCGCACTTGTGCACTCGACGGCTCGCGGCCAGGTCCTGCTGATCAGCAACCAGGGAAGAGCGTTCAAAACCGACGTGCTGCCGCTGCCCGTGTTGCCCGAGCAGTCGGGCACGGTGTCGCTGCGGGGTGGGATGGCCGCGCGGGAACTGGCCCCGTTGCGCGAGGGCGAGAAGGTGATCGGCCTCGCGCCGCTCGGCGAGCAGAGCACGGGGGCATCGGGCCTCGCCCTCGGCACCCGGCAGGGCATGGTGAAGATCTGCACGCCCGATTGGCCGGTGCGGTCCGATGAGTTCGACGTGATCAGCCTCAAGGACGGCGATGAGGTCATCGGTGCCACCTGGCTTGCCGACGGGAGCGAGACCCTCGCGTTCGTCTCCTCCGCCGCATCCCTACTTCGCTACGCGGCATCGCTGGTCCGGCCGCAGGGCCTCAAGGGCGGCGGGATGACCGGGATCAACCTCGGCGCGGACACGCACGCGGTGTTCTTCGGCGCGCTGCGCACCGACGACGCCGAGCACGGCGAGCCGATGGTGGTGACCGTGACCGGCAGCAGCGTCAAGGTGACGCCCTTCTCGGAGTACCCCGCGAAGGGCCGGGCGACAGGGGGCGTCCGCGCGCAACGATTCCTCAAGGGTGAGACCGGCCTCGCGGTGGCGTGGATCGGTCCCCGCCCGGCAGGGGCGACCGAGAACGGCGATCCCGTCGAACTGCCCGATGTGGACCCGCGCCGGGACGGTTCGGGTGCGGCGCACCCCGGACCGGAGGTCGTCGGTCACCTGATCGAACGCGGCTGAGAGCTGATCGGCGCTCAGGCGGTAAGGACCGGGCGCCGCTTCGGGGGCCCCGGAAGCAGAGCTGCTGTGGCGCCCGCTGGAGGCCGTGCCTGATCCGGCATCCGCAGAGTGTCCGGGCCTTCCGCCAGAATGGTCGGCATGGCTGTGCCGAGCGATCAGTTCCTGCGGATGGTGGACCGACTTGCCGGCGTCGAGCGCGCGAAGGCCAGGGACTACACCTCCTTCAGCGTGCACGGCAAGCGGTTCGGCTACTACTGGCCACGAACCAAGACGGTCGGTCTGAAGCAGACGCTGGCGGAGCAGATCGCGCTCGTGACCGAACGGCCGGACGTGTTCGAGGTTCAGTTCACGTCCGGCGGGTACGGCTGGGTAGTCGTTCACCTGGCGGGCATCGACGCCGACAAACTCGCCGAGCTCGTCTACGAGGCCTGGCGGCTGTCGGCACCGGAGGCACTCGTCGAAGAACACCCGATTGCTTAGCCGCACCGGCTGATCCTGTACCTCAGGGGAGAACCCCGGCCGGTCCTGGCCAGGATGCGCCCTCGGGCCCAGGCGCCGCTCAGTCCGTCCTGCTGAGCAGCTCGGCGAGGCTGTCGCCGACGCGCTCCAGCACGTCCGGATCGCCGGTGGCGCGAGCGAGCACGAGGGCACCCTCCATCGCGGCGAGCATGAG
>JBOHER010000004.1:0-12033 GCA_050701115.1 Haloechinothrix sp. | reverse complement strand
GCTCGTGAGTGACCAGGGTTGCTGGACAAACAACTTTCACTCACGAGGCGACCACGCCACACGGGGCGGTACCCCAGTGGGATACCGCCCCGTCCGAGCAAGCTGGGCTGGTCAGCCCTTGCGCTTGGCCACTGCTTCCTGCAACTGCGGCGCGACGCTGAACAGGTCGCCGACGATACCGAAGTCGGCGATCTCGAAGATCGGCGCCTCGGGGTCCTTGTTCACCGCGACGATGGTCTTCGACGTCTGCATGCCGGCGCGGTGCTGGATCGCACCGGAGATGCCCAGCGCGATGTAGAGCTGCGGCGACACCGTCTTACCGGTCTGCCCGACCTGGAACTGGGCTGGGTAGTAACCGGAGTCGACCGCGGCTCGGGACGCACCGACGGCGGCGCCGAGCGAGTCGGCCAGCGCCTCGATAACGGCGAACTTCTCGGCGCTACCGACACCGCGACCGCCGGACACGACGATCGACGCCTCGGTCAGCTCCGGCCGGTCGCCACCGACGATCGGCTCGACACCGGTGATCTTTGCGGACTTCGCCGGGTCAACGGCGGGAACCTCGACGGCCTCCTCAGCGGCGGCACCCTCGGCTGCCTCAGCCTCGATGCCACCCGGACGCACCGAGATGACCGGCGCACCCTTGGCCGATTTCGAGGTCACGGAGAACGCGCCACCGAAAATGGACTGCACGACGCTGCCGTCGGAGTTGACGCCTACCGCGTCGACGAGCAGACCTGAGCCGATCCGGGCGGCCAGCCGACCGGACACCTCCTTGCCCTCGGAGGTCGCCGCGACCAGCACGGCGGCGGGTGAGGTCCGCTCCGCCAGCGCGGCGAGCACGTCGACCTTCGGCGTGACCAGGTAGCCGGCCGCGTCGTCGGATTCGGCGACGTAAACCTTCGCAGCGCCGTAGGACGCGAGAGCCTCCTTCGCCTTGCCCGCGGTACCGGGCGCACCCACGACCACCGCGGACGGCTCGCCGAGAGCACGGGCCGCGGTCAGCAGCTCAAGGGTGACCTTCTTGACCTCACCGTCGACGTGGTCGACGAGGACCAATACTTCAGCCATTCGTCTTCTCTCCTATCTCAGATGAGTTTCTGGCCGACCAGGTACTCGGCGATCTTCGATCCGCCGTCACCCTCGTCCTCGACCCGCTGGCCTGCCTGGCGCGGCGGCTTCGGAGAAGCCTGCACGACCGACGACCACGCGTTGGACAATCCGACCTCTCCTGATTCGACGCCGAGGTCGGCGACGGTCAACGTCTCTACCGGCCTCTTCTTGGCCGCCATGATGCCCTTGAACGACGGGTAGCGCGGCTCGTTGATCTTCTCGGTCACGCTCACCAGCGCGGGCAGGCTCGCCTCGAGGTGCGTGATGCCCTCGTCCGGGGTCTCCCGGTCCACCTTGATGCTGGTGCCCTCGACGTGCACGTGGTGCGCGTGGGTCAGTTGCGGCAGGCCAAGCAGCTCCGCCAGGATCGCGGGCACCGCGCCCGCGCCACCGTCGGAGGACACGTTCCCGGCGATGACCAGGTCAACGCCCTCCACCTTGCCGATGGCGGCTGCGATCACCTTGGCGGTGGCGATCACGTCCGAACCGTGCAGGGTTTCGTCGGAGACGTGGATGGCCTTGTCGGCGCCCATCGACAACGCCTTGCGGATGGCGTCGGTGGACCGGTCGGGGCCGACGCACAGGACGGTTACCTCGCCCTCGCCTGCTTCCTTGATCTTCAGCGCTTCCTCGACGGCGCGCTCGTTGATCTCGTCGAGCACCGCGTCGGCGGACTCGCGATCAAGTGTGTGGTCAGACTCGGTCAGCTTGCGCTCCGAGTAGGTGTCAGGCACCTGCTTGACCAGGACAACGATGTTGGTCATGGGTCCTCTTCGACCTCCGGTTAGTGGTGCTCGTCCAATGGTGCGCCAGTCATACCCGTTTTGATGGCGCCATCGACCTGTGGCCAGTCGGCACGGGCGCCGCCCACCCAACTTAGGCCGATGTACACGAAGCCGCTCGCAGACCAGCTCACGCTGGTCCGATACTGGCTCTACTGCGTCTAACTCGATCGCAGAGCCAGACCGGCAGGTCGACCAGAACCCTGGGCGGCGACCCCCACTTCGGCCACTCGGACGGACCTGGCGGCCCATCCTCGCTAGGCCGAATCGACCTGGCTCTACTGGGCAGTAGATTAGGCTCATTCATCGGCTAAGTAACGGCAGGGTGACCGCATTCACCTGGAAACACCTACTAGCTGTACCATCGTCCAACTAATGTTCCGGAACTAACGTCCCAATTGTTCGAGCCTCGCATTACGCGCACTCTGTTGATCAGTCAAGGTGCGATATTGACAACGGCTCGTGGCGATCGTCACACTTGTCGCCACGCGCCGAACCGAGGAGGCCCGCCCTATGGGGTTGCACGCTGCAGGTATCGAACGCACGGACGGCCAGGGCGCGGCGGAGCACGCGATGTCCGCGCAACTCCTCGCGGCACACAAGGGGGACACCCAGTGGCTGAGCGCCCACCTACAGGGGTGCGTGCATCCCTGGCTTGACGGCTACACCTGCGCGTATTGCGAGCTACCCGTGCGCATGGACGGCGACCACAGGCATCCGGGCTACGGCATCGTGGAGCACACCGATGCCGCCGCCGCAGCCGATCCCGACTCGGAATTGCGCGTCCTGCACCGGTTCTGCAACCGGATGATGAAATCCCACCGCGGCACGCTCGGCTCAGGGCAGCAGATGGCCGACGTCGCGACGCGCTACGGGGTGGCTCTGCGCCGCGCGTGGCTCGGATTCGCTACCCAGCAGTTCCTGGCCGGCGCGCAAGACAAGCACTTCGGGGCCAAGCACTACGAGCGCCTGGGCCTGCACCCGGCACGGTTGCGCAATCCCCTGTTGTTCAAGAAGTACTGGGTGGTGCGGAAGATGCGGTGCGCCGCGCACGCGGTGCATTACTACGCGGGTGCGCATTTGCCCGCCCGGTTGTCCGAGGCTCTTCGCCGCCCCTGATAACGAAGGGGTGTCGCCCTTCACACGGCCGCCTGACGCGCGTTAGGTTTGCGCGACTGAAGGTTTTCTCGAGGGCTGTTCAGCCCGAGGTTGTGTCAGACCCCGAGGTTGTGTCAGACCCCGAGGTTGTGTCAGACACTGTGTGATGCGGAGGCCAAGTGCTCGTTCGACTGATCATCGGTCTGCTGATAACCGTTGTCGGACTCGGTCTTGCCGCCCGGCGCGTGAGGTGGCTGAGCAGTCTCATTCGCTCCGGCCAGCCGGTGCACGGCCGCACCGAGAACGTCGGTGAACGGATCAAGGTGCACCTGGCCGAGGTGTTCGGTCAGCGCAGGCTGTTGAAGTGGTCGATCCCCGGGCTGGCGCACTTCTTCACGTTCTGGGGCTTCGTGATCCTCGGTTCGGTTTACGTCGAGGCCTACGGCGCGCTGTTCGACCACGACTTCCACATCCCGCTGATCGGTACCTGGGCGGCGCTCGGGTTCCTGCAGGACTTCATCGCGGTAGCGGTGGTCATCTCACTCGCCGTCTTCTCCGTTCTCCGGATCCGTAACGCGCCCCAGCGACGCCAACGCGCGTCCCGCTTCTACGGCTCGCACCTCGGTGGCGCCTGGCTCATCCTGTTCATGATCTTCAACGTCGTCTGGACGATGTTCCTGTTCCGGGGGGCCTCGGCGGCGGCGGGCAACTTCCCGTACGACTCCGGCGCCTACGTGTCCCTCGGCGTCGGCGCCCTGCTCGACCCGCTCGGCGCTGGAGCCACCGAAGTGCTGGAGACTATCGGCCTGCTGCTGCACATCGGCGTGATGCTGGTCTTCCTGATCATCGTGCTGCACTCCAAGCACCTGCACATCTTCCTGGCGCCGGTCAACGTCACGGTCAAGCGGATCCCCGATGGGCTCGGCCCATTGTTGCCGATGGAGTCCGGCGGCAAGCCGATCGACTTCGAGGATCCCGACGAGGACGCGATCTTCGGGCGCGGCAAGGTGGAGGACTTCACCTGGAAGGGCATGCTCGACTTCGCCACCTGCACTGAGTGCGGCCGCTGCCAGAGCCAATGTCCCGCCTGGAACACCGGGAAGCCGCTGTCCCCGAAGCTGGTCATCATGGACCTGCGCGACCATCTTTTCGCGAAGGCGCCCTACCTCATCGAGGGCAAGGAGTCACCGGAACCGGGCTCGGTGGACATCACCCCGAACGGCCACGACCAACACGGCGTGCCCGAATCCGGATTCGAGCGGGTGATGGGGTCGGGTCCTGACCAGGCCGCCCGTCCGCTGGTCGGGACCGCGGAAGCCGGAGGCGTGATCGACCCCGACGTGCTGTGGGCCTGCACCACCTGCGGCGCCTGCGTCGAACAGTGCCCGGTGGACATCGAGCACGTCGACCACATCGTCGACATGCGCCGCTACCAGGTCATGATCGAGTCGGAGTTCCCAAGCGAGCTGGGCACGTTGTTCCGCAATATGGAGAACAAGGGCAATCCGTGGGGTCAGAACAACAACGAGCGAATGGACTGGGCCAAAGACCTCCCCTTCGAGGTCCCGGTCTATCACGGCGACCTCGCCGACGACGTGGAATACCTCTACTGGATCGGCTGCGCGGGCGCCTTCGACGACAACGCGCGCAAGACCGTGCAGGCGACGGCCGAACTGCTGCACATCGCCGGGGTGTCCTACGTCGTACTCGGCAAGGACGAGACCTGCACCGGCGACTCCGCCAGGCGCGCGGGCAACGAGTTCCTGTTCCAGATGATGGCGCAGCAGACAGTCGAGATGCTCAACAGCGTGTTCGAGGGCCGCGAGCCGATCAAGCGCAAGATCGTCACCACCTGCCCGCACTGCATGAACACCATCGGGCGGGAGTACCCGCAACTGGACGGTCACTACGAAGTCGTGCACCACACGCAGTTACTCAACCAACTGGTGCGCTCCGGCAAGCTGACGCCGGTCAAGCCCGCGGACAATTCCGGGCTGCCCGTGACCTACCACGATCCGTGCTACCTGGGTCGGCACAACAAGGTCTATGCACCGCCGCGAGAACTGGTCGACGCGGCGGGTGCGACGCTGACCGAGATGCCCCGGCATGCTGATCGGTCGCTGTGCTGCGGTGCGGGCGGCGCGCGGATGTGGATGGAAGAGCACATCGGCAAGCGCATCAACCTTGAGCGCGTCGACGAAGCCATCGCCACCGAGGCGGGCACGGTGGTCACCGGTTGCCCGTTCTGCAAGGTCATGATCTCCGACGGACTCGTACAGCGGCAGAGTGAGGAACAGGGCGCCGGGGTGGGCGTCCGCGATGTCTCGCAGCTGCTGCTGGAGTCGGTGAAGCGGGGCACGCCCGGTACTTGACGTTGCCGGGCGGTGTTCCTGGCGAGTTACCCGACGAGCCGGTGGCGACATGGCCCCCTGATCCCGCCGCGTTCTTCTGGGACCGGAATGAGCCTCGGCTTCGGGGTACTCACGGCGGCCCGTACCGCGGCGGCCGGTGCACGGGCCCGACGCGTGATCGTGACGGTCGAACAGCGCATCCACGGCAGCACCGGGTTGCATTGGCCCATGTCGGCCCTGGTGCGCTGGGGGTGGCCGTGTCGCCGGTCCTGTGAGCCCACAGCTGTTCTGTGCCAGGATTGCGGTATGCCATCGTTTTTCAGCAAGCTCGCCCGGTTCGCGGCGAGCCCGCAAGGCCGTCGGATGATCACTCAGGCCAAGGAGTTCGCCGCCGACCCGCGACGGCAGGCCCAGGCCAAGGACGCCATCGCCAAGCTGCGCGACCGAGCGGCGAACAACGGGCGGGCGCAGCCAGGAGAGCCGCCGAGGGACCGCGGACCCGCTCAGTCCTGACCCGCGCGGTCGCCGGATCGGCGCCGTTGCTCCGGCGCGAGCGCGACCAGGGCGGCAAGCACGACGACCGCCGACAGGCCGACGACGTTCAGGATCTTGTCCAGCGCGCTGTACACCTCGAGATGCGTGAGGTGGTAGCCGGTGTGCGGGATCGAGAACACCAGCCAGGCCAGCGCGGCCAGCCGCGCTGCCACACCGGTGCGCAGCACCAGCGCCGCGATCGCGAGGGCGGCGAGCGCGAGGAAGAAGCCCCCGACGTCGCGGACCAGGTGTTCGTTGAACGGTCCGTCTGCGGCCACCCACTGCCGCCCGAACCCGGGAAAGTCGTCGTAGAACGAGCGCGGCGCCACCGTCGCCCAGGTACCCGGTACGGCCCCGGCAAGAGCAAGGACCGCGAGGGCTACGTTGGTCAGCGCACTCTGCGCCGATGTGTGCTCCATGACTCCCAGACGTTAGCGAGAGCCACGGTGTGACATCATCCGCTGTTTGAATGGACCCAGTGAGCGTCATTCACCACCGACCGAGCGACCACGGGCCGCCAGGCCCGTGCGGAGCGGTCGGTACACAACCCACGTCAGCCCCACCCACCATGGTGGGTGACGCGAACGTTTGAATGGACCCCGTGAGCACCCATGCGACTGTGCCCGTGAACACCCCGCCCGTGAACCGGGGCGAGGCCTTGCACCTGACCGGCGAACGCACGGTGCCCGGCGTTCCTGAGGAGAACTACTGGTTCCGCAGGCACGAGGCCGCCTACCACGCGCTGCTGCCGTACTGCGCGGGCGCGACGGTGCTCGAAGCCGGGTGCGGCGAAGGCTACGGCGCGGGGCTCATTGCCGCATCAGCAGGCAGGGTTGTCGCCCTGGACTACGACGAGCCGACCACCGAGCACGTCGCTCGACGCTATGCTGACCTACACGTGCTACGCGGGAACCTGGCCTACCTCCCTATCGCCACCGGCGGGATCGACGTGGTGGTCAATTTCCAGGTCATCGAGCATCTCTGGGACCAGGACGGCTTCCTGGCCGAGTGCTACCGCGTGCTGCGGCCCAGCGGCAGGCTGCTGGTGACGACACCGAACCGGCTCACCTTCACCCCGGACTCCGACGTGCCGCTGAACCCTTACCACACCAGGGAACTGGCGCCGTCCGAACTGGACACCCTGTTGCGTGCGGCGGGCTTCGACGTGGAGACGCTGCATGGCCTGAACCACGGGGCGAGGGTGCGCACGCTGGACGAGCGGTACGACGGGTCGATCATCTCCGCCCAACTCGACGTGGTGATGGGCCACCTGCCCGGACATGCACCCTGGCCTGCTGGCCTACTCGCCGACATCGGCGCCATCACGGCGGGCGACTTCGATATTCACGGCGACGACATCGACTCCAGCCTCGATCTGGTCGCCGTGGCGGTGCGCCAGTGACCAGCGATGGCCCAGAAGGCACGTTTTGCCTTGTCCTGCACAGCCATCTGCCATGGCTGTCCCACCACGGTTCCTGGCCGGTTGGCGAGGAATGGCTGTACCAAGCGTGGGCGCACTCCTACCTGCCGGTGGTCGACCTGCTGCGCCGGTTCGCCGATGAGGGAAAGCGCGACGTGCTCACCCTGGGCGTGACACCGATCCTGGCGGCTCAACTGGACGATCCCTACTCGCTGCACGCCTTCCACGAGTGGCTCGGACACTGGCAACTGCGCGCCCAACATGCTTCGGATCATTGGCGAAGCATGGATCCGCTGCTGAGAACCCTGGCCGCCGACGAGTACCTTGCGGCGACCCGGGCGGTGGCGGACTTCGAATCCCACTGGCAGCACGGGTTTTCACCAATCCTGCGGTCCCTTGTGGACTCGGGCGTGCTGGAGCTGATCGGTGGCCCGCTGGCGCATCCCTTCCAGCCGTTGCTGGACGAACGCATCCGCGCCTACGCGCTGCGGAACGGTCTAGCCGACACGGCGCTACGCATCGGCAGCGCACCGGACGGCATCTGGGCTCCCGAATGCGGCTATGCGCCGGGGATGGAGTCCGGTTATGCGGACGCGGGTGTGCGGCGATTCCTTGTCGACGGACCAGCCCTGCACGGTGATACCTGGGCCGCGCGGACGGTCGGCGACTCCGATGTGGTGTGCTTCGGCCGCGATCTCGAAGTCACCTATCGGGTGTGGTCGCCGAAGGCCGGTTACCCCGGGCATGCCCACTATCGCGACTTCCACACCTGGGACCACACGGTCGGCATCAAGCCGTCCAGGGTCACCGGCAAGACCGTCGAGCCCGCGGACAAGGCACCCTATGATCCCGCGCTCGCGGTGAACACCCTGCGCACACACGTGCAGGACTTCGTGGACACCGTGGTGGCCCGTCTGCGATCGTTGCGGGACCAGCATGGACGCCGCGCGCTGGTGGTCGCCGCCTACGACACCGAGCT
This sequence comes from Haloechinothrix sp., assembly GCA_050701115.1. GTDB lineage: Bacteria > Actinomycetota > Actinomycetes > Mycobacteriales > Pseudonocardiaceae > JBOHER01. The sequence continues at coordinate 3,756 of JBOHER010000004.1, read as the reverse complement.
GTACGGGCACTGGTGGCACGAAGGACCTGCGTGGATCGAGGGTGTCCTGCGTGCGCTTCCCGAGGCAGGGGTGCTGGTGACCACGCTGCGCGGCGCACTTCAGGCGGGTCACCTGGGGGGCCCGATCGACCTGCCCGCCTCCTCCTGGGGGTCGGGCAAGGACTGGCGCGTGTGGGACGGCGAGCAGGTAGCCGACATGGTCGCAGGCAACGCCACGCTGCAGCGCGAGTTGATCAAGGTGGCCGATGCGACTCAAGGGAGCTTTGGTGTGCACGATGAGCAGAGCAGCTCCCTTCATGCCGCTTCAGGCCGCTGTGCGGCCCGCGACCAGATCGTCCGCGAGGCGATGCTGGCGCTGTCCAGCGACTGGGCGTTCATGGTCACCAAGGACTCGGCCGCCGACTACGCACGCAGGAGGGCACGCGTGCACGGCGAGCAATTCACCGAGCTGGCTGAACTGCTCACCTCGGGCGACTGCAGCCGGGCCACCACCCGCGCGGCCGAACTGCGCACCCGGGATTACCCCTTCGGCCAGCTCGACGCCCGCGGGCTGTAGCGGCACAGTGCCGGGTCAGGTACCGGGTGTCTCATTCCCGATACCGTCCGTATCTCGGGGTCGTGCGTGGGCCAGACCATCCGGGTGCGAGGATCGTTCCACTATGCGCGTGCTGATGGTCTCCTGGGAATACCCGCCAGTAGTGGTGGGCGGGCTCTCCCGGCACGTCCACGCGCTGGCCCGCCACCTGACCCACGACGGCCACCAGGTCGTCGTTCTCTGCAGGCACGTCGCGGGTACCGACGCCCAGACGCACCCGGCCACCGACCGTGTGGTGGACGGCGTGCGGATCATCAGGGTCGCCGAAGACCCGATGCACGTCACCTTCGAGCGAGATCTCGTCGCCTGGACGCTGGCCATGGGACACGCGATGATCCGGGCGGGCCACGAACTGCTGCGCGATTGGCAGCCCGATGTCGTGCATGCGCATGACTGGCTGGTCACGCACCCCGCGATCGCGCTAGCCGAGGCCGCACGGGTGCCGCTGGTCGGCACCATCCACGCCACCGAAGCAGGCAGGCACTCGGGATGGCTGTCCCACCCGCTCAACCAGCAGGTGCACTCGGTCGAATGGTGGCTGGCCAACCGCTCCGACGCGCTGATCACCTGTTCCCAGGCCATGCGCGCGGAGGTCGCGCATCTTTTCGACTTGGTGCCCTCCGATATCCACGTCATCCACAACGGCATCGAGGAACGCGGCTGGCAGGTGCCCGCGGACGAGATCGAGCAGGCACGCCAGACCCACAGTCCGCACGGCGCGCCGCTGTTGCTCTACTTCGGCAGGCTGGAGTGGGAGAAGGGCGTGCAGGATCTGCTCGACGCCCTACCGGAGATTCGCCGGCACCACCCTGGGACCAGGTTGGTGGTCGCGGGCAAGGGCAGGCATCTCGAGCCGCTCACCAAGCAGGCACGCAAGCTGCGGGTTCGCCGCGCGGTGGACTTCGTCGGCCACCTGTCCGACCGGGACCTGCGCGCCGTGCTCGCCGGCGCGGATGCCGTGGTGCTGCCGAGCAGGTATGAGCCGTTCGGCATCGTGGCGCTGGAGGCGGCCGCGGCCAAGGCTCCGCTGGTCGCCTCGACGGCGGGCGGGCTGGGCGAGGTCGTCGTCGACGGGGAAACCGGCCTCGCGTTCTGTCCGGGCGACATCACTGCCCTCATCTCCGGGGTGCACGCGGTGCTCACAGACCGACCAGCCGCCGCGCGGCGAGCGGACGCCGCGCAGGCTCGGCTTGCAGCCGACTTCGACTGGGCACGCATCGCCAAGTCCACCGCGGAGGTGTACCGGCGCGCCCGCCCCGCCGGTCCACAGCCGCTCGGGCGGCCAAAGATCGCCACCGGCAACGCGTTTCACGAGTGAGCCCTCGAGGGTGATGGAGAATCCCTCCCTCCCGCACCGACGGCGGGTGAGTGCCGGCGCGAGAGGGAGGGACGTCTGGGGGACCTAGCCCTGCGTGAGGTAGCGCGCGTACGCGCTGAGGGTGAAGAAGTTGGGCAGCTTCTCGGCGAGCGCGATCTCCACGAAGATCTGCCGGGCATCGTCGAGCCGGTTACCTGGTCCACCGGCATCGGCCCGAATCGAGTCGAGTTCCTCGTCCAGGAACCGGGTGACGAGTTCGGTGGTGATCGGGTCGCCGCTGGCGAGCTTGGTGCCGTTGTAGATCCACTGCCACACCTGGCAGCGCGCGATCTCCGCGGTCGCGGCGTCCTCCATCAAGGAGAGCCGCTGTTCGGGGGCGGTGGGCGGGGCGCAGGGTGGGCGGATCGCCGCGGCGCCGGTCCCGCGCAGCCAGGCATCCAAGTAGCGCAGCGCCACGTTGATGTTGTTGCGCAGGCCTTCCTCGGTGACGTCGCCGCCCGTGCCTGCCACGTTCAGCAGGTCCTCCGCGGACACGTTCACGTCGTCACGGAGCCGGTCGAGCTGATTCGGCTTCTCCCCGAGCACCCAGTCGAAAACCTCACGGCAGACCGGAACAAGCCCGGGGTGCGCAACCCACGAGCCGTCGAAGCCGTCGCCTGCCTCCCGCTCCTTGTCCTGACGCACTTTGCCGAACGCGATCGCGTTGGCTTCCGGGTCCTTGCTGGGGATGAAGGCGGCCATCCCGCCGATCGCGTGCGCACCACGCTTGTGGCAGGTGGCCACCAGCAATTCGGTGTAGGCCCGCATGAACGGCACAGTCATGGTCACCTGGGCTCGATCGGGCAGCACGAAGTCCGCGCCCTGCTGGCTGAAGTTCTTGATGACGCTGAAGATGTAGTCCCAGCGTCCGGCGTTCAGGCCCGCGATGTGCTCGCGCAGCTCGTAGAGAATCTCGTCCATTTCGAATGCCGCGGTGATCGTCTCGATCAGGACGGTGGCCCGGATGGTGCCCTGCGGCAGAGCGAGCAGATCCTGTGCCAGCACGAACACGTCGTTCCACAGTCGCGCTTCGAGGTGGTTCTCCAGCTTCGGCAGGTAGAAGTACGGGCCGACGCCACGCTCGAGCAGGCGCTTGGCGTTGTGGAAGAAGTAGAGGCCGAAGTCGAAAAGGGCAGCCGACACCGGGCGTCCATCGATCCGGACGTGCTTTTCCACCAGGTGCCAGCCGCGCGGCCGCACAACGATGGTCGCCGGGTTGTCACCGATGACGTAGCGCTTGCCCGCCTCAGCCCGGGTGCGGGTGTCCCGCGAGGGCACCGAGAAGTCGATGTCGCCGCCGATGGCGTCGAACAGGTTGATCTGCCCCGAGACCACGTTCTGCCAGCTCGGCGAGGTGGCGTCCTCGAAGTCGGCCAGCCACACCTTGGCGCCGGAGTTAAGCGCGTTGACCGTCATCTTGCGGTCGGTCGGGCCGGTAATCTCGACCCTGCGGTCGGTGAGTCCAGGCGCTGCACCGGCCACCCGCCACGAGTCGTCTTCGCGGATGGCGGCGGTGTCTGCGCGGAAGTCCAGCTTTTCCTCGCCGGAGTTCAGCATTTCGCGGCGCAGCCTGCGCGCGTCGAGCAGCTCACGGCGACGTCCGGCGAAGACGTTGTCCAGCCGCGCTACGAACTCGAGCGCCTCGGAAGTGAGGATCTCGTCGAACCGGTCGCTCTGGACCCCAGAGACAGTGATTCGGTAGTTCAGGTTGGCGGCCATATCGCCCTCCATAGTGGACGGTTGATGTGCGGGTCGTTGCTGGACAAGGACAATGAGAAAGTCAGGTGGCGGTAGGGCGCAGGAG
>JBOHER010000003.1:0-14431 GCA_050701115.1 Haloechinothrix sp. | reverse complement strand
GTGATGGTCCAGTCCTCGTTGTCCTGAACGTACGTCGCTGTTATCGGGTCCACCATCTCACCCCTCTCCTCGTGATCAACCAATGCCTTGGATAGATCGTCATGCCATGGTCGCATAGCGCACCACGCATGTAACCCGAATGGCCGAGGGATGGTGGGGTGTTCTCGGATATTCGCGCAGCGTTAATGATCACAAGGCGAGGGACGTCACGTTCGCATGAGGACAAGCGGATTCGCTGCTACCGGTGTGCCGTTTCGTTCATCGGTCGCTGTTTGCCCTGCAAGCCGCCCCAGAGGATGTCCAGGGTGTACTCGGTGGCCATCTCTGGCGTCACCTCGCTGTGCCGTTCACACCAGATCGCCATCCGTTCGCAAGCGCCCACCAGGATTTCGGCTGCGGCCTCGACTTCCAGATCCGATGCCGCGGTCAGGAAAACGCGCAAGAGTGAGGCGTTGAGTTCGGTCTGCTGTTGCCTGATGGCCTCCACCTCATCGGCGGCCGAGCCGCCCATGAGGGTCAGTTCATGTCGCAACAGGTGCCACTGCGCGCGCCGTTGTCCGATGAACTGAAAGTACGCGCGCAGCCCCCGGCGCAGGGCGTCCTCCCCCGACGTGGCGCCGACGACGGCTTGTTCGGTAGCGCGCCGTAGCTCGGCCCGGGCTTCGCGGATCGCGGCGAGCAGCAAGCCCTCTTTCGAGCTGAAGTACTCGTACAGCATCGGCTTCGACACGCCCACCCGCTCGGCGATCTCGTCCATCGAGGTGGCGGCATAGCCGTGCTCGGCGAACACCTGTACAGCGACATCCAGCATCTGGCGCTCGCGCTCGGCTCGTGGCATGCGCTTGCGGCGTGGACGCTGTTCCTTCGAGGTGCGGTTGTTAGATGCGACGGTCACGATGCATACTCTACCGCAAGTAACCTACTCATAGTAAGATAAGCGCCGGCCGGAAGTGTGAACCTCGAAGGATGGGACTCGATGAGCAAGACTGACACCGTTACCGAGCGGGCTACGACCGTCATCGTGGGCACCGGGTTCTCGGGTCTCGGTATGGCCATTCAGTTGCTGAAGGAAGGCCGCACGGACTTCGTGATCCTGGAGAAGGCCGACGAGGTGGGCGGTACCTGGCGGGACAACTCCTACCCTGGCTGCGCTTGCGACATCCAGTCCCACATGTACTCCTTCTCCTACGAGCAGAACCCGGACTGGACTCGCGCGTTCTCCGGCCAGCCGGAGATCTTCGACTACCTCAAGGGCGTCGCCGACTCCTACGACCTGCGTTCCTACATCCGCTTCGGTGTCGAGATCTCCGGGTCGACGTGGGACGAGGCGGAGGGAGCCTGGACAGTGCACGGCACCAAGGGCGAGGCATTTGTCTGCCGGTTCCTGGTCATGGGTGTCGGCGCGCTGCACCTGCCCAACATCCCCAAGCTGAACGGCATCGAGAACTTCCAGGGCGAGGCCTTCCACTCCGCGGAGTGGAACCACGACTACGACCTGCATGGCAAGAAGGTCGCGGTGATCGGCACCGGGGCGAGCGCCATCCAGTTCGTGCCACAGATCGCGCCCGAGGTCGAGTTCATGACACTGTTCCAGCGCACAGCGCCGTGGATCATGCCGAAGCCCGACCACGCCATCCCGCGCTGGCTCAGGGCGCTGTTCCGCACTGTCCCCTCGGTGCAGCGAGCGGCCCGCACTGCGCTCTACCTGTTCCTCGACTCACGCGCGGTCGGCTTCAACGGCCATCCCGCGATGATGAAGGCAGCCGAGAAGATCGCGAAGCGCCAGCTCAACAAGGCCATCAAAGATCCAGAACTGCGGGCCAAGGTCACGCCGGACTACACCATGGGCTGCAAGCGGGTCCTGCAGGCCAACGACTACTACCCGGCGCTCGCCCGGCACAACGTGGACGTGGTGACCGACGGTATCGCTGAAGTGCGCGCACACAGCATCGTGGACACCGCCGGGGTGGAGCACGAGGTCGACGCCATCATCTACGGCACCGGTTTCCACGTCACCGACGCCTTCGACTACCTCAAGATCACCGGTGAGAAGGGGCGCGACCTGGCGACCGAGTGGTCCGTCGACGGGATGCAGACCCACCAGGGCATCACGGTCGAGGGTTTCCCGAACCTGTTCTTCCTGCTCGGACCGAACACCGGCCTCGGGCACATGTCGGTCGTGTTCATGATCGAGTCGCAGTCGCGGTATGTGGCCGCCGCGATGCGCATGGTCGAGCAGGCAGGCGCGCAGGTGCTGCGGGTGCGGCCCGCCGCGCAGCAGCAGTTCCAGCAGCGCATCCAGAAGAAGTTGTCGAACGGCATCTGGACTACCGGTGGCTGCACGAGCTGGTATCTGGACGCCAAGGGGGTCAACCGCACCATCTGGCCCGGCTTCGCGGGCAAGTACTGGCTGGACACCCGCAAGGTCAAGGGCAGCGACTACGAACTCGTCGGCAGGCGCTAGGCAGTAGGCGGGCTCAGCTCGCCCGACAGGGCGCGCAACCTGGCGAGCAGGTCAGCGGTGGTCAACCCGCAGAGCTCGGCCATGCGCTCCAGCGCTGGCGGATCCAGGTGGATCTCCTCGGGGCTGGTAGCCGGTTGCCGCAGGCGGGCGGTTGCCCACCTGCGCAGCGGGAGCAGCTCGGGCTGTTCGTCGTCGACGATGTGGCGCAGGTTCAGCCGTACCTGGCTCGGGGTGCCGAACAGCCTGGTGTGCACCCTGGCGAGCAGGTCATGCGGTTGTACGCCCATGGCCAGGCAGATCTCGGCCAACCGGACGACGGAACACTGCCGGGTACCGAGTTCGTAGGTGGCGAGGGTCTGCAGCGAGATCTCGCTCTGCAGCTTCTCGTTGAGTTCCTTCCGGGTCCAGCCGAGGTTCTTGCGCGCTGCGCGCAGCTCGTCGCCAAGGACTCGCTGGTAGGCCTCGACGTCGATGCGCACGGTGCTTCCCCTGCCGTGGGCGCGTGCCAGAGCGCCGCGAGGCGAGCATGCCTGGCCGGAGCCGTTCCGGCTCCACAGCAATGAAAGCGGGCAACGGGGTGATCCTGACGCGGTTCAGCGCGGAAACTTGGCCGGCGGCGGGACGGGCCGCCTAGTTCACGCAGGTCACTCCGTGGGCGGTGATCGGCTCGTCCGATCCGTCCGGATCCTCTGCGGGCGCATCCGACGGCGGCGGCTCTTGGCGCGGATGTCCTTGCGGCTGGCTGCCGCCGCCGTTACCAGCGGAGACGCTGTCAGTGGGGTAGTCGGTGCCGAGCAGCACGGTGACCTGGCCCGGGCTCAGGGCCGGGTCTTCCTCGACGATCGCTGCGCCGTGGAGCGCGTCCGCTACGCGCTGGCCGATGTCCTGTTCTCCGGTGGCGTATCGCACCACGGTGGTGTCGCGCGGGTTGGCGTTGCCTGTCAGCCCCTCGGTGAAGCCCTGCTCGGCGAGCGCGCCGGAAACGCTCGCGGCCAGCCCGCTGGTAGCGGTGGTGTTCATGACGTTCACGGTGATCTCGGCGTTGCGCTCCGCGTCGTCGGCGCTGGTCTCCTGCTGGGGCGTCGGGACCGAGCCGGAAAGGCCGCCGATGAACTCTTGAACCTGGTTGGGGTCGACCTGGACGGCAACGCCGTCCGCTGGGGTGCGGAAGGCGAGGCTGAGCACCGGGATGGTGTGAAACTCGATCTGGCCGCCGGTCAGGCCGCTCAACTGCTGCGCGAACCCGATGACGTCCCAGCCCTGGTTGAGCACGATCGACTTCTTGATCGCGTCCATCAGGTCGTTGAGCTTGTTCGGATCGGCCAGCGTCCCTGCTGAGAGGATCTTGCGGGCAAGTCCGGCCATGAACACCTGCTGCCGCACGACCCGGTCGAGGTCACCCCGGGGTAGCCCGTGCCGCTGGCGGACGAAGGCCAGTGCGTCCGCGCCCGAGACGGTCTGGTGGCCTGCCTCGAAGTTGGCGTGCGACTTGACGTCGTTGACCGGGGCCTTGAGGCACACGTCGACCCCGCCGACAGCCTTGGTGATCTGATAGAAGCCGAGCAGATTGATGGCTGCGTAGTTGTCGATGGTCCGGCCGGTGAATCGCTCGACCGTCGCGATGAGGGTCTTCGCGCCTTCCTGGTTGGATCTGAGTTCGATGTCTCGGGGGTCGGTCACGCCTTCGGCCTGGAGTTGCTGCCGTTGGGCCGCCTTGCCGCGGGCATAGGCAGAGTTGATCTTGTGCATGCCGAATCCGGGAACGTCGACGTAGGAGTCTCGCGGTAGCGAGACCGCCACCGCTTTGCTGCCGTCGTTGGGAATGTGCACGAGGATGAGGGTGTCGGTGTTGAGCACGCCCTCGTCCTTGCCCGCGTTCAACTCCTTGAGCATGTCCCTGGGTAGCGGATTTCCCTGCGCGTCGGTGCGACTGTCCAGTCCGACCAGGAGGATGTCCCGTGCGCCGTCAGCGGGCTTCTCGCCGCCGCCGCCTTCCCCGATGACGTCGGTCAGGGTCAATCCCTTGACCAGTCCCTGGAAGGAAGCCCACGCATAGCCGGTGAGCGTGAGCACCAGGACCGACGCCAGCACCAGGGCGATCTTGCCGCCGAGCAACGGAGCGCGCAGGGCCGATCGCCGAGTGGGCGCCGGGCGACGCTGACCGGGGCCGCGAGCAGCGCTTTCCCGGCCGGGTATCCGCCGCGGCGGCACCGATCTGGACTCAGGACCCGCGGTGGAGCGGGTGGCGTTGGCTCTGGATCGAGCCTGCGAAGCGGGCGGGATGGACGGAGCGGTCGTGTGGTCCTGCCAAGGCCGAGAGGGGCGCCGGCCCCTCAGGTTCGACCGAGGCGGGTGCTCCACGTCGCTCCCTCCCTTCCTCATGCATCACACATCGACACCTGTCGGCTCGCGGTGAGGTCGTCGATGTGACGCACCGCGAAGCACGCAGGTTGCCGCAGCCTGGCATATCGATCCATGGCCGCGGACAGGTGTCCCTCAACCGTGCCCAACGTCAGGTCGGAAGCGCTGCGGCGGGAGTACCCGAGTGTGACGCCACTCACTCGGATTCGACCGACTCCGTTCGCGGCCTGCGGGCGAGCCGAACCTGGTCTCGGCCCTGCTCCTTGGCTTCGTACACCGCGGCGTCGGCGGCGTGTACGAGCGAGTCCAGGGTTTCGGCGTGATCGGGATACACGGCGATCCCGATCGAGGTGGTTCGTCCGGTGATGGTGGTCTCTCCGCCACGCTTGTCGGTTGTGACGATCTGCGCCCTTGTCACGGTTTGCCTGATGCGCTCGGCGGTAGATCGTGCGGCCGTGACGCCGATACCGGGAAGCAGCACGAGGAACTCCTCGCCACCGAACCGGCCCACGATGTCGGTCGGCCGGGTGACCTCGTTGAGCAGTTCTCCGAAACGGCGCAGCACGTCGTCACCTGCTGGATGGCCGTAGGTGTCGTTGATCCACTTGAAGTGGTCGAAGTCGATCATCAGTAACGCGAGGCCCGCACCGGAGCGGCTGGCGCGCTCGAAGGCGCGTTGCGCCGACTCGGTCCACCCGCGCATGTTGAACAGTCCGGTCTTGGAGTCGGTGCGCACGTCGGACTGCAACTGCCCGAGATCGGCCAGCCGGTTGAACACCACGGTGACCAGAGCCATGATCGCTACCGCAGCAGGCACGTTGACCAGCAGGATGGCGGTCACCGCGCCGAGCGCGACGGTCACCCCGTCGAGCATGTTGTCCTGCGTGCTGCCGAGCACATTGCGCACGGTCGGATTGGTTGTGGCGCCCAGAGCGAGGATGCCGCCGACGTAGGCGATCTGGACCAGCATGTAGACCAGCCCGGCTACCGCGAGGACGGCGAACTCGCGCGCCGAGCCCGCCACGGTCAGTGCGGAGAGGCCGACAGGGCGCAAGCCGAGATAGGTGACGTGCGCCAGCACGGCAGCGAACGCGAGGCTGATTGAGGAGAACAGGAACTTGAATGGCGGCCTGCGCGCGGTGAACCACCGTTGTGCCCGCACGATGAGCACCAGCAGCAGGGTCAGCGGAACCGGCAGCACGACGGCCGCGGGGAACACCCAGACCGCGGTGAGGTCGATGTGCACGGCGATGATGCGGCTGCGGCGGCGTTCCTCCTGCCTGCGCGTCAACTGAATGTGCACGGTCGCGCCGACCGCGAGGATCGCGAAACGCAGCCAGTCGGGGCGTGCGGGAGCGTCGGCGGTGACGAGCCCGATCGTGCACCCGGTGACCGCGATCAGTTCGGCCACGATCAGAAAAACGATCATCGCCTTGGGTTGCCGCCACAGGCGCCAATGCAGCGGAGAGGGGCCGCCCGCGTGGTCCGGCTGCTGCTCGCCGCGGCCGGTGCTGTCGGTCAAGGAGCGAGCAATGGAATTCCCATTCGTTAATTGATCAACGAACGCGGCGCCGCTCGCGGCAGCGGTCTCGCCTGCCGCCGGTTTTCCCCCCAGGTCCCAGGTCTTGCGGTTTTCCGCCGCCGCCATTGTTCACCTCCTCGCTCCGCCCACGATGCCTTACGTTGAGGGCTCAATTGTCGGGGTCGTACACCTGGATTAGCGCCGTGACGGGTATCATCCTTCCGTGCCTGTTCCGCTGGTCAGGACGCTCGTACTTCCGGGAACATCGGCGTAGGAGCGATGTCGCTAGTGCCGATGGGAGGTGCCTTCCATGCGCGATCGTGACTGCTGATGAGCGCTCCGTGTCCGCTATTCGATTCCTACGAGTACAAGGTGAATGTTATGCGTGATCGTGACTGCTGAGTGCAGGTCTCGTTAATGGACAGTCCAGCACGAAAAATGGGAGATGTCATGACTGACCGCGATTGCTGAGAGTAATCATGACGGCGAGCAGTAGCCCGAGCGCACCCGCCAGCGCGACGGTGAGGGACGCCCGAACCGAGCCACTCGGCCACTCCGCCGCCGAGTGCGATTCCTACTCCCCGTGCGACCCACAAGCCGGTGCGATAGACACCGGATGCGCCCGCCCGTATCTCGTTGGGCACCCTGCTGTGGAAGGTCGCCGTGACGGTGATGATGTAGGCGCCTGCCGCACCGGAGAGCGCGAGCAGGAGGAGCGCCACCCCGAGGCTCGGCGGCGAGCAGCCAGCCCACCGCGTGATCGGATGCGCCGAACTCGTCGGCGAGCGGCGCGGCCAGTCCCTCCGGAACGACAGCGAGCCCGACCAGCCAGGACAACGCGAGCAGGACGCGCAGTTCGCGGTCGCTGAACACATTGCGGAGAGCCCCGAACCACTTGTCGGCCGGGTTTCCCGCGCCGGCCCTCAGCCGGACCCAGCGGTGCACGATCAGCGCGGTCGCGACGAAAGTCATCGCGTCCAGCGCAAGCGCCCACGAGGTGCCGATCTGGGTGACCAGCAGCCCGCCGCCGGCGAGTCCCAGCACCATGACGGTGTTGGTGGTGATGCCACGCAGGTCCTGACTCCGGAGATAGCGCGTGTCGTCCTCGGCGAGATCTCCCTGGTGGTGGCATGCTGCGCGGCGCTGGCGGGAGCCGCCACCAGGGCGACCACGAACACCAGTCCGCACAGGACGGCCAGTGGCATGCCCGGGATCGCCATGAGCCCGACCAGGCTCGCCTGGACGAGTGCGGCCCGGACCATCAAGGTTCGGCGAGGGAAGCGGTCGGCCAGTTGGGCGAGGCCGAGGCCGCCTGCCAGCGCGGGAAGAAACGTCATCGCGTACACCAGGGCCGCCCACAGGGTGGATCGGGTGCGTCCGTACACCATGATCGCCAAGGCCACCTTGGCGATCTGGTCGCCGGCTATGGAGAGTGCCTCGGCCACCCACAGCGCACGGAACTCCGGATTGTCGATCGCCCTTGGCCGGTGCGCGGGTGGGGTCGACGGGTACTGGCTGCGAGCAGGATCCGTCCGCACTCCTGGTGCCACCTCCCCGCTGCGCTTATGTGCCTGTGCGACCTAGGGAAACGTTCGCGATGACGCGGTTTCCTTCCGCGCGACAACTGTGTCATCTCTGGAGTTGATCTCGCATAGTACTGATGCGGACACAATACGTGACATAGTTTGCGCTGGCAGGAGCACTGAGTGATCGGCTCCGATGTATCGCCGGGCTGATCGCGGTGTATTCGCTTAACGCGGTAGGGGGACCGCTTGTCGAAAGATCACCGCAGGTCGCGCGGAGCGGACGAACACTGAACTGAGAGGCCAGTAGCGGCCGAGCAGGTCGGTCGTGTCGGGGTTGGCGCTTGGAGTGAAGAAAGATGAGCACGCTCGAAGGTAAAGCGGTTGTGGTGACCGGCGCTGGTCGCGGGCTCGGGGCCGCGTTCGCGGTGCAGGCCGCACGGTATGGGGCCAAGGTCCTGGTCAATGACATCGACGTCGAGTGCGCGGAGCGCACCGCGAACACCATTCGCCAGCACGGTGGTCGTGCCGTGGTCAGCGGGCATACGGTGACCGATCCGGACCAGGCGCAGGGCATTGTGCAGGCGTGTGTCGGCGCGTTCGGCACGGTCAACGGGTTGGTCAACAACGCCGCGCTGAACTATGAGGCGTTGCCCTGGCACGACGATCCCGCCCGGGTGCGGGAGCTGATCGAGGTCAATGTGCTCGGCGTGCTCTACACCGGGATGGCCGCCGCTGCCGTGATGGCGGAGTCCGGTGGTGGATCGATCGTGAACATCTCGTCCGGTGCGTCGCTCGGCCAGCGCAAGCTCGGCGCGTACGCCTCGAGCAAGGGCGCGGTGGCCTCGCTGACCTACTCGTGGGCGCTGGACATGGAAGATGTGGGCATCAGGGTCAACGCCGTATGCCCGCTGGCGCACACCCGGATGGTGCGGAAATCCGAGCGCGCGCTACGCAACTGCCCGCCGGATCGCACACCGGATCGGGTCGCTCCGCTGGTGTTGTACCTGCTGGGTGACGCCTCGGCAGGCATCACGGGACAGATGATCCGCTGCAACGGACGGCAACTGCACATCATCGGCCAGCCGTATCTCAAGGCGCCGATCCTGGAGCGAGAGTGCTGGGACTACGACAGCGTGTACACGGCGTTCGACGAGGTCTTCGGTGCGCACCTCGAGCCCTACGGCCTGGAGAAGCAGGTGCCGCCACGGCAGCGCAAGTGGCTGCGCATCCCTGATGCGTCCGGTGGGGCGGCAGGTGGGCGAGTCGAGCCTTTGCGGAGCGCGTGAACGCCTCAGCCGCCCGGGTGGCGTCAGGTGCCGTCGAGCGCCCGATCAGAAGTAGTGCTTCCGGCCCATGACCGGACGGTTGAGCGCGCCGAGCAGGTAGAGGACGGCGCCGATGATCAGAAGAACGATGCCGATGGTCCACAGGATGTTGATCTTCAGGATCAAGCCGACGACCAGGAAGATGAGACCCAGGATGATCACGTGTCGCTCCATTACACTCGAAAGAGTGAAATGGAGTACCCGGTAGACCGCTGGCTAACCCCGGTTTGCCCGACAATCTCGATCAGTTCGGAGTGATCTCCTCGGTCTCGATGAGGATGTCCGACTGCAGCGTGCGATGCACCGGGCACTTATCGGCGATCTCGAGCAGCCGCTGCCGTTGGTCGGCGTCCAGAGTTCCGTCGAACCGAATTACCCGCTTGATCCGGTCCACCTTGCGGTCGTCGCTCTCGCAATTCTCGCAGTCGTCGGCATGCACTCGCGAGTGGCTCAGCCGCACCGTGACCCGCTCCAACGGCCAGCCCTTGTGGTCGGCGTACATGCGGACCGTCATCGAAGTGCAGGACCCGAGACCGGCGAGCAGAAGGTCGTAGGGCGAGGGTCCCGCGTCCGCGCCGATCGGCCGGGGTTCATCAGCGGTCAACACATGGTTGCCGACCCGCACGCGCTGGGCGTATCTACTCGCACCGGTCTCGGACACCTCGACCGAGCCTTCGGCGGGACCGTCGGCGGGCGCGAGCCTTGCTGCCTGCACCGCAGCGGGATCTGCCGCATACCGGCTCACCCAGGCGGCAATCAGCATGCCGAGGTAGGACGCGTCGGCTTCCCGGCTGAGCCGGTGATCGGCTCCCTCGACCGCGACGAACGACTTGGGGTGCCGGGCGGCCCGGAAGATCTTCCCGGCCTCGTCGATGGAGACGACCTCATCGTCCGGGGAATGCACGACGAGAACGGCGGTACCGACGTTCCCGATCCGATCCGGCTCGGGCGCTGCGGGCGATCCGATGGTGACCACGGCGCGAACCTCCGGGAGCCGATGCGCTACCGAGAGCACGGCCGATCCGCCGATCGAATGCCCGATGAGGATGGTCGGCGCGGCATGAGCGTCTCGAAGGTAGGCCGCAGCGGACAGCAGGTCGTCGGCGGAGTGCTCAGCGGCTCGCTGATCGCCGCAGTCGAAACTCAGCACCCCGATCCCCGAACCCGCGAGCGCGTCGACAATCCGATTCGAGGGTGACTCGTCGCCGTTGTCACGGAGACCGTGCGCGAACAGCGCGAACGCTCTGGGTGCGTCGGCGGGCAGGTCCAGTTGTGCCGGACGATCCGTGCCATGAGCACCGGTGAAATTGATCGTCGTCGTGTCCGCTGTAGTCATGTTCGCCAATGGTGCCAGTCGCCGGGACTTCTTACCGAGTGTTGGCCTTTATCGGCACCGAGTTGGCCCGCCGGGGCACCGAGTTGGCCCGCCGGGGCACCGAGTTGGCCGTTACCAGCGTTGAACCGGCAAAGTCGGCGTCGGAACCGGCAAAGTCGGCGTTGGAACCGGCAAAGTCGGCGTCGGGAACGGCAAAGTCGGCGTCGGGAACGGCAAAGGCGGCGTCGGAACCGGCACGGCGAACGGGGCGTTGCGCACCTGTTGCAGTGCCACCGCCTGCGTGATCGGCTGCAGCCATAGATGCCGGGGATCCCATTGCGGGTGGAAGCAGTCCCAGGCCAGCACGAAGGCGTTCCGGGTGCCCAGCTTGCCCGCATGCACCCTGCGCCAGGCCTGCTCGGCGGGCACATTGCTGGCCACGCCGCCATCGACCAGCGCGGAGATGTGCTCACCGTCGGCAAGTTCGCGCAGGAGGTCGTGCATGCGCACGTCGTCATCAGCGATGTCGTAGTGCAGCACGCCGGGGATGGCAGCGGAGAAGCCCGCGACATCCACCACGTTGCACTCCGCGGTCAGAGGATCCGCGCCGAAGATGATCGGTTTGACCACGCGTGGGTCGAAGAACGCTGCCACCTGCCACATCCGGGTGGCGATCGCGGGTGCCAGACTGCGCGCCGAGTAGCGGGCCAGGGGAGCAGCTCGGCGCATCACGCTGGCCGCCGTCGCCCTGAACCGCCGGGGCAGCCGATCGAAGGCCGCGCGCCGCACACCGGCCACCACGCCCTCGTAGGGGATCGCGAGCTGGTTCACCCGCACCGGAGTGCCGTCCTCGTGGGTGAACAGGTGACCGATCGAGCTGCTCAGCGTCAGCGAGAGCAGCCCGGGCAGCCCGTGTTTGCGCTTGATGCTGATGGGGCTGAACAGGTTCCTGCGGTCCAGCCCGTGCGCGAGCGCGATGTAGTGGCTCCAGTCGATCTCGACGGAGCGGCTGCGCAGCAACCCGATCAACGCGCCCATGGACGACCCGATGATGTAGGACGGTGTGATGCCCGCCTGGTCCAGCCTGCGGAACGCGCCAACGTAGACCCAGCCCGCACCCCCGCCCCCGCCACCGACGATCACCAGTCGTTTGTGGCCGCACTCAGCGTCGAGTTCGGTGGCGGTGAAGTCATTGGCATGCCTGCGTAGCACCTCGCCGCGGACTTCGCGGAGCGGATCGGCCAGCCTGGCGAGCGCGTCGAGTGCCACCCGGATCCCGCGTTCCGGGTCGCTTTCCTGGCGAATCGGGTCGGCGAGCTCGGTCAGCACCCGTGCGCGGAAGGGCTCCACCTCCGCGGCGACGTCGACGTCCGTCCGGTCAGTGGGATGTCCGTCCAGCGCCGCTCCCGGCTGGAACACGGTCAGCCGGGCAAACCCGAGGAGATAGCGCAGCGCACGGATCTCCGATGCGGGTGCGCCAGGTGCTGACAGGTCGGCCCGCACGAGCGAGGATTCGGCGCGTTGCAGGCTCAACAGTGCGTGTGTCGAGGAATGTTCGGAATCCGGCGGGCTGATCTCGCTGTCCACCCTCGGAGCCTAATCCGGCTCAGTCTCGCTCCGCTGCCTTCTCGGCAGCCTTCTCGGCGCGCCAGTCTTCGTCGTTCTTTCCGCGCCGCCAGTAGCCGGAGATGGACAGCAAATCCTTGCGGACGCCCCGTTCGTCGAGCAGATGCCGCCGCAGTTCGCGGACGAAACCCGCCTCGCCGTGCACGAACGCGTGCACAGTGCCGTCGGGGAAGTCGAGTGCGCGAACCGCTTCGACGATGTCCTCGCGTGCTTCGCGGTGCAGCCACCGGATGTGCGCGTTGCCCTTGGTGGCAAGGGGTAGCTCCTCGGCTTCGTTGTCCACCTGGACGAAGACCTGCGCCAGCGCGCCCGCAGGCATCGCCTCCAGGGATGCGCTGATCGCGGGCAGGGCGCTCTCATCACCGACCAGCAGGTGCCAGTCGACGTCTTCGGACGGAGCGTACGCTCCACCGGGACCCAGCAGCAGCAACTCATCGCCGACCCGGGCGTAGGCAGCCCACGGACCGGCCAACCCTTCGTCGTCGTGGTAGACGAAGTCGAGCGCCAGTTCGCCCGCATCGGGGTCGTAGTAGCGCACCGTGTAGCTGCGGGTCCTTGGCCAATGCTCGCGGGGTAGTTCAGCCCGGATCCGCTGCATGTCGAACGGCTCGGGATAACGCACTCCTGGTGCCGGGAACAGCATCTTGACGTAGGCATCGGTGAAATCGTTGGCCACGAATGTGCTCAGGCCTTCGCCGCCTGCCACCACCCTGATCATGTGCGGAGTGAGTCGCTCGACGCGCAACACGCGTAACCGGGTCAGCGGCCTGACTTTGGAGGACTTCGCTTGGTCCGCCACCCGCACTCCTCACTGTCCTGTCAGCTCAGCCACCACGCTACCTCGCACAATGGCCAGCGCGTGGGCCGCACTCCGCATACCGTGAGACGCATGGCGGAAACCATCGATGTCGTCGTGGTCGGAATGGGCCCAGGCGGGGAGTTCGTGGCGGGACAACTCGCCGAAGCCGGGCTCGCGGTGCTGGGTATCGATGCCCACCTGGTGGGTGGCGAGTGCCCCTACTACGGCTGCGTGCCCAGCAAGATGATGATCCGGGCGGCTGACGCCTTGGCCGAGGGGCGGCGCATTCCCTCGCTGGCGGGGGCCAGTGAAGTTCGCCCGGACTGGTCCCCGGTAGCGGCGCGTATCCGCGCGGAGGCAACCGACAACTGGAACGACCAGGTCGCGGTGGATCGATTCGTCACGAAGGGTGGTCGGTTCGTCCGTGGACGAGCCCGCATCACCGGCCCCCGCACGGTGCTGGTGGACGACCGCGAGGAGTTCACCGCCGAGCGCGCGATTGTGATCAACAGTGGTACCCGGCCCGCGATCCCGCCGATCACCGGGCTCGAGGGAACCCCGTTCTGGACCAACCGGGAGGCGATCGCGGCCCAGCGCGCGCCGGAATCGCTTCTCGTGGTCGGCGGCGGAGCCATCGGGGTCGAGCTCGCGCAGGCATTCGCCCGGTTCGGCACCCAGGTGGAGATCGTCGAGTCTGCCCCGCGCCTGCTGTCCGGCGAAGAACCGGAAGCGAGCGAGCTGCTCTCCGATGTGCTCGCCGACGAGGGGCTGGTGATCCACACCGATGTGCAGGTGGGCTCGGCGAGCCATTCCACCGACGGATTCACCATCGACCTCGGTGGGTCGCGGCGGAATGCCGAGCAGTTGCTCATCGCCACCGGACGGGAGGCGGAGCTCGGCGCCCTTGGTGTCGGCTCGCTCGGCGTGGACATCAAGGCCAAGTTCCTCGATCCCGACGGGCGGATGCGCATCGCCGACGGCGTGTACGCGATCGGCGACGTGACTGGCAAGGGAGCGTTCACTCACGTCTCGATGTACCAGGCGGCGATCGCGACCAAGGACATCCTCGGCCAGGCGCTGCACGAGGCCGAGTACCACGCGGTGCCCAGGGTGACGTTCACCGATCCCGAGGTCGGCGCGGTGGGGCTCACCGAGCGGCAGGCACGGGAGAAGGGCGTGCCCACCCGGATCGGCAAGGCCGACCTGCCCGGTTCGGCGCGCGGATGGATTCACAAAGCGGGCAACGCCGGATTCATCAAGCTGGTCGAGGACGCCGATCGTGGCGTCCTGGTAGGGGCTACGGCGGCGGGGCCGTACGGCGGCGAAGTGCTCGGTGCGCTCGCGCTCGCCGTGCACGCCGAGGTGCTCACCGACCGGCTGCGGCAGATGATCTACGCATACCCGACGTTCCACCGTGCGATCGAGGACGCGTTGTCCACCCTGGGCGCACCCGCGAGCTGAAGGTGGCCTTCGGTGCATATGCGGCACTGAAG
>JBOHER010000002.1:0-2864 GCA_050701115.1 Haloechinothrix sp. | reverse complement strand
CGTCTTCACCCGGCAGGTGCCTTTCGCTTGGGGGACTCCGGACGTTCAGCAACGCCGATTCTCCAACTGCGAAAGGCATCTGGCGCGGATGGCCACACCCGCAACCAGCGTCAACTCACGGATCTAGGTCAGAGGAACGGCTGCTGATCGGCGGCAAGCTCGTCGAGGCGGCGTCGGGTCGCACGTATCCGAACGTCGATCCTTCGAGCGAGGAGCAGATCGGCGTGGCGGCCGACGGTGGCGTCGAGGACATGGATGCCGCGATCGCCGCGGCACGGCGCGCGTTCGACGACACGACGTGGTCGACCGACGTGCCCCTGCGGCTGCGTTGCCTGCGCCAGCTCTACGACGCGATGAAGGGCCATGCCGAGGAGCTGACGGTGACGATCCGCCGGGCCAGCTCCGCCTGCCACTGCTTGCCGCCGTCGACGCCGAGCGGCGGCGCCAGGTCGGCGACGGTGATGACCGCGGCCCGCAGCTCGGCGCGCGGCACGACCGTCTCGATCGCCTCCCACACGTCCGCCAGGCTCACCAGCCCGTCCCAGCCGCCGACGTTCAAAAGCACGTCCATCGCGGCGGCCAGCCGGGCCGAGGCCACGGCGAGCCGATCGTGGGCGGCGCAGCTTCTCCTTGGCGGCCTCCCGCTCGGCCCGTCCGACCAGTTCGGTGGCCATCAGCACGTCCAACAGCTCCAAGGCGTCGTCGGTCGCCTTGGACTCCAGATACCCCACCGTCGCCAACAAGGTCGCCAACCGGCGGGCCGAGCCGTGCCGTTTCAACAACGCCGACTCGGCGCCCATCCCATACCGGGCCAACTCGACCAGGCGCCGATACGGCACCGCGCCGAGGTCCAGCGTCCCCACACCCACACCCTTGATCTCCGAGACCCGCTCCAGCGCCTTCACCAGGGCCGGCCCCGACGTCCTGGACGGTCCCCGGCCCCAGCGCTCCAGATCACAGACCCGAGCCCCGTCCCGCACCACCAACAGGCCGTCCAACAGCCGCCGTTGCCGCAGCGACAGCAGCTCGCACAAGGTGTCCCACAGCCGCTGTGTCGCCTCGTCCCGCACCCGGGCCACCAGCCGCGCCAACGTGGTCACGCCCGGCAGCAGCACGCCCCGCTCCCGAAGCCACACCACCGCATCACCGAAGATCGCCTTCGGGCCGTCCCCGGTCGTCCACGCCCGCGCATCAACCCACGCCACCAACTCGGCCTCGACCTCAGCGAAGTCGCGCATGCGGCACCGGTCCCGGATCTCCCACATGTGCTCGAAGCGGGTCTTGGCCCGCTCGGTGTACCGCTTCACACACGACGGATCCGCAAGCTCCAGCTGCTCGGACAGGTAATCGACCACCACCTGCGGCACGTCAAGCGGATCGGCCAGGAACGGGTCGCGGTAGTAGTCGCCGAGAAAGCAACGCGAGGGCTGCGGTGTCGTGTCGGCTTGAACTGGCGCCTATCGCCCGCGGCTCCGTACTACTTCCGCCTCGTCCCTGACCGCGCAGGGAGACGGTCACCTGGCGCCGCGCGGTCGTCGAGGTCATCATCGAAGGACATGGTTGTCCCGTTCCGGGTTCGGGTGGCGCAGCGGCCGGTAGCCAGCGGGGCCGAGCTCGGCGAGCTCGCGGTCGACATCGAACGCGTAGGTCCCGTGAAACCGCACATGGTCGGTCAGCGCCGGGGCGATGTGGGCGAGGATCTCGTCGTCGATCGTCTCACCGGTCGCGCGCACGGCTGCGGCCGCCCGGTCGAGGTACTCGGTATTCCACGCCACGATCAGGTTGGTGACCAACGTGAGGCACAGCGCCTGATCGGTCTGCTGTTCGGGTTCGCGGTGTCGGACGTGACCCTCACGGGCGAAGAACAACCCACGGCGCAGCGAATGCAGCCCCTCACCCTTGTTGGGCTGCCGACCGATGCGGCGGCGACGGTCCTCGTCGGCGAGGTAGCGGGCAGCGTGGATCGTGCGCAGCAGCGCCCCGCATTTCTTCAGGGCGGCCGCGAACGCGCTCTGGCGAGTCGACGCGCATAGCTTCCCGACGACCAGCGACGCGGTCGCCCGCCCGTACTTGAGCGACGCCGCCACGCGCAGCAGGTCGTCCCAGTGCTCGGCGATCAGGCCGATGTTCGCCTTGGCGGCAAGGAGCGGCCCGGCATGCGGCCAGCGGGCGCACACGTCTCGGCGGCTCCCGATGCGGTACAGCGTGACCTTGCCGAGGTCACGGATACGGGGCGAGAACTGCAAGCCAACCAAGTCGAACAACGCAAAGTTCACCAGCGTCACCCCGCCGGTATCGGTGACGTGCTCGCTGATCGGCAGGTCCGTCGCGTTCCCCAGGATCTCATCCAGCACATACGTCGCCTCCGATTGAGTTGCGACGATGACCTGGGTCCCATAGGTCGAGTGCTGGTCGCTGACGTGCGTGTACGTCGAGATGCCCTCGTCGACGAAGTACCGCGACAGAGCGCGAGCCGAGATCGACCTGCCTTTGGTCGGGAAGCGCTGCCCGTCACTCGACGACAGCGTCGCTGCCCCCCACACCCGCGACATCGCTAGGCGGTGGTGGTAGTTCACGACCGCGGCGTTCGCCGTCCGCAGCGTGTCCTCGCGCAGGTACCACTCGGCGGTCCAGGCAAGCGTGTCGTAGCTGATCCCGGACGCGTCCGCCATCGCGGTGAGGCCGATGTTGCACGCCTGGGCGATCAGGCAGGCGAAGAGGTTCCGGGCCAGGTCGGTCTGGAAATGTCAACCCCATTTGGCCCCACGGTGATGGCTTGAAGTGGCCCCACTCCATGGCGCGTTGCAGTAGCTCCCGGCACGAGCGAACGCGGTGCGTGACGGGTTGATCGAGTAGCGCTCGGT
>JBOHER010000001.1:0-8614 GCA_050701115.1 Haloechinothrix sp. | reverse complement strand
GTGCGGGCGGGCACGAGGCGGGGCGGTCGGCCGGCGCCGAACGCGCGCCGAGAGCGGTCGCGGGGAGCGGCGATGAGGCAGCGCCCAGTGAGACAGGCATCAGTGAGGCAGGCGGCAGCCAGACGTGGAGGACGGACGTGAGCGAGCCCGTGCGTCGCCGGAGGAGCTCCCCGGAGGCGGCATCTCCCACCGTGGTGGTGGCAGGCGGGGGGACCGCCGGGCACATCGAGCCCGCGCTCGCGTTGGCCGACGCGGTCATGCGGCTGCGTCCGGACGCCACGGTCGTCGCGCTTGGCACCGAGCGTGGACTGGAGAGCACCCTGGTGCCGGCCCGGGGGTATCGGCTCGAGTTGATCCCGCCGGTGCCGATGCCGAGGAAACCGGCGCCGGAACTGTTCCGCCTGCCGCTGAAGGTGCGTGATGCGGTGCGGCGCACTCGTGCGGTGTTGACCAGCGTGGGCGCGGACGTGGTCGTCGGTTTCGGTGGCTACGTGGCGCTGCCCGCGTATCTCGCCGCACGCGGCAGGGTGCCGATCGTGGTGCACGAAGCCAATCTGCGCCCCGGGTTGGCGAACCGGGTGGGGGCGCGGTTCGCCAAGCGGGTGACCGTCTCGGCACCGCACACACCGTTGCCGAAGGCCGAGGTCATCGGGATTCCGCTGCGTCGTTCCATCACCTCGCTGGACCGGCTCGCGTTGCGGGCGGAGGCCCGCGCGCATTTCGGGCTCGACCCGGACGCCCCGACCCTGCTCGTTTTCGGTGGATCACAGGGAGCTCGCTCGATCAACTCCGCTGTGTCCGCTGCGGCCACCGCGTTCGCCGACGCCGGAGTCGGCGTCCTGCACGCGCACGGTCCGAAGAACTCCCTTGCGGTACGAGAATTCCCCGGTCGGCCTGCGTATGTGCCGGTGCCGTATCTCGAGCGGATGGATCTCGCCTACGCCGCCGCGGATGCGGTGCTGTGCCGGTCAGGGGCCATGACGGTCGCTGAGGTCTCCGCGGTGGGCTTGCCCGCGGCTTTCGTGCCGCTCCCGCACGGCAACGGGGAGCAGGGGCTCAATGCCGGTCCCGCGGTCGAGGCGGGTGCCGCGATCCTGGTGGACGATGCCGCGCTGACCGCGGACTGGGTGGCCGAGCACGTGATCCCGCTGGTGACAGACAGTGGCAGACTGGAGAAGATGGGGGCGGCGGCCGTCGGCTTGGGTCACCGAAAAGCCGACGAGGCGCTCGCCAGGATCGTCTTGGAGGCTTGTGGTGGTTGATCAGCCCGTTCCCGATGTGCTCTCCCGAGCGCACCTGATCGGTATCGGCGGTGCGGGCATGAGCGGTATCGCGCGGATCCTGCTCGCCCGGGGAGCGATCGTCACCGGTTCGGACGCCAAGGAGTCCAGGGCTTTCCTCACGCTGCGCAGGCAGGGTGCCGAGATCGCCATCGGCCAGCGAGCGGACAACCTCGAGCTGCTGCCCGCTCCGCCCTCCGCCGTCGTGGTGTCCACCGCGATCAAGGAAACCAATCCCGAACTGGCCGCGGCTCGGTCCAGGAACATTCCGGTCCTGCATCGCGCCGAGGCGCTCGCCGCGTTGATGGCCGGCCACACCGTTGCCTGTATCGCGGGTACCCACGGCAAGACCTCGACCACCTCGATGCTCACCGTCGCACTGCAGCACTGCAGGCTCGACCCGTCGTTCGCGATCGGCGGTGACCTCAACGAGTCGGGCGCCAACGCGCACCACGGCGGCGGCGGGATGTTCGTCGCCGAGGCCGACGAGAGCGACGGCTCGTTCCTGACCTACGCGCCGACGGTAACGGTGATCACCAACATCGAACCGGACCACCTCGACCACCACGGGAGTGCCGAGGCCTACGGCATGGTGTTCGGCGAGTTCGTCCGGCGCATCCAGCCGGGTGGCGTGCTCATAGTGTGCGCCGACGATCCGGCGGCCGAGGAACTCGCGGCCCGCGCGGAGTCAACGGGAATGCTCGCGGAGGGGGTGCGGGTGCGTCGGTACGGCAGGACCGCCAGGGGCGCGGACGACGCCATGGTGCTCGACTACACCCCGTCCCCGGAAGATGGCGGCGTGGTGCGGATTTCCTTGCACGGCAAGCAGATCGACCTCCGGGTCGCCGTTCCGGGTGAACACATGGCGTTCAACACGATCGCCGCACTGCTCGCCGGTGAGGAGCTGGGAGCGCCGTTGGGCGGGCTGGCCGAAGGGCTCGCCGCGTTCGGCGGCGTGCGCAGGCGGTTCGAGTTCAAGGGGCGCTCCGGCGACGTGCGGGTGTACGACGACTACGCCCATCACCCCACCGAGGTTGCCGCCCAATTGCGCGCGGTGCGGCACTCTGCGGGGAACGGCCGGGTGCTCGTGGTGTTCCAGCCCCACCTGTACTCGCGCACCAAGTCGTTCGCCGCTGAGTTCGCCGAGGCCCTCGGGCTGGCCGACGAGGTCGTTGTGCTGGACGTGTACGGCGCCCGGGAGGAACCGGAACCCGGTGTGTCCGGGGCGTTGATCGCCGACCAGATAATCGCGGCTAAGAGCCACTACGAGCCCGCGTTCGACCGGGCTGCGACCTTGGTGGCCGACCTGGTGTGCCCGGGTGACCTGGTGGTGACCATGGGCGCGGGTGATGTGACCCAACTGGGCAGCGAGATCATCAGGGAGCTGGACAGCCGAGGTAGCAGCAGTGGCGGCGGGGCCACGGCCCCAGCGCCCGAAGGGTAGCCGGTGGCGAGCTCACGACAGCGCTCGCGCGGTTCACGTGGGCAACGGCGAAGCGGTGGCGAGGACGTGCGCTCGGTTCGCGGGCGTCGGCCGGCATCTGCTCGGCAGCGCACGGCGAACGCGCCGAACAGGCGAAAGGCGTTGCGTCGACGGTGGGTAGCACTGCTGATCGTGATCTCGGTGCTCGGCGTCGGCTACGTGCTGCTGTTCACCTCCCTGTTCGGGGTGCGGTCGGTCGAGGTCACCGGGCTCAACCGGGTGTCGCGCGGCGTGGTGCTCGAACTTGCGGGGGTGCCGGACCGGCGACCGATGCTGCGGGTAGATACCGATGGCGTCGAGCAACGCGTGGTCACTCTGCCCGCGGTTCGTGCGGTGCAGGTGTCCCGCTCGTGGCCGTCGAAGATCACCATCGAGGTGACCGAGCGAACTCCGGTGGCCTACGTCCGCGCGCACGACGGGATATGGCTCGTCGACTCCTACGGTGTGCCGTTCCACCAGCAGCGCAAGCAGCCGAAGCGGCTGCCTGAGCTCGAACTGAGCAAGGTCTCCTCTGCCGACCCGACCACGCGTGCGGTGATGGCCGTACTGACCGGTGTGCCGGAGAAGCTACGCAAGCGGGTCACCGCGGTCGGGGCGAGAACTCCGGGCAGCGTCGAGTTCACCCTGTCCAACGGCAAGACCGTGCGATGGGGCGACGCGGCCCAACTCGAACGCAAGTCCAAAGTGCTCGCCGCCCTGCTATCCCGGCCAGGTGACATATACGACGTCTCGAGCCCGGAACTGCCCACGGTTTCCTGAGCTGGCTCGGGCTCGAGGCGATCGTTTCCTTTCGCGGAATGGGTTGTGGCCAAAGACGTGGCCGACACGCGGCGTGGCTGCTGGATTCAACGCTTCGTGGTGCCTAACGTCCCTCACAACGCCAGAAGTTGACATAACTCTAACCCTCTTGTTGAGGTTGAGGGTTTTTCGGGGTTTCACCCCGGTCAGTTTTAGGCGGTGTGAACTCGAGATCACTAGTCAAGATCAGGAAGGCGGACCCGATGACGCCCCCGCACAACTACCTCGCGGTGATCAAGGTCGTCGGTATCGGCGGCGGCGGCGTGAACGCCGTGAACCGCATGATCGAGGTCGGCCTCAAGGGGGTCGAGTTCATCGCGGTGAACACCGACGCCCAGGCCCTGCTGATGTCCGACGCCGACGTGAAACTCGACATCGGCCGAGAGCTCACCCGCGGGCTGGGTGCCGGCGCTGCCCCCGAGGTCGGCCAGCGTGCCGCCGAAGATCACCGCGACGAGATCGAAGAGGTCATCAAGGGTGCCGACATGGTCTTCGTGACCGCGGGAGAAGGCGGCGGTACGGGCACCGGTGGTGCCCCTGTCGTCGCGCAGATCGCACGCAAGCTCGGCGCTCTCACCATCGGCGTGGTCACCCGCCCGTTCTCGTTCGAGGGCAAGCGCAGGGGAAAGCAGGCCGAAGACGGGATCCAGGCGCTACGCAACGAGTGCGACACGCTCATCGTCATCCCCAATGACCGCCTCCTGCAGCTCGGCGACATCGGCGTCAGCCTGATGGACGCCTTCCGCTCGGCCGATGAGGTGCTGCTCTCCGGTGTCCAGGGCATCACCGACCTGATCACCACGCCCGGCCTGATCAACTTGGACTTCGCCGACGTCAAGAGCGTCATGTCCGGCGCGGGCAGCGCGCTGATGGGCATCGGTTCCGCGCGCGGCGAGGGCAGGGCGGTGCAGGCCGCCGAGAAGGCCATCAATTCGCCACTGCTGGAAGCCTCGATGGACGGCGCGCACGGCGCGCTGCTGTCCATCGCCGGTGGCTCCGACCTCGGGCTGTTCGAGATCAACGAAGCGGCATCGCTGGTGCAAGAATCCGCGCACCCCGAGGCGAACATCATCTTCGGCACGATCATCGACGATTCGCTCGGCGACGAGGTGCGGGTGACGGTGATCGCCGCCGGATTCGACGCGGGCACGCCGACCCACAAGAAGCTCGAACCCCCCGCGGTCGGGTCGCGGACCACGGCGTCGGCCGAAGCCGGCCGGATCGGTGGGAGCGGCGCCAAGCCTGCCAGGGGCGCGCAGCCGGTGCACAACGGTCAGCGTCCGCAGGCACCGGCGGCGGCGAACGGCACCGGCATTCCCAGTGGCGCCCAGCGCGGGGGGCACCCGCAGCCACCCGCGAGCCGCGGTATCGGTGGCAACGTCGGCAGCAGTGGTCCTGGCGGGAGCCGTGGTGTGCTGCCCGGGCGCGCGGTCCCGGTGACCGACACCGCCGATGACGATGAGGTCGACGTCCCCCCCTTCATGCGCCGTTAGGCCCGCCTGCGTTTGGGTGTCTTCAAGACCCACAAACACCACTTACGCTCACCATAAACGGCTGCAAACCCTGCCGAACGGGTCTGGGTTTGCAGCCGTTTATGGTGTCGTACACACGGGTTTGTGGGTCTTGAAGACACCCAAACGCGACCGGGAAGGGTTCAACTGTGCGGATTAGACGGGTGGTCACGACTCGGGCGGGTGGGGTGTCGATGCCGCCGTACGACTTGTTCAACCTGGGTGATCACGTCGGAGACGCCCCGGCTGCGGTGGCTGCAAATCGCAGGCGGTTGGCAGCCGAAGTCGGACTGGACGAGCGCAGAGTCGCCTGGATGGACCAGATCCACGGGCGCACCGTGACGGTCGTGGACGGCCCGTTGGACGGCCCGGCGGAGGCCACTGACGCTCTGGTCACCGCACAGCCTGGCCTCGCGGTCGTCGCGCTCGTCGCCGACTGTGTGCCGGTTTTGCTTGGCGATCCTGAGGCCGGGGTGGTTGCCGCCGTGCATGCGGGCCGGGTCGGGGCGCGGATCGGTGTCCTGCCGGCCGCGGTCGAGGCGATGTGTGGACTCGGCGCGGCGCCCGAGCGGATCGAAGCCCTGCTCGGGCCGTCGGTCTGCGGTGCGTGTTACGAGGTGCCACAACATATGGTCGACGACGTGGAGGCGCACCTGCCGGGTAGCGCGAGCCGAAGCAGAAAGGGCACCCCGAGCATCGATCTTCGCGCCGGACTGTGGCACCAGCTCGCCGATGCGGGCGTAGGCAGGATCGGAGTCGACCCGCGCTGCACCGCGGAGGACGAGACGTTGTTCAGCTACCGCAGGCAAGGCACCACCGGCAGGCTCGCGGCGCTGACCTGGATGGATCCGTCGTGAGTGCCGAGGAACGCAGCGAGCACCTGCGAGCCGCGCTGCGGGCCACCCAGGCGCGCATCGCCGCCGCCTGCTCGGCGGCCGGACGGGATCCGCACGAGGTGCGGCTGCTCGCCGTGAGCAAGCGCTTTCCTGCCGAGGACGTCGTCCGGCTCATCGATCTCGGGTTGCGGGACTTCGCCGAGAGCACCGATCAGGAGGCAGGCCGCAAGGCGCGGGAGGTCGCGGCCCTCCGGCCAGACGCGCTGGTGCGCTGGCACATGGTCGGCAGACTGCAGCGCAACAAGGCGCGATCGGTGGCCCGATGGGCAGACGAAGTCCAGTCGCTCGATTCGATCCGCCTTGCCGACGCACTCGGGAAGGCGGTCTCCGCCGCGCGGGCGCACGGGGAGCGCGCCGAGCCGCTCGACGTTCTGGTGCAGGTGAGCTTGGACGCCGATCCCACCCGCGGAGGATGTCCGCTTGACGAGCTTCGTCAGCTTGTCGATCATGTCACACAAAGGGGTGAATTGCGGTTGCGTGGCCTGATGACGATCGTGCCGCTCGATGTCGATCCCCATGATGCTTTTGCCCGGCTCGCCGCTGTTCGGGAGCGCCTGCGAGCCGATTACGGCGACCTCATCGAGCTATCCGCCGGGATGAGCGGAGATCTGGAACACGCAATCGCACATGGGGCCACCTGCGTGCGTGTCGGAACCGGTCTGCTAGGGGGGCGCGAGTTAGCCTCGCTGGAGTGAGCGTTGTTCGCTACGAACGCGGGTTCGGACATGCCGCGAGGCACGAGGGAGAGGCATGAGCACGCTGCAGAAGCTGAAGGCCTACTTCGGCATGATTCCGGCCGACGGCGACGGATACGACAGGTATCCCGACGACGACGGTTACGGCCTCGGATACTCCGACAACGCCGATTACGACGGCTACGACGAGCGCGCCGCCGGACTCGGCGCACGGCCGAGAGGCCCGTACCGCGCGCCCGCTGATGACCGGGATGGCATGGGCATTCCGGTTCGCGGTCGCGAACGCCCGATGGCCGCCGAGCCCGCCGTGTCGGGTGCACTGGCCATGGACCGCCAGCCGGAGCCGGTGGCCAGGCTGCGGCCGGTGGCCGAGCACGTGCGGCCGGTCATGCGGGATCCGCTTAGCCGGATCGTCACCATGCACCCGAGTGGATACGCCGAGGCGCGCGGCATCGGTGAGCACTTCCGGGACGGGAACCCGGTGATCATGAACCTCACCGAGATGGACAACGCGGATGCCAAGCGGCTGGTCGACTTCGCGGCGGGCCTAGCCTTCGCGCTGCGCGGCACGATCGACAAGGTCACCAACAAGGTCTTCCTACTCTCGCCACCTGACATCGATGTGACGGCAGAGGATCGCAGGCGCATCGCGGAGGGCGGGATGTTCCTCCGCCGCTGATTGGCAAGGAGCCCGAACAATGAATTGGGCACTGTGGCAGAGTGGTCCTCGTGGATTTGGTCTTGCTCCTCGTGTACTACGTGCTGTTCGTGTTCTGGTTGCTGCTCGTGGCGCGGGTGGTGGTCGAACTCGTCCGGTCGTTCGCACGCGAGTGGCATCCCGCAGGCGGGGTTGCGGTGACGCTCGAGACCATCTACACAGTGACCGACCCACCGGTT
Organism: Haloechinothrix sp.; assembly: GCA_050701115.1. Classification (GTDB taxonomy): domain Bacteria; phylum Actinomycetota; class Actinomycetes; order Mycobacteriales; family Pseudonocardiaceae; genus JBOHER01. Next base: position 1,054 of record JBOHER010000001.1, on the reverse strand, counting down.
CGGGCGCTCCGTCGGATCATCCCGACTGTGCGGATCGGCAACGTGGGACTGGACTTATCGATTATGGTGCTGCTGTTGGTTGTGTTCATACTGATGCAACTGGCATATCCCGGGTGATGGGGCCCGGGTACCCTGCAGGCCTGGAGTGCGTGAGGTGATCAGATGTCCTTGACCCCCGCTGACGTGCACAACGTCGCGTTCAGCAAGCCACCGATAGGCAAACGGGGCTACAACGAGGACGAGGTAGACGCCTTCCTCGACCTGGTGGAGACCGAACTTGCCCGCCTGATCGAGGAGAACAACGAGCTGCGCACGCAGGTCGAGCAGCTCGATGCCGAGCTGGAGTCGACCCGCGGCGAGCTCCAGGGTGTGAAGTCGGGTCCCCCTGCCCCGCCGCCGCCCGTAGAGCCGGCCCGCCGGCTCACCTCCGTCCCGGCGCCCGCCTCGGCTCTCGAACAGACCCAGGCGCACGGTGGCCTCGGCGATGCCAGCGAGCCGAATGTCCAGGCGGCCAAGGTGCTGGGGCTCGCGCAGGAGATGGCCGACCGGTTGACCGGCGAAGCCAAGGCCGAGTCCGACGGCATGCTTGCCGAGGCGCGCACCAAGTCTGAGCAGCTGCTGTCCGAGGCGCGCTCGAAGTCCGATTCGATGGTCAACGAGGCCCGCACCCGGGCTGAGACGATGCTCAACGACGCCCGCACCCGAGCAGAGACCTTGGAGCGCCAGTCGCGCGACAAGGCCACCACGATGGAGCGCGAGGCGCAGCGCAAGTACACCGAGGCGATGAATAACCTCAACGCCGAAAAGGACGTGCTGGGCAAGAAGATCGAGGAGCTGCGCACGATCGAGCGGGAGTACCGCACCAGGCTGCGTGGATTCCTCGAATCTCAGCTCCGCGAACTGGACGACCGCGGCTCGGCGGCGCCCGCATCGGCGGACTCGGCTGCCTCTGGCGGGGGCGGCAATCAGGGCTTTTCGTTCGGTCCACGGGCGGAAGCCGGCTAGCCTCCGCACAATCACGTGATCATGGTTCCGGTCCTCGCACGCGGTGAGG